>CAZXQM010000162.1:0-1528 GCA_964643455.1 uncultured Vampirovibrio sp. | reverse complement strand
GATTTATCGTCAAGTTTAAAATTTTATAAGTTGTTATATTTTAATTATATGTTATCCTAAAGGAAGAGAATTATGAATATGCAACGAAATATATTAAAAGAATTTAACATAAACAAAAACTTATAATCATCAACTAGCAAAATTTGACTTTGTTAAAATTTGAACTAATAATATATAATAGGTGAAGGTGTTTAGATGAAATTAATAAACAGGCTCAAAATTTTTGAACAGAAATACGTTTTTTTAAGGTGGGCAACTGGAGCTGAATACGGTAAGATTACGTATGTTGGCGAAGATTATGTTGAATTTAACATTATTGATGTTGATACAATGGAGTACAGGGAAACTGTTATTATTAATTCGGCATTAATATTGGAAGTTATTTTTGGTGGTCCTGATTTGGCAAGAATTGTTGCCGAAATTTCTTCAATGTTACCGGATTCATAGCACAAATTTACCCATTTGTATTATAATACTCTTATGGTAACTAAAGTAATAACGGCTACAACAGTCGGAATTAATTCTTGTAAAATAGAAGTGGAAGTAGATGTTACAAATTCTCTTCCCGGAATGAGTATTGTAGGACTACCCGATAGTGCGGTGAATGAAGCAAAAGAAAGGGTACATTCTGCAATCAAAAACTCAGGTTTTGCTTTTCCCACATGTAAGGTTATTGTGAATCTTGCACCGGCTGATATCAGAAAAGAAGGTACAAACTTTGATCTTCCTATTGCAGTCGGAATTCTTAAAGAACAGGGAGTAGAAATTCCGGATAATAATACTACAGCTTTTTTAGGTGAATTATCTTTAGATGGTTCTGTAAGAACAGTTAACGGTATACTTCCGCTTGTATGTGGACTTAAAGAACATGGTATTACAACAGTTTTTGTTCCCGAAAAAAATGCTAAAGAAGCAGCATTGGTTCGAGGCATTAAAGTTTTCGGAGTGAAGTACCTTGGGGATGTTGTTGCTCATTTTTCAGAAGCACCAATAGAACCAACAATTATCAACATTAATCAGTACTTTAGAGAAAATTTTGAAGACAATTACATATATGACTTTAAAGATGTAAAAGGGCAGCAAAAAGCCAAAAAAGCTCTGGAAATAGCAGCGGCAGGAGGACACAATATTCTTATGTCCGGTTCTCCAGGCTCCGGAAAAACCATGATGGCAAAGTGTTTGGCCTCAATTCTACCGCCACTGCAGCTTAAGGAAGCTTTTGAACTTACCAAAATATACAGTATCTGCGGTCTTCTTCCGCCAGATAAACCTTTAATGTCAAAAAGACCTTTCAGGGCAATTCACCATACAGCTTCACCTAACGGAATAATTGGAGGCGGTACAAATCCAAGACCGGGGGAGATTACACTTGCCCATCGAGGAGTTTTGTTTTTGGATGAAATGGTTGAATTTCCACGTCAGGTATTGGAAACCTTAAGACAACCGCTTGAGGATGGCGAGGTTGTTATCTCAAGAGCAAAAATCTCAACTAAATATCCCGCACAATTCATGCTGGTTGGTGCTATGA
>CAZXQM010000161.1:0-1589 GCA_964643455.1 uncultured Vampirovibrio sp. | reverse complement strand
GATAATAACTCTTATGCAGACTCAAGTATAACTTACTATTATCGTAAAACAGATGTTACGAGTACACAGACAAAATCGGCCAGTTATAACAATGCATTTACAGAATATAAAAATTCCGAAATGAATATTTCCTGTTCTGATAAGCAGACCTGTTATGTCGGCTGTAGCTGTGCCAGTGGTTGGACGCAGGGCAGCGCTCCGTCTTCAGGTGAGTATGTCTGGGCAACAGATACGCGTTATGCCAATGGCCTGTCGTCGCAATCTGCAAACGGCAGTCTGAGCACCCTGTCCGCCAATGGTAGCTTGTCCAATGCGACAACCTCATCTGGTTATACTATATCCACCCTGGCTTCAGCCAGTGGCGGTATGACCTGCTACAAAAAGGCCTGTAGTGACGGATATTATCTGGATCAACCTAACTCAACAGCCTTTGACTATACATCTCAAACCGGAACAATAGGTTTAACCTGTTATAAGGCAACCAGTTGCAAAACAGGATACACCTCTACTGGTAAAGGTACTGCATACGAGTGGCATGGAATGAATTGTAATAAGGAAACGACTTATTACCTCTGTAGAACAAGTTACGAGAATACTACAGCACAAAAAGAGAGCAACTCCAGTATAGAGTGCCCGTCAAATACAGTTGTTGTTGCTCGTTATCATCTTGGCGATGAAAATAAGAATTCACAACTTCGTTGTGGTACATTTTCAGCATATTATACTGAAAATGGCAATGTTGGCACCTGCACGGGAGAAAAAGTCAGTGGCGTTACTATTACCGTTGAAAATACTTACTGGACAAGTTGGATAAATGAGAAAAACAGCACTTTCAATGCTCCGACTGGTTATGTTATCGTTGGCCGTGCACACTCTGGCGATGAAAATGGACGTACCAGGTATAAAGTTGGACAAGTTTACGTCAGCGATGGAACCACAAAAAAAGCTGTCACTATGTACGATAACACTGAAAACGGACCCTATGCAGAAGATGAAGGCAACGGATACGGATGGATAGGAATGAACGGAGGGTATATGATGACAGGGCGTAAACATAACGGTGATGAAACAGGAAATACCTGGACATATCATCAAAAAGCCAAAGTTGATTTATATTAACCATTTTTAGCCGACAGGCTCACTTATTTGCTAATTAAGTGAGCCTTTTACACAAGGTAAACACAATATAGAAAATACTTTATTATATAACAAAGGTATAGGCGATTTAAAAATTGACAAAAAAAACTTCAAAAATTCTTGATTTCTGAAAAAGACATGATAATATGACTGCGTCTTATTATTTATTCTGTCTACAGGAATTATAATTTCTATAATTAAAATGGATTTTTGTTTTTCATAATCCGCAGAATAAGTTTTCCTTGTTTTAGATAAATATTTATTAACCCCTAAATTTCTTTAATTTATGAGAACAAAAAACTTTATGTGGCGTTTCATACAAATTTGTATGATCGCTATGGTTGCCGTATTTGTCGGTTGTAATGAGGAAGATCTGATAACCACGGATCCTACTCCAAGTACTGATCCTGACAATGGCGAAGTGTCATTTGTCATCACAAATGAAAGCGGGA
>CAZXQM010000160.1:0-1688 GCA_964643455.1 uncultured Vampirovibrio sp. | reverse complement strand
GAACAAGGGAATTTGAAATCCTTAACGATTTTGGTCCTCCTCCTACGGTTTCAGATATGCAGGCTGAGTTTGATAAATTTGGCAGTAATTTTGAAATTATTAGTGATGATGAGACTGAGTCTAATGATACTAATGAGTTTAACGAATCTGTACAAAATGACTTCGAAACATTTTATGATGGCAAATATATAGATTTTGATAATGACATGACTGTTGTTTCAAGTGTTCCTGAAACGTATGTATCGGTAGCGCCGGAAGAAAAAAACATTAAAATTTCTCAACAATCAGAGATTGCACCGAAGCAGGAAGAAAAGAATATAACTGAAAACAATACAAATAAAGTACTTGAAGTCAATAAAGCTCCAAAACAGGAAGAGCAAAATGCAGCTGCAAGCAGTGCAAATAAAATTCTTATGCAGGAGGAACACAATCGGGATTCTTCTAAAAACAGAAATCAGGAGGTTGAGGCAGTTAGGCTCCTAAATATGATACAAGATATAGAGGCTAAGAGAAAGGCTCTACAAGCTGCAAGAAGGGATGCGCGTGCGGCTGTTGCTCAAATTGCTAATAATCAGAATAATTTACCGGTTCCTGAATTTTGTGTTTTGGATGGAGAAAAATATTCAATTGTTAACGTTTCATATTTCACTGATAAAACCGGCTGTTATTTGACTAAGAACAGTGGAGGATATTATATTATCGGGTTTATAGGAGAGAATACTTTCAAGATTAAACATTTTAAGCAGTTGGGAAATGAAAAGCTGCAATCCAGGATGAGCGAAATGTATGAAGATGGCACAATTCATTTTATTGTTAGAGTGGGAAATCATAAATTTATATTAAGCACAAAACGTGATAACATGGAGTTTGTGATGGATTTATGCTAAAGAAAATTTTTATTTTGCTTCTGCTCCCATTTGTTCTATGCGCATGTAATAGAGATAAGAGAACAGAATTAACTTTTTCTTCATGGGGGTCTGTAACAGAGGTAAAAATTTTAAGCAAAATTATTTCAGAGTTCGAAAAAGAAAATCCTAATATTAAAATTAATTTTCTCCATATACCTCAAAATTATTTTCAGAAACTGCATTTGCTCTTTGCTTCATCGCAAGCACCGGATGTTATTTTCTTGAATAATTTGTATCTGCCTTTGTATGCTTCAAAACTTTATGATTTAACTGATTTTATAGATAAATCTGTTTATTATCCGCAAAGTTTGGAAGCTTTGAGTTATGAAGGCAGAATTTATGCGGTACCGAGAGATATTTCAACTCTGGTGTTTTATAGAAATAAAGAGCTTGTAGATAAAAAACCGGAAAATTTAAATGAACTGATGGATGTTTTAAAAGATAGTAAAAATTTTGGAGTCAGTTTTGAGAGAGATGTCTATTTTATGTTTCCTTATGTACTGACAATGGGGGAAAATATTTATAGACCTGAAAAATCACTTGAATTTTATAAGAATCTGGAAGGAAAGTATGCACCATCTCCTTCTGATGTCGGAAGTTCGACTCTTGCGCAGATGTTCTTGGATGGAAAAATCGGTCTTTACCTTTCCGGTAGATGGATGTATCCTAAAATAAGCGAGCAAGCCGGTTTTCGTTGGGATGTAATAACTTTTCCCGGCATAGTTCCTCTGGATTCGTCGGGATGGGCAATTTCTGCGGATTCTAAGAATAAAGAAGATG
>CAZXQM010000159.1:0-1710 GCA_964643455.1 uncultured Vampirovibrio sp. | reverse complement strand
AAAATTCAGGTTAATAAAGCCTGAAAGTAAAGTATTTATTTAATTTCTACAGGGCAGAAAATGTAAAAAACTTTCCTGTTGAAAAGATAATTAAGGAGTATAAAAGTATGAAAATTAATCCAATTAATCACACAAACCAAACCCAGCCTGCGTTTCAGAAGGTTAATCAAAAGTATTTGAAAAAAGCAGAAGAATGGTACAGAAGAAGAGGGGATATTGAGCTTGTTTGGTACGAATCATTACGAGATGATGTAAATCTCTTTAAAGAAATTTCTGCCCAAGATGGTGTTGATACAATGAAAGCAGTTAAAAAATATGTAAGTAAAGGTAGTATGGAAGCATACAATCATGTGTTAGAATGCGTAAAAAGGGGTTAGTCTATAAGGTCGCTGATTTTGTTTGCGGCAATAGCACCTAATCCCATACCGACAAGCGAGCCAACCGGACCAAAACGTTTTGCACCTATAGCTCCGCCGTAGCCGATTCCGGCAATTGAATAAATCCGTTATACAAATTAAAAGAATAAATTAAGGAGTAAAGTATGAAAATCAATCCAATTAATCACACAAACCAAACCCAGCCTGCATTTCAAAAGGTTAATCAAAAGTATTTGAAAAAAGCAGAAGAATGGTACAGAAGAAGAGGGGATATTGAGCTTGTTTGGTACGAATCATTATGTGATGATGTGCTTCTTTTTAAAGATATTTCAAAACAAGATGCAATTGATACAATTAATGCTGCAAGGAAATATGTAAGTAAAGGCAGCATGAAAGCTTACAATACTTTATTAAAAAATATCAAAGAAGCTTAATCATTAAGGTCACTAATTTTATTTGCGGCAATAGCACCTAATCCCATACCGACAAGCGAGCCAACAGGGCCAAAATGTTTTGCACCGATAGCTCCGCCGTAGCCGATTCCGGCAATTGAATAAATCCGTTATACAAATTAAAAGAATAAATTAAGGAGTAAAGTATGAAAATCAATCCAATTAATCACACAAACCAAACCCAGCCTGCGTTTCAAAAGGTTAATCAAAAGTATTTGAAGTGGGCAGAAAGAGATTATAAAGTTGTAAAAAATATTGATACTGCTTGGTATGAATCATTAAGAGATGATGTACTTCTTTTTAAAGATGTATCAAAAAAAGATGCAATTGACACAATTAATGCCGCAAGAAAATATGTAAATAAAGGCAGTATGGAGGCATACAATATATTAATGAAAGAGATTAAAAATGCTTAGTCAATTATCTGACTAATTTTGTTTGCGGCAATAGCACCTAATCCCATACCGACAAGCGAGCCAACCGGACCAAAACGTTTTGCACCAATTGCGCCGCCGTAACCGATTCCCGCAATTGAGCTTACGAAGTTTACTGCGGATTTAGCTGTTTCTTTTATTGCATTTTCTCCGTCGGAAATCTCTTTAACTAAATGCGCTGCTTCCAGCCCGCCTAATACAGCTGCACCGATTTTAGTTGTCCTTGTCATTGCTCTGGCGGTTAGTTCTCCAAATGATGATTTTGTAACAAATTGTTTGGCAATAACATATGATGGCATTTCTTTTGTTGATGTTATATTTTCTATCTCTGTTTTTACAGTTTTCCTATCTATTTTGTACAGTTTTGATACTATATCTCCTAATTTTGTTTCCATAAGTGTCGTATCATTCTTAAGCAGCCATTTCGCAAGATTCGGATAAGGGCTG
>CAZXQM010000158.1:0-1732 GCA_964643455.1 uncultured Vampirovibrio sp. | reverse complement strand
CCGGAGAATTTAACTTTGCCGCCTCACTGGGCAACTGAGCTAAACGCCCGCACCGCATATTCTTTTGTCACTTATTCAGTTGGTAGAGCGTCCATATCTTAGAACCGTTCGGCTCGACCTTCTGAAACTTTTGCCGGAGAATTTAACTTTGCCGCCTCACTGGGCAACTGAGCTAAACGCCCGCACCGTATATTCTTTTGTCAATAAGCACTACCTTGGCGGAATTAGACTTGCTAGCCTACTTACCATCCGGCTGTCAACAAAATTTATATTAATTCAAACAAAATCTAAAGTCAAATATTTTGTTATAATAATCTAATTAGCGTATTTCAATAGAGGTTCTGATTATATACAATATTAGAATAAGAAAGGAGTTTTGAACTATGGAAATCAAAGTTGTTCAAGATGCAAAAAGTATTGAATCTGATATCCTTGTCGTAAACAAGTTTGAAGATGAAAATACAACAAACGAACTTGCCAACAAGTACGCTATTGAGCAGGATAATTTTAAAGGTAAATTCTCTGAAACTTATCTTCTTCCGACATACGGAAAAGAAATTTATAAAAAAGTCCTTGTTCTTGGATTGGGTAAAAGAGAGGAATTTAACCCGAATAAGATGAGAGAAGCCGTAGCAAAAGCGATTAAAAAATGTATCCAGATGGAAGCAAAAACAGTTTCATTTTCTCTGGATGGAATTGAATTTGATTATTCGGAACAATTTACTTTGGGGGCTTTTATTGCCGATTACTCTTTTGATAAATATAAATCAGAGAAAAAAGACAACAAGATAAATGAAGTTTATGTTCAAGCAAATGCGGATATTGTTGCTAAGGCTGAAAAAATTGCTGCTGCAATGACATTTGCAAGAAACCTTGCAAATGAACCGGCTCAATTTGCTACTCCTACAGAACTTGCAAACATTGCGTGTGATTTTGGTCTGGACACAAAAATATACAATAAGGAAGAGTGTGAAAAAATGGGCATGGGAGCATTCCTTGCCGTATCAAGAGGTAGCGCTCAGGAACCTAAATTTATCCATATAAAATATCAGGTTGATAACCCTAAAAAGAAAATTGCAATAATTGGTAAAGGTATTACATTTGATAGCGGCGGATTGGATATTAAACCGCCTTCATCAATGCTTACAATGAAAGATGATATGTCGGCAGCTGCTTGTGTTTTGGGTGTAATGAGCGTTTTAAGAGAATTTCACCCGCAGGTAGAAGTTCACGGTATTATTGCAGCTTGCGAAAATATGCCCGGATGTTCAGCCTATAAACCGGGTGATATTTTGACCGCAATGAATGGCAAAACAATAGAAGTTGACAATACTGATGCAGAAGGCAGATTGACTCTTGCTGATGCTTTATGTTATGCCTGTGAACTCGGAGTTGATGAAGTAATCGACCTTGCAACACTTACAGGTGCCTGCATGGTAGCACTTGGAACAAACGCAGCAGGGATTATGGGTAATGATGAAGAATTAGTCAAAAATCTTATTGCAACTGCTGAAAGAAACGGCGAAAGATTTTGGGAGCTTCCGCTCTGGGATGAATACTTTGAGAGTTTAAAAAGTGATATTGCTGATATGAAAAATACCGGTGCTCGCTGGGGCGGTGCATCTATTGCAGGGGTGTTTCTCCAAAAATTTGTGAAGGATGTTAAGTGGGCACATATTGATATCGCAGGCACTGCATTTTTAGATAAACCACAAAAAGAGTTTATCAAGGG
>CAZXQM010000157.1:0-1835 GCA_964643455.1 uncultured Vampirovibrio sp. | reverse complement strand
GCCCTTATTGTTTTTCGACAATATCCATCAAGGCAACCAGATGTCCGAATTGTACGTCAGAACTTAATTAAAGTATTTTCTAGCTAAACTGTTTAAAAAGCCATCCTTTTTCTTCCAAAAACCTCATAAGTGCCTGACGGTTTGGCGGAATATCAGCTCTTGTTTTGCCCTTAAGCAATTCATCATCTTTATCCGTGCCGTTAACTTTCTGGACAATAATCATCCATTCATCTATACCGATTTTCCAGTCATCGCCGTCCCAGTCTTTTCCTGTGACTTCTTCTACAATATCAATGTATTTGACGATTTGCGGCACGCTCATTAATGAATGTGATTCAAATTCTTCAAGCTTTGCTTTGTTTTCAGGTTTCAAAAGTTCTTTAAAGTCAGAAGCTTTCATATTTCTCATCCTATTCCAATCCTCTTGATGGGCAGCGTATTCTTCAGGTGTCATATCAGCCTGCTCTTCTTGCGTTTTTGTCGGGAACATTGCCCAGGTAAGACGATTTTTCATTTCAGAAGCAGCAGCATTGGTATCTTCCGAGTCAGACATTTCAGAAAAAAGCAGCGCACAGCTTGTTGCCTCAATACTGCCATCACTATTTCTTAAAGGTTGGGTTGCAATAGGCGGGCGATCAATACTACCGCCGCAGCAGGAGTCTTGTGCGTTAGGTGTTACAAGTCGGGTATATGCAGTAACATTACACTGGTTATAGAGATTAGCCTCATCTTCATCACCGGTTTTGAAAAGCCATGTATTTAACTGTTGAATCATATATTTTTTAATTGTTATCAAATCTTTTTGAGAAAGTTCTATTCCGTATCTCGCTTCTACTATCTGCTTAATACTTTCAATCCAGTCATCCATCCACTCGTCCATATTAACAAGATCACTCAATTTTTCATCAGTATTATATTTTTTAGCCAGCTCTGCACTTGATAACCTGCCTTCAAGACCGGCATAGCTGTCGTCACCCATTCTTAATTCCAAGAATGCAGCTTCTGCATTATTTACCTGCCCATCCCTGTTTACGTCAAAAGTAAACCACTTATCAATGTTTCTTTTTGCAAAAAACTCGGCATCACGCATCGCAGAAGAATGCACTTCTTCGTCGCTTACCTTACTGTCTCCGTCAATATCACAATTACGAATTGTGTAATATTCAATTTCACTCACATACCCGTCTTTATTTAAATCCAGTTTTTGGAACAAGCTTGTATCATTACTGATTTTCTGTTCAAAAGTTTTACGGTCAATTTTAACTTCGTCCGGTGTATCCTGTGTATTTTTTGCTTTTTGAATGTAATCAACAAAATTTTTAGAAAACTTACTTAAATCTATATTATCCATCTTTTCCAACTCCTTACTAATTTAGTTATCGGCATATTTTTAAAAAACTTTAGAATTTCACAAGTTCTTGTTACATTTCTTAATTTTGATATTGCAGGTCTCGTTTGTTAAGTCTGCCTGCCATCGTTTACTGCTCACTGTTCACTAATCAAAATATACTTGTATTTTTTCGGATGTCTGCCTCAATCCGCGCAAGATCTGCCTGCAAATTTCTTACAGTTTCAGTATCGCCCTGGCTTTGTGCAAGAGCTATCTGCCGCTTTTTAATTTCTTTTGCCTTCTTCAAATCTTCAAGACTCTCTGCTTGAGGTTTTAGCTTTTTCGATAATGCTTCTTGTTTTTTTCGTATTCTGCGCTCGAAAGTTTACCTGCGCTGCTATTTTGCATAGATTACTCATCGCCTGAAATTCTGACCATAAAAACTCCTTTCTTAGAAGTAAATGTTATTATGCATAATTTGAGGGTAAAATAAATCTTGTTAAGA
>CAZXQM010000156.1:0-2044 GCA_964643455.1 uncultured Vampirovibrio sp. | reverse complement strand
GATGTATTTGGGGATGCTTACGAGTTTTTAATGGGCATGTATGCAAGTAATGCCGGCAAATCAGGCGGTGAGTATTTTACTCCTCAAGAGGTATCGGAACTGCTTACAAAAATCACCGTCATAGGTAAAACTGAAGTAAATAAGGTATATGACCCTGCATGCGGCTCCGGTTCCCTGCTTCTGAAATTCATAAAAATTTTAGGCAAAGAAAATGTCAGAAACGGCTTTTACGGTCAGGAAATTAATCTTACAACATATAACTTATGCAGGATAAATATGTTTTTGCACGATGTCGGGTATGAGAAATTCGACATTGCACATGGAGATACGTTGTTGAATCCTTCTCAACGTCATTTAGCGGAAGAACCGTTTGAAGCTATTGTATCCAATCCTCCGTATTCAAGTAAGTGGGAAGGGGATGATAACCCGATTTTGATAAATGACCAGAGATTTTCTCCTGCCGGAGTACTGGCACCAAAATCAAAAGCAGATATGGCATTTATAATGCACTCTCTTTCATGGCTTGCAACTAACGGAACGGCAGCAATAGTTTGTTTTCCGGGGATAATGTACAGGAGTGGTGCAGAGCAGAAGATAAGAAAATACCTTATTGATAACAATTTTGTTGATTGTGTTATCCAGCTTCCTGATAATTTGTTTTTCGGAACATCGATTGCAACCTGTATTATGGTTTTGAAAAAATCCAAAAAAGATAACTCCACACTATTTATTGATGCGACAAAAGAATGCGTAAAAGTAACAAACAGTAATAAACTTACTGAAAATAATATTGAAAATATTCTTGCCATATATAAGGCAAGAGAAGATAAAGAATACACCTCAAAACTTGTTCCAAACGCGAAAATCGCTGAGGAAGGATACAACCTGTCAGTCAGTACCTATGTGGAACAGGAAGACACCAGAGAGGTTATTGATATCGTTGAACTCAATAAAGAGATAGCAAGAATTGTTCAACGGGAAGACGAACTAAGAAAAGAAATTGATAAGATTATCTCAGAAATTGAGGTAAGTGCATAATGGCAAAGAAGAATGAAATAAGCGTAAGAAGCTCAGCAGCCGAATATCTCACCTATGTTTCTGCCGTTGGTGATAATGCAAACAGTATTGAAATGAGATACGAAGATGAAAATATCTGGCTCACTCAAAAAATGATGTCTGCCTTGTATGATGTTGACGTCAGAACGATTAACGACCATATACAAAAGATATTTGAAGATAATGAACTTGATGAAAGTTCAACTATCCGAAAATTTCGGATAGTTCAAAATGAAGGCGGGAGAGAGGTTTCAAGAGAAATTAAACATTATAACTTGCAGATGATAATTGCAGTCGGGTTTAAAATTAATAATGATAAGGCTGTACAATTCAGAAAATGGGCAAATCAAATTGTAAAAGATTTTACTATTCAAGGCTGGGTAATGGACGAGGAACGTCTTAAAAACGGTGGTACAATCCTCACGAAAGACTATTTTGAAAAGCAATTACAAAAAATTCGTGAAATAAGGATGTCAGAAAGACGTTTTTACCAGAAAATTACTGATATCTATGCAACATCTATCGACTATGACCCTAAATCAACAACGACAAAAACATTTTTTGCCTCCGTTCAGAATAAATTACATCACAGTGTACATGGACATACAGCCGCTGAACTTATTGTTGAAAGAGCTGATGCGAACAAAGAACACATGGGACTTACAAGCTGGGACGCATATCCTGACGGTAAAATACAAAAATACGATGTAACAGTTGCAAAGAATTACTTGGAGGCAAAAGAGCTAAGGCAGTTAGAAAGACTGGTTTCATCTTACTTGGATTATGCAGAAATGCAAGCGGAACGCAATATTCCTATGACAATGCAGGATTGGAGCGAAAAACTAAACAGTTTTCTGACATTTATGGATTACGATGTATTGCAAGATGCAGGGAAGGTTTCAGCAGAAATCGCAAAACTTCACGCAGAATCAGAGTTTGAAAAATACAGGATTATACAGGATAAATTGTACATAAGTGATTTCGACAG
>CAZXQM010000155.1:0-2076 GCA_964643455.1 uncultured Vampirovibrio sp. | reverse complement strand
CTGTTTCTATTGCAACAAAATCAGTAACTTCAATATTGATTCATACAGGCTTAAACATTGATTCCGAGGGTGCGCCGGTCAATGCTTCAGGATTGTCCAGTGAGCTTGGAATAAAGGATATTGATGCTTTTGCAACTGAGGTGATGCAAAGATATTCTGATGAAATAGATGATATAAAATTGGCGTGTACAAAAGTTCGTGGAGTGTAAAATGGGCAAGCAGTTCGGTTATAAAAAATACATGAAGAAAGAAGCGCAGCATGATAATTCTTTGTTGAAAATTTTTGTCATTTCTTTTTTTGGAATGCTTCTGGTATTTACATATTTGATAAAATCTTTTTCTCCAACAGTTGATACGACAATTGGTGAATATTCGCCTGAATCTGTTGAAATTCCGGAGGTGGTTGTAGAAGAATCTAAAAAAGTTGTTGATAACAGACTTGTAGCGATTCAAAGTGAAGATCAAGGACGAAATTTTTCTGATTTGATGTCTAAACCGGATGATACTAAAACTGTGCAGATTGAGCAAAGTGAAAGGAACATATCTGATGTGGAGCAAGATTCTGATGAGGAAACGTTTACTCAGGCTCAGAATACTCCATTAGAGCCGGTATATAAAGTTTTTGTAGGTACATATGCTTCTGCTGAACAGGCAAAAGTTGCAAAAGAGATAATTCAAGAAACAGGTACAGGGTTGAATCCTATTATTAAATGTCTTGGTACTAATAACTATACTTTACAGGTTGGAATCTTCAAAAATAAACAGAGTGCTGAATCTTTGCTTTATACTGTGCAACAAAACCATTTACCAGGGAGAATTATACAAGATTATTAAGCTTTGAAAAGAAATCTTTACATCGCGAAATATTTTGATTAAATTTTTAAATTTTGTGATACATTATATATATTGAATCCGTTATGGGGAATTAAGTTAGACTATCATAGGTTAATATAGGAGATGTTTGATGCCTAATTATTTAACGAAGGAAGAGATAAAACAGTGGAGAAGTTCTCTTGAGAAAATAACGTTGGAAGAGTTTGCTGCAAGACTTGGAAAAGAAGTTGAAGAAAAAAAACCTACTAATGATTTGGTTGATATTATTATGACCAAAGGAACGTCTTCTACTACAGATACAAATATTAGTGACGGGTTTTCCAGAATTGCAGAACGAGCATTTGAAAGAGAGCGCCAGATCTCTCATACTCCTTTTTCTATAAGTAGGAATCAGATGATAGAAAAATCAAATAACGCATTTAAAAGAGGTACAGATAAGAAAAACTCAAAAGAGGTTCCTCTTCAGGTTAGGACTGTAAAAAATGTAAAAAACAATTCTGTTATTGAAAATGTCGAGGAATTAGCATTAAAGAAAGATGTTCAAATAAAATTAAAAAAATCTTTAACGGATAGAGAGCAGTTAGTTTTTGATTACCTGATGAATAATATTGGAAAAACTGTTTATGCAAAAGATTTAGCGAGTTTACTAGATTTACCTAGAGATTATGTTTATAAGTATATAAAAAATCTGCGAGCTAAAATTGAGGGCGATAAGTTAAAAAATGTGCCGTCAGGCGGGTTTGTTTTAACTGAATAGTGATGAAAGTTGTAAATTTACTTGAATTTATTAATGAAGCAAAAGATTTATACACGTTAGACTATGCTATGTGTGATTCGCAGCTTGTAAATTTTCTTGATTTAATGACAGAAGATGAGCAGCTGACGCAAAAAATCGATTTCGGTGTAATTTTTGTAAATCAAAATACTTTTAATCAATATGTTGTTGTAGATGGTTTAAGCAGGATATTGTCTCTTTCTTTATTACTGCACGCTGTTTGTGAGTGTTATAAGAAAACAACTGAACAGAATGAAAAAGCAATAAAAACGATACGTAGCAAATATTTGTTAAACGAACAAAAATTAAGGCTGCATCTGAATAAAAAAGATAGTATTATTTATTCTAAAATTATCAATGGTGAACGCTTGTCAGGGCTTGAAAAGCAATCGGCTATGTTTAAGCTTTTGCTTAGTTTCTGGTTTCAAATAAAGTCTGATAAATTACAAGCTGCAAGCATTTTTACA
>CAZXQM010000154.1:0-2132 GCA_964643455.1 uncultured Vampirovibrio sp. | reverse complement strand
AAACACCCTGTTTGTAAATATATTATAATTATTAACCGAGTCCGAACTTCGGTGCAGAATCTTTGATTTCTTCGCTGCAAGCCTGTTCGATAGACTGTAATCTTTCTTTTGCGTATGCAAGTTGTGTTTCCACAGATTCTTTTTCGAGTTCCATATCTGTTTGTTCCATTTCTAATGGTGCAAGTGCTGCTTCTTGTTCTGCTTCCAATTGTGTTTGAGCGGCTTCTAACCAGATTGAAATGTTGTTCTGATAATTTTGGTTCATTTGCTGAACATACATCTGTGCTTGAGATTGATTTTGCTGTGCAGCTTGCATTGCTATCTTGAAGGCTTTTACTTGATCCTCACTAAATTGTCCTTTAGAACCATATTTACCAGGAATTAGATTACCCTCTTTATCTACTGCCTGCTTAAGACCGTTAGAATAATACTCTTGTAACATTAGTTGATATTCGTCTGGTTTAATAGCAGCATAAGTTGTATCTTTACCGCTAGGAATTTTACCGCTTGCTAACATACTTCCCATTTGATTAATTACAAATGAAGTAAGACTGGTGCCGGAATAATTCAAAGGATTAAATGCTTGATTCTGTGTACCAAGCCCCATTAAATTTTGGAAAGACATAGTGGCTTGTGATTGCATCATCTGTGCCATCTTTTGTAATTGGGCTTGTCTATTAGAATACATTTTTTGTACTCTGGATATATTTTTGGTCATACGGTCAAGACGGTTGCCGTACTGCACCTGTTTCAACGTCAGTTTGTTGACTTGACGTTTCAGCTTCATTTTTTCATGTAATAATAACAAGAAAGCCATGTTTTATACCGTCTCCGTATTTTTTTATACTCTTATATATATAAAGTATATTCACTTGATAAAATTTCTTTTTTTTTAGAAAAATTTTACAATTCTTTACAATATAAATTGTTACAAAAATTTACACTTAGATATAATATAATTATTTTAATGAAGTATAAAAAGTTAACACAAGAACAAATAATTATATCTCTGGATAGACTTACAAGATTTAAATATACAAAAGAAAAATATTTTAGAGTTTTTACAGACATAATTTTATCCAATTTGATTGAGCCAAAGCTAAAAAAAAGTGAACTTTTGGCAATGGATGCTAATACTATTAAAAATATTATTGAAGAAATATTTAATGGTTCAATAAATAAAAATAGCAATAATTATATAATTAATGAAAAGCTAAAAGAGTATGAAAACGGTGTTTTTATAAACGATGATTATACACTAGAGCTCCTTAATAATAAAATTAATTATTATGATGCGGTTTGTTTAGCAAAAGACAATTTACCGGTAAATTTAAAATGGCTTAAGAGTCTTGGAGAAAATTGGGATTTGAAAATAGCAAGAGAGGAGCATTTTCTAAAATTTCCTATAGAAAAAGTTATTCTTGTAGAAGGTCTAACAGAGGAGATATTACTTCCTGCATTTTCAAAGTTTTTAGGGTATGATTTCTACCAGAAAGGAATTCAGGTAATAGGAGCCGGTGGAAAAAATCAGGTTGTAAAAATGTATTACAAGCTTATTGAAGAGTTAAAAATACCGATATTTCTGCTTTTAGATAAAGATGCGGAAGCGAATTTACGACAGATTCTGCCTAAATTACGTAATATAGACAAAATTCATCTGGTATCCTGCGGAGAATTTGAAGATTTACTCCCAAAATCACTGATTATAAAAACTCTAAATTCTTATTTTGCCAATTTTACAACCGTAAGCGCCAGCGAACTTGCAGATGATCAACCGGAAACAAAAAATTTGGAAAATATATTTAAAGCTAAAGGGCTTCATGAGTTTAAAAAGGCTGAGTTTGCCAAACTTGTACGTGAAAAGATTTCTGAAAACAGCGATATTTCGCCTGAAATTGAAGAAATTATTAGAGAGATTTCAGGCAATAGCAAAACCCTTGACACTAAAATTTGTTCTTGTTAACATAAGTCTTGTGGTTAGTCCATAGCCGAAGTATCTAAGGTTTTTAAAATTTAATATAACATGCGCTTGTAGCTCAGCAGGTAGAGCACTCCCCTTTTAAGGGATAGGTCGCGCGTTCGAATCGCGCCAAGCGCAAAATAAAAGAGGTCATTATGACCTCTTTTATTTT
>CAZXQM010000153.1:0-2145 GCA_964643455.1 uncultured Vampirovibrio sp. | reverse complement strand
ATACTGCTATGACATCTGACAGGTCATATAGAAAAGCTATGGAAAAAGAACAAGCGTTGGAAATAATTAAAGAAGAAGCCGGAATAAAATGGGATCCAACAGTTGTAAATGCATTGTTTGATGTTGTTAATTAATCTGGAAAGTCTGATTGTTTATTCTGTACCACTGAATGTTTAGTTTAATGAGTAGTAGAATTAAGAAAAAATTAATACTCTAAATGATTGTTGACTAAAGTTAAATAATATAATAAATTAAAATATATGGAAGAGAAGTTGAATACTGAACCGCATACAGATGAGTTAGATGAAACGTCTGGTTTGCAGGAAAATCATATTACTGACGAAAATTCGAATGTTGAATCGCATACAAACGAATTAGATGTAATATATAATTCGTCTGAAAATCAAATTACGGAAGAGAGCTTTAGAGACAGTACGTTGGCGCATAATATCAAATTGTATCTTCGGTTTTTGAGAAGGCGCTTTTCTGGACTTTTTCCTGAAAAAAAGGATAATACCTTTAGAGATATTATATACTTAACCACTTCTATACCGCCTTTGGATTTTATATCAGCTTTTCGCCAACAGTATCCGGATAAGATTATTAAAGTTCTTATTCCAATAGATAATATTGAAGGACTTGAGGATTTAGGGCATGATATAAGTTTCTTTGTGCAAAATAAAACACAAACAGCTTCTCTTTATAAAATAAATGACGATAAAGAGCATGTTGAAATATTAGGTTTGTATTCAGAAGCCTTTGCCGGAAAATCTCGTTCAAAATTAGAGTTTTTGATCCCTTTCACAAAAGCGGCACGGTTATTAATTAAAGAGTTAGATCCGGATATAGTTCATTCTGATAATGTGCCATTCTTTCTGGGGGCAGAGTTTGAACCTATGTATCCGCCGCAAATAAAGGTTATGCAGGTAATTTATGATTTTTCATATTTTGAAAAATTTAAAATTGATCCTTTTGGGGCTGCAATTAATTTTGCAGACGAAAAGGGCGTGAAAAGGATTTTAAAGAATAAGCTTATCCGAAAGGGTGTTGCATTACTTTGCGGACTTCCAAAAAGTGCAGATAACCTTGATGAGGCGTTAGGGTTCATATGTGAAAATTATGAACAGTTAAGTAAGGCTGATGATGATGAGGCTGTAGATTATCAATCCGAATTAGAGCAGTTAAATGTTGAGATTTCAAGACTCTTTCCTAAAATGATAATTAACGATGATATGAAGTATAGTTGGCTTGCATATACAATTAAAACGGTTAATTGCTGGATAGTTGTATCCAAGAGTTATCATAAAGATTTATTGACTAAACCTGAATTATCAGGCAGTCTGTATGATATTCTAAACAATACTAAAAATAAAAGTACTTATATTTTGTATGGTTGTAATTTTAAATCGGCTGAAATTTTGCATGATTTTAATCAGGAGAATTTCAAAGATTACAGAGACAGAAATAAAAAGATTGTTACCAGAGAATTTTCAAATGCCAGAGTAAAAATAGGTTTTATAAATTCGAAGTTTTTTGAAAATAAAGATTATGTAATAAAAGGTTTTCTGGATTCGGCAATAGAGGCACCATTAATCTTTTGTAATTTTTCTTCAGATATTTTTTCCACAGGTGCAGACATTGGTTTGGCTGTTTTATTGAATTTATTAACACAGCAACAGAATGTTCAGATAATAGTAAATATGCCAGGAGGAATGCAAAATAGTCACGTTGTTTCTTGGGTTGAATATCTTGAAAAAAATAAGGAACTGGACGGGCGGTGGATGCTTATTGATGGTCATATAAACCTTCCGCAATTTTATGCATCAGCAGATATGACTCTTCTTCTGGCAAATGAAAATCCAATTGGATGTGAACATTATATGGCAATGAAATATGGGTGTATTCCGGTTGCTTTAGGCACAGGCATCTATAATGATACAATCATAGATATATCTGATGATACAGAGCACGGCTGCGGGTTCAAAGCCCAAAATGGTAATAAACAAGAGGTTTTTAGCAGCTTCTATTCTACTACGCAAAAAGCAATCAATATGTATAATGAAAATACAACAAGTTGGAATTTGCTTATAAAAAATGCAATGAGTTATGATTCCGGTTGGTCATTTAAGCTCATTGAAAGATATA
>CAZXQM010000152.1:0-2151 GCA_964643455.1 uncultured Vampirovibrio sp. | reverse complement strand
TTTCTGTTCGAACGCCATCAAACAGAATTGATACAAAATCAATCAGAAAATAAATGAAGTGAACCCAAACTATTAGACAAAAAAGTTTAATAAGGAGGGTTCATTTTATATGTCTAAATATTCAAAGGAATTTAAATTAGAAGTAATAGAATATTATGAAAAAAATCATATCGGTTGTGGTGAACTTGCAAAACACTTCAAGATTCCAAATAGGTCTGTAGTTAGATGGTGGATAAAGAATTATCAAGAACACGGAATTAATGGATTAATACGAAATAATATAAAATATAGTGGAGAATTTAAACAAAATGTAGTAGAATATATGCATAAAAACCATTTATCTCTTAATGAAACAGCTGCATATTTCAATTTAGGAAATCATAATGTTGTATGTAAATGGGAACGTATATATTATGAGAAAGGGCCACAAGCTCTATATAAAGAGCAACGAGGTAGAAGTAAAAATATGAGTTCTAAACCAAGGAAAAAGAAATTATCTAAAGAAAATGAAGAAGATTTAATTGAAGAGGTTCAAAGACTTAGAATGGAAAATGCATACTTAAAAAAATTGCAAGCCTTAGTTCAGGAAAGAACAAAGCCAAAACATCGGAAAAAGTAATAGTAATAGATGAATTAAGGCATGAATTCAAATTAGAGGCTTTGTTAAAATATGCAGAAGTAACGAGAAGTACATTTTACTATCAATTAAATAGAATGAAACAACCAGATAAATATAAAGAAGTAAAAGAAGAAATTACAGCTATTTATCACGAAAATAAAGGAAGATATGGATACAGAAGAATAACAATGGAACTTCATAATAGGGGTTTTAATATTAATCATAAAACAGTGTCAAAACTTATGAAAGATTTAGGATTACAATGTTTCATAAGAGTGCAAAAATATAAATCATATAAAGGTAAAGTAGGAAAAATATGCGATAATCTACTAAATAGAGAATTTGAAGCTGAAAAACCAAATCAAAAATGGGTTACAGATGTAACAGAATTTAAAGTACATAATGAAAAACTTTATCTGTCACCGATAGTAGATTTATTTAATGGAGAAATAATTAGCTTTAACCTATCAAGACATCCAGTATTTGCACAAGTAGTTGATATGTTAGAAAAAGCATTTAACAAAATACCAGATAATACAAATTTAATATTACATTCAGACCAAAGGTGGCAATATCAAATGAAGCAATATCGAGCATTATTAAAAGAAAAAGGAATAAGGCAAAGTATGTCTAGGAAAGGAAACTGCTTAGATAATTCACTAGCAGAAAATTTCTTTGGTTTACTAAAATCAGAATTATTTTATATAAAAGAATATAAAACAATTGAGGAATTAGAAAAAGATATAATAAAATATATAGATTATTATAATAAAAGGATAAAGAGCAAGCTAAAAGGAATGAGCCCTGTGCAATACAGAGTCCATTCCCAAGTTGCCTAGTACCTAGTCAAAAATGTCCAATTTTTTGGGTTCAGTACAAAAAAATCTGATTGATTTTTTTGTTTGCAAAAAATTCTCACAATAAATTTTATTGCCTCGTAGAGCCCCGAGTTTTGATATTGTATCAAAACTCGGGGCTTAGGACTTATGACAGAGTGAAAGTCCTTTAAAAATACTATGTATATAAAAATCGTTAAGTAAAAGTTAAATAAATAAAAAAATTCGATTGACTTTTACGAACAAATGTTTTATAATAATGTTTGAAATATAAAGAAAATATTGTGAAATGGAGATGATATTATTGAAAAATACAGATAATAATAAATCATTTGAAAATATAAAACATATTGATGAAAATGGTGTTGAATTTTGGTGTGCGAGAGAATTACAAACAGTTTTAGATTATAAGGAATGGAGAAAGTTTGAAAATGTTATAAAAAAAGCTATAGACGCATGCGAAAATAGCGGTATTAGTACGTTTGAACATTTTGTCGGCGCCGACAAAACGATAAAAATGCCTAAAGGAGCAACAAAAAATATAAAAGATTATAAATTAACTCGTTATGCTTGTTATTTAATAGCACAAAATGGAGATAGCAGAAAAAAGGTAATTGCTCTTGCTCAAACATATTTTGCAATTCAAACTAGAAAACAAGAAATTACAGAAAAAGAATACAGTATGCTAACAGAAGA
>CAZXQM010000151.1:0-2200 GCA_964643455.1 uncultured Vampirovibrio sp. | reverse complement strand
TACAATATTTGGTTTCTCGAAGATAACAATATTACAAGCAATAATACTTTTTTTTGCAACTGATTTTTTTATTGTAGATTACCTTTGCATTATAATATCAGATTATGAAAAGTGGATAAAACGTTTCGAAAAAAACAAGAATGAAAAAATGGCAAATGTTGCGTCAGTATTACTCGCCATAATATTTGAAATCATTTGGCTTGCTATTACAGTTTTGCTTTCAATATATTCGTGGAATAACATTCTTTTGCAACAATAAAATCTTGAGTTGGTTCAGATTAACTTTTCGCAGGCTTTTATAATTGTTTGTCTTTTCAGCTTACTTTTTGCCAAAAAATCTTAAGATGCTTAAGCCCCCCAAAAGGCAATGCCTTTTGGGGGGCGATGGTGATAGAATCTTTTAAAAATCCCCCCTTGAATTGACCTGGTCCCAAATTCTTTTTTGTCGTTGCATATAACTTGCCACACTCTCAGGTGTAGCATGTTTTAGGAATTCTTCAAAGACGGTCTCCTCCTCACTATGAGGATACAATGCCGTCATAGTTAGAAGTTCAGTCTGTTTCATAACATAGTCTGAATATTCTTCAAAACTTTTTTTGAGCTCTTCTACGGGTTTATTTGACTGTTGTCCATTACACTTTTCCATACTGATTTCCTCCTTAAAATGGTGGTTGAAGGTTCTATCCGTGCATCTTGCGCTCATCAAAATCAAAACAGACTTTGACTATATGCTGAGCACTGATTTATATTATACAACAAATTTACATTAAAGTCAAACAAACATATTTTTCATAATTATTCCTCATAAAAATTATTTACCACATCTTCATATTGTTCTAAAAAATTAAAAGTTTAAAGACTTTGTGTGATATTAAAATTTATACTTTCTTTTTTGCTTTAATTATTTAATTCTTCTACCATATAACCCCCCTAAAGGCAATGCCTTTAGGGGGGTGGTGGAAACTATTTATTTTCATCTCTTTTATTAATTATTCTAATTTTACCTAGAGCTCTCCCTTGAACCTCATCTCAACGTCGTGTCCAAAATATACTCCTCTGTAATCATAACCATTATAATATTCTCTACCAGCTCCTGGTACTGACAAATATAAAAAATATAGTATAATTAAAATAATTTTATGGCTTTTAGCTATTTTACATAAAATAAGTTTCTCACAACCGTATTGGAAAAAATTCAACAAGGGGGTCTCTTTATGAGTGAGAAAACTAAAAAAGTTTGGCGGAAGGTAAAGAATTATGTAGAGGTTTTAGTAGGTCTTATTTGTATCGTGCTTTTAATTCTTGTCACGCTTGCTTTAATTCTTATTGGAAGCGTAATAGGTTTATATGTAATGACTATAATATTTGACTTCTTCTCGAAGATGACGATATTGCAAAAAATAATACTTTACTTTACATTTGATTTGTTCTTACAATTTCTCTTACAATGTATTCGTAGCATAACATTTTGAAAAAGTAAGCAAATCCTAAAACCCCCCAAAGGCATTGCCTTTTGGGGGGCGATGGTGTTAGAACCCGTATAAATCAGTCCCTCCACACAAACCTTCTATAAGTTCGTGCATTCTGGAATATTCTGGTTTCCCTTCCGAATTTTTTAACGTGCGTCCAAGCTGGCTCACCTCCTCATAGAAAATACAGCCCATTATTGCTGTAATGCTATGCTTTTCTGCTAGGGCATCAAGGCTAACCACCAGCTTTCTCCATTCACTATTTAATGCACACACTTCAAGCATATGCAAAAACAGTTCTTTTACTTTTAAATCATTTTTTTCTGATTTCAGGGCTTTAATGTCATCCCCAAACCTCGCGAGCTCTTCATCCGTTGAACAGCCCACTACTGCATCACCGAAGATGACGGTTTCAATGCTGGAAGCTTTGCATCCTTTTTTAAATTTCTCCACTTTTTTTAAAAACTCTTCCACAGTTAAAAATTCCATTTCGCTCATTTTGTTTTTCCTCCTTAAGTTTTAGTGGTAGGTTCTATCCGTGCATCTTTCGCTCATCAAAATCAAAACAGACTTTGACTATATGCTGAGCACTGATTTACATTATACAACAAATTTACATTAAAGTCAAACAAACATATTTTCCGAAACTTCTTGACACTAATTATTTTTCATAATCATTCCTCATAAAAATTATTTACCACATCTTCATAAGGAGCAAACTCTTCAAGTTC
>CAZXQM010000150.1:0-2216 GCA_964643455.1 uncultured Vampirovibrio sp. | reverse complement strand
CAACCAGCTAAAGCTCAAAATTTAAAACAAAATAATAGCAAATCTAAGCAACCAGCTAAAGCTCAAAATTTAAAACAAAATAATAACAAACCTAAACAACCTGCAAATAATTTAAACGAAAAGAAATAAGAAGAAACGAAAGTAATAAATTCAAATAGTAAAAGCTGCACATTTGTAAATGTGTGGCTTTTTATTTTAATATGCAAAAAATTATAAAGAATATTTTTATAATTTAAAAGCCAATTCCCCCAAAAAAATCTAGTTGGGTAAATGACTAATATATTATTATTGTATTGACATAATTTTCGATATATGTTAACTATTAGACTATATTAGCTTCGCTGGAGGATAAAATTTATGAATCAAAAAACACTGGTACTTATCGGTACTATTTTAACTATTATTTTTGGGATTTTTGCTAGTTTTGTAGCATGGTTTGGTGGCGGTAAGGATTTGGAAGGTATATCAAGAGATGCTATCAGACAAATGTTTAATTTTGAAATAACTTTCTTAATTTTAGCTGTTCTTTTAGGTTGGATTCCTTTTATCGGTCAAATACTCGTTCTTGTTTTGTGGGTTGCAAATATTGTATTTGCTATTCAGGCTTTCAATGCTGTTGAAAAAAATACTGGGCTTAAAATTCTTTGTTTAAATATTATTAAGTAATTGATTTAATAATTTTGAATAAACAAAAATAATGTCAGTTTTTTTACTGACATTATTTTTGTTTGGCGTTGTTTTACTTTGACATAGGTTGTTGGCTTTGTAGTTCAGTTGGTTGAGCTGAAAGTCCAACGAGATTTGATAGGACTGGATTTTAAAATTTTTAAACAACTTGCCTTTGGGGCAGAAACCCTAACTTACTCACTGTTCAAATAAGAACAGTCTTGTTAAAATACGACGGTAAAAGTTTTTTTTATCTGATTTAAACTTTCTAATAAAAACAGATAGGATAATACCTATCTGTTTTTCAGAGGGGATGGGATTCGAACCCACGGTAGAATTGCTCCTACACAACCTTTCCAAGATTGCACCTTAAACCGCTCGGACACCCCTCTATGTATATTTATAAGTATTTTAGTTTTTCGTGTTCATTTTGTGCTAAATTGCACTTAACCTGTTTCTTTTTTTATTCTACTAAAACTCTTTTTTATTGTAAATACATGCACTGAATATTTACCGGTACTTAAAATTTAATATTTTTCACCGATGTTATAGTATTCAAACCCTTTAGATTCCAGCTTTGCCCTATCATACTGATTTCTTCCATCAAAGATTACTTTTTGTTTCAACAGCTCTGACATCTTATCATAATCCGGCCGCCTAAATTCATTCCATTCTGTAAGCAGAAGCATCGCATCAGCACCTTCCAGAGCTTCATACGCATTTTTAGCATATTTTATTCTATCGCCAAATATCAATTTTGCTGTTTCTGCGGCTTTCGGGTCATATCCGACAATCTCTGCACCGTGGGATAAAAGTTCATTTATTACATAAATAGAAGGAGCTTCTCTCATATCATTTGTCTTAGGTTTAAATGCCAGACCCCAGAGTGCAAATTTTAATCCGGCAAGATTTTTACCGAATTTTCTGACAATCTTGTTGACAAAATAAGCTTGTTGTCTCTTATTTACCATATCAACTGCTTGTATTATCTTCATTTCGCAATCATGCTCTTTACCGGTTTGTATCAAAGCTTTTACATCTTTTGGGAAACAGCTTCCGCCGTATCCGATTCCAGGAAATAAAAATTTGTTCCCGATTCTTACATCAGTAGCCATTCCGATTCGCACCATTTCTGCATTTGCGCCAACTTTTTCACACAGTGAAGCAATTTCGTTCATGAAAGAAATTTTTGTTGCAAGGAATGAATTGGCTGCATATTTTGTCATCTCAGCAGATTTAACATCCATAATTACAATTCTGTTTGCAGTTCTTAAATACGGTGAATAAATTTCTTGCATAATAGCAGTTGCTCTTGGAGAATTTGATCCGATTACAACCCTATCAGGAAGCAGAAAATCATCAACTGCATTTCCCTGTTTTAAAAATTCGGGATTTGATACTACGTCAAAATCATGAGTTGTATTTTTACGAATAATTTCTGAAACTTTATCTGCTGTACCTACCGGAACAGTGGATTTATCAACGATAACTTTATATCCATTCATGGCTTTTGCAATAGCTTCCGCTACATTATAAACATAGCTCAAATC
>CAZXQM010000149.1:0-2240 GCA_964643455.1 uncultured Vampirovibrio sp. | reverse complement strand
TGTAACCACAAAAGTACACAGATGTCATTTCATATTACAGGTAAACTGATTGGCTAGGATTTCAAAACTTCAGTAATTTACGCTGCTAATTTATTTATACCACCAAGAAATAGATGACACAATAACTTATTTTCTTTTCCCCCAAAAAAGTATTAATGTAAATGGGAGCGGCTGATGAAAATGTCTTGAGTCGTTCGCATTAAACGTGGCTACGGGTTTTGCTTCTAAGAATTTTATTCTTTTCGCAAAAACCCTCCGCACTCTGCTCACTCCTTGCTCGAACCTTTGCCAAGCTTCGCTCGGTGGCTTCTCATCCTCATCAAGCGCATTAAAAAACTCCCTTTTGGGGAGTCTTTTGATAATTGGGCCGGTAATGATTTACTCTTAGAACCCTATCAAACGCAATAATACCAACAAAAAAAGACGTTTCAGAAACGTCTATTGGAAAAAGGGCGCCTGATGGGATTCGAACCCATGCATATCGGAACCACAATCCGAGGTCTTAACCGCTTGACGACAGGCGCCACTTCAATTTTATATTAGCACAAAAATTAACTAAATCAAGACAGAAAAATGGGATTTATATAGCAAATTCCACGAAACAGGTTAAAACGGTTAACAACCCTGAGTTTTAACCTGTTTTTCATTATTTTCGTTCATTAGCAAATTTTTTCTTCATTTTCTTAACTCAGATAGGTACCTTTAAGTTAACCAAAAAATGATGATGTAATTGATGCTGAATATACAAAAGAATAATTAATTGTTTATAATTAAAAAAGACGTACTATAAAGTACGTCTTTTTTAATTATAAAAATCATATTTTATTAGAAGTGTTTTAATCTCGTCGCATAATTTTGATTTGGCTGTGGAGTGCGCGAAAGTCCTCCCTGTTGTAATAATGCGGAATTCTGCTGCTCAATTTCAGTTATTGCTGCCAATGCCTCAAAGTAAGCAGTCTTATCAGGTTCCGGAATTTTATACGGGTCAAATGCTTCATAAGGAAGTTTATAAATAGCATAGATTTTAGACTGTTCAGATTCAAACATTGATTTACAAGAATCTTTATATTTTTCCGTTAATTGGTCTATAACAGCTTTGGCATCTTTATATTTCACACCTGTTGAAGACTGTTTTTCATCCAGTTTTGCTCTTGCAGCTTTTTGCTTTTCAGTAAGTTCAGGCTCGGCACCTACTAATTTCTTAAGTACATCAGGTATATTTCCGCTATCATATCCGCTTTTTTTGTTATCATAAACAGGTGCTTTATCAATTCCTGCTTTTTTGACAAGAGCTGAATTATTATTTTCAATTTCTTCTTTTGCTTCCATAGCTTCTCTGTATTCAGTTCTTGCAGGTTCCGGCAGTTTTGATCCGTCAAAGACTTTCTTTTTTACAGGAAATTTATAAATAAGAAACTCACTAGGTTTTTCCTCTACCATTACTTCTGTAAAATATTTGTCATCGTTGTATTTTTCTCTGATTTCGTTAATTTTTGCGGTTGCATCGCCGTAAGAAATGCCGGTTGATGAAACTTTTTTATTCAACTGTTCTAATGCTTCTTTTTCTTCAGGTGTCGGCTCAGGTTTTTTTAAATAACCGCCTTTAATTAAAATTTCTATCAAAGCATCATCCACATTTTGTGATCTTGGCTCACCGAGCATTTTACCAATTTCAGATATTTTTGATTTGTCTAGATTTTTTAACTCCTCAATTATATTAGGTTTATAAGGTGTTCGCATCTCAATATTATTAATATTACCATCAAACTCAATACCCATAGAATCTCCTTTCGTGTTTATACTTTTAAGCACACATTGCTTTATTCATGTAAAAACAATTACTCCGAAAGAATTGCTATACCTCCACCCTATCCTATCATATCCTATGAGGCATTATAACTGGATTTCAACCATTTTAAGATTCATATTTACATTTTGTTACATCACTGGTTCCGGATTACTTTTGAAAATGTTTTATTAATTAAGTATAGTAACATTCACTTCCTCAAACTTCTTCTGCATAGTAGGATTATTCTTTGTAAGTTTCTTTATTGTTAAATCTTCCGCTTTGTTATTTGCTAACCTAAGGTTATTTTCTGAAGATAACAACGCTTCTTTGGTTTTCTGCAAATGGTCTATGGTTTTATTTATTTCGTCTATAGCTGTTTTGAACTTCTTGCTTGCAAGAAAAAATCCCGCTGTAGCGGGATTTTTTTAACTCTAACTAATTCTTTGGAACA
>CAZXQM010000148.1:0-2255 GCA_964643455.1 uncultured Vampirovibrio sp. | reverse complement strand
GACCGTTTGGATGCTGTCCGGGTTTCAGGGCATTTTCTCCGGGATGTTTCGGATTCGGTTTTAAACCTGTGTGCGGAAATCCATATATGTTTGGAGCCGGTGCAGCTTTAGGATTTGCAGCCGGTGCTGCTATGACCCCTCTTCTGCCCGGTGTTTTTAAAGGAATAGGCAAAGGCTGTTCATGGCTCTGGAACAATGCTCTTGTTCCTGCCGCAAAAGGTATTTGGAGCGGAATGAAATGGATTGGAAACGGTATAGCTAATGGTGCTGCATGGCTTTGGAACGGGATGAAGACCCTCTGGAATAAAATTTTCTAAACAAGCGGAAGAACAAACATACTTTTATCAACTTCATCAAAACTTTTAATGATTCCTGAAAGTCCGCCTATGTTTTGATAAAATTCAATCGGTTCTATTGAATCAACCGCGATAATTTTTCCTATACCGGCGGATTTTGCGGCATTAATTCCGGCAATAGCATCTTCAAATACCAGACAGTCCTGCGGGTTTAAATTCAACTTTTTTGCCGCAATAAGAAAAATATCAGGTGCCGGCTTGCCCGGAATTGTGCCGTCGGAATAAACAATTTTGTCCAAATCAAACCAACGTGAAAGGTTAAATTCTTTTATATAAAACTCCACATTATCCCACTCCGACATTGTTGCAATTGTCATGGGTATTTTATTTTCTTTTAAAAAGTCCAAAAACTCGACCGCACCCGGTGCAAGTTTAAAATTCTCCCGATCAAGCAGACATCTTTTTCTATACAATTCTTCTTTTTCTTTACCGTATTTTTCCACCATCTCGGGTGTGGGTTTTTTGCCTATTGCATACTGAATAATATCCTCATTTGTATGCCCAAACATTTTATCCCGCATTTCTTCTTTGGTAAATGCAGTACCCCTTAGAATTTTAGAATACTCAATCCAGGCATCATAATGCAGTTGTGAGTCCCAGTATAAAGTTCCGTTAAAATCAAAAATGACACCTTTCATATAGATGATTATAATATAAAAATATGATATAATATATGTAAAAATTATTATCTTTATTATTAATATTGTCTTGTGTGACTCCTGAACAAGTTCAACTGTAAGGGAATATTGACTATTATTCAATAGGATGACAATGGTAAAAATGGTGAATATAAATTGGAAGATGACAATTTATAAAAAGGTAAAATGAAATTCAATCTTAATATAAACGATATCAACTACATAAAAATTGTTTATAATGATGCTGATAATGTCGGGCATTGTGCTAAAGCTGCAATAAGACGTGTCGGGGATAAAGAGATTTTAGCCTGCATGAAATACGAAAAAGATTTAAAACTTCTGTTCCCTCAAGAGGTTTCCGTAGGTTTTGCTTGCAACGATGCGCTTTATGTCTGCAAAACTACCCTAAAAATGATAGAACAAAGTTTCTCTTATATATATTTCACGCTTAAAACTCCTGATGAAGTCGAATATCAGCAAAACAGAGCTTATTTCAGAGTTAAAATGGATGAAGATGTTCTTTTGAATTTTAATGAAACTTCATTATCCTGCCAGATATATGATATCTCGGCTAACGGAATCAGATTAAAACTGAGCGAAAATAGACAAATTCCTGAAGATGTCGTACTTGATATTTTATTTTCTCCCAGAAATATCAAAACAAGAGCTAAATTTGTACGTTGGGATGATGAAGACGGTATTTTAAAAGCAGCTTTCACATACATAGATATACCGGAAGCAAGCAGGGATTTAATCTCTAAAAAATGTATCCAAAAACAGCTTAGCGATAAACGAAAAAGTATAATGTAAATTTTTGTAACAAAAACGCAAATTTACCTGGAAAAATGTTTTACATGATATAGAAGTATGTAAAACCATAAGGAGGTTTGTATGAATCCTGTTACATTCAAAGGCAGTGAAACAGCAGGAAGTGTAGGCGTGCGGAGTGTTAATAATGTTAGCCGAAATTCATTGCTAATTCAATCGCCGGAATCTGATGCGGTGAGTTTTAAGGGTAGAGATAATGACTGCTCCTCTGCCGGTTCAACGCTTTTCAAAGGAGCTGCTTCTATAGCGCTTGTTATCGGGGCACTCGGACTTGCACATAAGAAAAATGTGTTTGCAAAACTAGAGAATGCTAATCTTAAAAAATATATAAACAATGTTACAGAGCCGTGTTATAACCTCTGTCGCAAAACCAAAGAGTGGGGAGTTTCTTTATACAATAAAATAAAAAGTATATTTTCTAAATAAAATATTA
>CAZXQM010000147.1:0-2269 GCA_964643455.1 uncultured Vampirovibrio sp. | reverse complement strand
CCACCGACCTCACCCTTATCAGGGGTGCGCTCTAACCACCTGAGCTAGCAGCCCACATATTCTTTTTTCATACCGGATGTTAAAACCGAGAAAATCTCTTTACCGCTATTTACCTCCGGCAGTATTTAATTTAACATAGACATTTTTTTTAATCAAGCCCTTTTTTATTTGAGAATTTATTATTTTTAGAGTACACTTTTTTTGAGGGAAAGATTTATGACTATTTTATACTTATATATAACTATATTCACACTGTATTTTATTTTACTTGCGTGCACAAGTATTAAGCGCACTAAAAAAGTAAGAGATAAATATACTTCTAAAGACTCAAACATCTGTGTTGTAGTTTATGCCACGGGAGAAGCTAATACTCTTGAAAATCTTCTCAAACAACTAAAACATCAAAACTATCCGAAACAAAAGTACACAATTTATGCAATACTAGACAAATGCAAGAAATCTTCTGATGTAACCTTGCAGGGAGATCTTGATATAAACATTATTTCTATTGATAATTTGGAACCAATAGGCAAAAGTCAGGCATACTCAATTCTTGCAGAAAAATTATCAGAAGCTCAAAATCTTGATGCTTATGTTTTTCTTGATTCAAAAAATTATGTAGATTCTGACTTTCTTTCCAATGTTAACTATTATCTATCAAAATATGATGTATTTATGCCTATGGTAAACTATATTCCTGAAGAAACAAAATTTTCATTTCTTCAGAATATCAAAGCTACATTTTCCAGATACTGCTCAAAATTCATATATACATCAAGAACAAAACTAAAACTCACAAACCTTATAAATACAAATTCTTTTATTATAAAGAAAAGTATACTCAACAAGATAGAATCTTTTGAATTTCAAGACAAAGTTGCAGAGATTAAATATACAATAAAACTTGCAAATGAAGGTATATATACAGCATTTGTTGATGAACTTAATGTTTATACATCTATTGCTAACTATGATTCAAGAATACCTTCTCTATCCAAAAGAATCAATATTTTCTGGAACAATGTTACTCACTGCCCGAACTTTCTAACCTTGGAATATGTATGTTCACTCATTCAGCCTAATTGGCTTGTTTGCATTTTAGCTTACGCAATACTCATTCATCATGCATACATCTTTCCATTCTGGACAAGTTATCTAACAATTCTAATTACTTTTATAATTTTAGTACTGGCTTTTTGCATAAGTGTTATGAGTACAAAGCTCTATGCGAAAGAACACCTTTACCTGTTTGCCTATCCGATTTATTCAATTGGGCATATCATTAAAAACCTACCGCCGATTAGAGGCACAAGAAATATTATTAAAAATAAAAGACGTAAACATAATATTGAAAAAATGATTACAAATATTATTGTCACCGACGGAAAAAAAGACTTTAAATGCCAACTCGAACTTATATCAGATGACGGATTAGCAAAAGTTAAATTTATAAATAAAAGAAAAACATATCTTACAAAAAACAATCATTTGAGAATGGTTGATGCCATTAGGGAACTTTCTGACAAACTAAATGATTATGGTTTATCACTCAAGATTTGCCAGTGTTGTAAATATTTCCAACCATTAGTTGACGGCTCTACAAACATGATAAAAGGCTGCTGTAACTGCCATTTTGCAGGAAGAGTTGAAGGAGATATTATACCAACATTAGTATGGAACACATGTCCGCATTTTGAAGAGCAGAATGTAGTTAAACTGTTTTAATCTATTCAATATACACGCTGTCTAAAAATTTGATTCTAAAATCGCTTCCGGCAGGTATTGAGACATGCCCGCCTTTAGAGAAAAATGCACATATTGGAGAAACTATTGTATTTAAACCCAGACAAATTGTTCCATAAACAAACGGAAATGGTGACAATATAAGTGTCACGCCATCTCCACCCAGATTAACTGTCAGGTTCCACATCTTGCCAAACAAAGCCCTGCCCCAGTTACCTTTTTCCCACATTGTTTTAAAATATGTTCTGTCACCTTTAATATTATTTAAGAATATTTTTTTATCATCTGCGCGTGTAATATAAGCATTTATAGGAATAGTTCTGCCTTTATAAGTCATACTGTGCAATCTTATAACTACAAGTCCGCCATTACAAGTAATCTGGGGGCTGTGTACATCCAAAACTTCTCCGGAGAACGTAGTTTCCGCAGGAATTGTATATTTTCTTTTTACAATAGGTGATGTTGTACGAAACTTTACAATACTTCCTTTCGCCAGCCAATCTGAAATCTTAGTTGAATTTACAAC
>CAZXQM010000146.1:0-2286 GCA_964643455.1 uncultured Vampirovibrio sp. | reverse complement strand
TTGCATAGACATAAACTAAGCGTTTTACACTTTCGCAATCTTCATTTCCAGCACCGCAGACAATTTTTAGTTTACTTTTTTCTACATAACTCATTACCTTATTATACCATATAAATTCAAATATATGTATTCATTTAAAAATACTATTCAAAAGAAACTATAATACCGTCCAAAACGCCGTAGATATGTATATGGCAGTTGAGGGAATTTCAGACCTCTCATCAGCTGATTTTATAGGTGATACAGACGCACTAAAAACCTTTGTAAACCAATATTTTAAGATTGTTACTGATTGTGGTATGCAGATGCACAATTCTAATGGTGCTCAATGTTTTCCTGAAACAGTTTATACCTTGGGAGGTTCAACATCTGCATCTCTAAAAAGTTATGGCTGCGGATATGTAGGGATGACTGCAGATGGTATGGCTATGTGTTTTGATGTAAATGATGTAACAGGTACTGAAATAGATGACGACACAACATTAGTATCTAGTGGTGTTGGTGGCAATGCTGTTTTACAAGTAGAACTTGATACAAATGGACGGAAAGGACCAAATCAGGCAGGTAGAGATTGGTTTGTTCTTTACATAGATTCATCAGGTAATATATATGATGCACGCTGGGACGACGACGATCATGATGATTATATAACGTATCATAAAAACAATATGACTCCAATGGGTATAGGTTATCTACGCTACAACAATTGGAACATGGACTATTAATTATAAAACAATCTTGCTCCAATGGGTATAGGATATTTATTCAATAACGGTTGGAACATGGATTATTAACTTGCAAAAAACGTTTCAACAACGGAAATATCTGTGAAAAGAGATATTTCCGTTGTTTTTTTTTAAATTAAAACGATAAAATTAAATTAAAAATTAAAAAAGAGGCGTACTATCACTTTCCCTCTTGCGCCGGAGAAAGCCCTAGATGTTTTAGTGTTGATTTTTTTAAAAAATAGGGTACAATGAAATTAGTTATTCCGTTTAAATTTAACATTTTTTTATGCAAATGTTAAGAGAAGAAGTAATTCAAATGTTGATTGTATGAGTGATAACAGAAAGGAAAAAGTATGAAAAAACGAGGCTTTACATTAGCGGAAGTACTTATAACTTTGGGTATAATTGGTGTTGTAGCAACTGTCACAATGCCGGCTTTGATGACAAATTTCCAAAAGCAAACCTACGTAGCAGGTATCAAGAAAGCTTATAATACCGTCCAAAACGCCGTAGATATGTATATGGCAGTTGAGGGAATTTCAGACCTCTCATCAGCTGATTTTATAGGTGATACAGACGCACTAAAAACCTTTGTAAACCAATATTTTAGGATTGTTACTGATTGTGGTATGAATATGCACAATACTAGCGGCGGTGTTCAATGTTTTGCTGAAAAGTATTATACTCTGGGTGGTTCAACATATGGATCTAATATAGGTAAAGGCTGCGAATATGTAGCGATATCAGCAGATGGTGTGTCTTTGTGTTTTGATACATCTGATATAACAGGTACTGAAGTAAATGGTGAAACATTAACCTCCAGTGGTGTTGCTGGCGATGCTACTGTTTTACAAGTAGAAGTTGATATAAATGGACCTAATAAGGGACCAAATCAGGGCGGTAGAGATTGGTTTGTTCTTTCCATAGATTCATCAGGTAATATATATGATACACGCTGGGATGATGACGATCATGACGATTATGTATCATATTATCAAAAGAATGTAGCTCCAATGGGTATAGGATATTTATTCAATAACGGTTGGAACATGGATTATTAACTTGCAAAAAACGTTTCAACAACGGAAATATCTGTGAAAAGAGATATTTCCGTTGTTTTTTTTTAAATTAAAACGATAAAATTAAATTAAAAATTAAAAAAGAGGCGTACTATCACTTTCCCTCTTGCGCCGGAGAAAGCCCTAGATGTTTTAGTGTTGATTAAAATCCTATTGCGTAATTGAAAATGCGTTTTTTTAAAAAGCGTTTATCTGATACCGTCGGGTCAACCGTTACTTCCGGTGTTTCAATGACCTGCCCTGCCCTTTGGAGCATATTATTTTCTTGCAAAGTTTTATCGACATTATTAAAAGATTTCAAAGTGTCAAGCCTGTTTTGCAGTTCTTCGTTTTCGTTATTCAAAATAACAGTCTGTCTGCTTAAGTCATTTAATTTCATTTCGCAAGAGATGACAAAATAATAGCTTATAATAACAACAGCAACAAGTAAGCTTAACATTACGCATAACATTTTATTAACTCTTTTTATAGCCATTTCT
>CAZXQM010000145.1:0-2295 GCA_964643455.1 uncultured Vampirovibrio sp. | reverse complement strand
TAGGGCTTATTATGATTGGAATTTCAGGAATCGGGTTCGGAAATCTTAATTTGCAGATAGCTGCTACAAGTATTCTAGTGCCGAATGTTTTACTTGGGATTGGAGTAGGGCTTGCTCTTGTACCAATTATGAGTCTAACGGTTATGACACTTAATAATTCCCAAATGACAAATGCAAGTGCAATACAAAACCTTTTAAAAAATATTGCAGGAGCAATCGGCACTTCTCTTGTATCTACAATGGTAACAAGAGGAGCGCAGGTGCATCAATATATGTTAGTCGGATATATGACACCTTTAAATCCAAAATTTACGGCAAGAGTTCAGACACTTGCTGCAAATTTTGCACACTACCCGCAACAAACAGCAGAACAGATGGCACAAAATCTTATATATAAAGAACTTGTAACACAATCAACCTTGTTTGCTTATATTGATACCTTCCGAATTTTCGGAATACTTTGCTTTTTTATAGTACCGCTTCTTATACTTATAAAAATTAAAAAACAAGTTCAAACATAAAAAGGAAGCAGAAAATTGAAACATTGCCAAATACAGAAGCTAATTCAATAATTTAAAACCGGTCAAAGTTTTTCATATTTGTAAAATTTCATGAATTTAATGATAAAATAGTTTTGTCTATAGCAAAAGATTTTGCACAAAAATTTATCTTTACTCATATTTGATGAAGATTAATGAAATAAAGATTTTATAACAGTACAAGCCTGAATCTCAAGGTCTGAAAATACACTAATATTTTGTATCTGATTATAATAAAGACTTGTCTCTAAATTAGAACGTATTGCGAGGGAAAATTTTTGATAAGAAGAAACACAATAGGTACAATTAACGGAATTATTGCAGCAGCAAGCTACGGCATGAATCCTTTATTTGCTCTTCCGCTGTTTTCAAGAGGCTTGGAGGTAAATTCCGTTCTTTTTTACAGATATGCGCTTGCGGTTATTATCTACGGCTTATGGCTGAAATTTCATAAAAAAGTTCCGTTAAATATTCACAGAGGTGATATTATCCCTTTATTTGCTCTTGCCCTTTTGTTTTCTCTGTCTTCTCTCACACTTTTTGATGCTTTTAATTACATAGAAGCCGGTATAGCATGCACAATTCTTTTTATCTATCCTATTCTGGTTGCAATTATGATGGCACTTTTCTTCAAAGAAAAATTAACAAAAACTGTTGTCACATCAATTGTACTTACCTTTGTCGGTATTACACTCCTTTATGGCGGTAAACCTGATGCACCGCTTGATATGCACGGGATTATAATGGTAATAGTTTCTGCATTTCTTTATGCTTTTTATATTGTAGGAGTTAAAACAAATAAAACGATAAAAAACATCAATAGTGCCAAGTTGAGTTTTTATGTAATGCTCTTCGGACTTATGGTTTATATTTATAATCTGAATTTTTGCCGTGAGCTTCAGGTACCACATTCATATTTTATGTGGCTTTGCCTCATCTGCCTTTCTATTTTCCCGACAATAATTTCTCTGGAAACAATTACCATAGCAATAAAACTTATTGGCTCGACAAAAACTGCAATTCTCGGAGCGCTTGAACCTTTGACAGCAATTCTTGTCGGAATATTATTTTTTGAAGAGCGCCTAACAGTAAAAATTATTATCGGAATAATTATGATTCTTTCCGGTGTACTTTTAATCATATCAAAAGACAAATTATCACACCGGCATCATAAGCAATAGGATTTGCTTTTTTAACTTATTTCTATTTGTACTTCAATTGTCCTGTGAGCTATGATATAAAAAGAAAGAAATGGATAACTACTTATGAAAAGATGCTTTTGGGTGGATGAAAAATCAGAAATTTATACAAAATATCACGATGAGGAATGGGGAGTCCCCAAATACGATGACAGAGATTTGTTTGAACTACTTATACTGGAAGGCTTTCAAGCAGGGCTAGCGTGGATTACCATTTTAAAAAAACGTGAAGCCTTCAGAGCAGCTTTTGATAATTTTGATGTAAAAAAAGTTGCTAAATACAATGAAACTAAGATTAATGAGCTGTTGCAAAATCCAAAGATTGTAAGAAGTAAAAGTAAAATAAATGCTGCAATTAACAACGCTAAAATATTTATGGAAATTCAGGACGAATTTGGCAGCTTTTCAAATTATATCTGGAAATTTACAAATAATAAAATTATCAAAAACAATACGGACAAATTTCCAATTAAGACTGAATTATCCGATAAAATTTCAAAAGACCTAAAGAAGCGCGGAATGAAATACACAGGCTCTGTGATTATTTATTCTTATCT
>CAZXQM010000144.1:0-2330 GCA_964643455.1 uncultured Vampirovibrio sp. | reverse complement strand
ATCCGCAAGCAAAAGAAATGAGTGCAATATACTCCACCACAAAAAATAAAAATCAACTTGATGTTCCTGAATTTTTCTCAATTTTGCATACTATAAATTAACCGTTGTTTTTATGGTTAGACTGTATTAATATAAAAAGTACCTGGTGATTAAACAGACATCAATTAAAAGGGGCGAGTATATTTGAAAAAATCAAAAACCAAACACTATTAATTGTAGATTACAAACGCAAATTTTTATATTTACATGTTATAGTATAATGAAAAAAAAGGTCTCTAATGAAAGTTGCATTTAGAAATACACCGATATTTTTTTTAAATGGCGGGGTGTTTAGTGAAATATCAAAACAAAATGTGTCAATGATTCAAGCTCCAGTAAATACTTTTAACGAATCTAAAATTGATGAAGTAGTTATATCTAATAAGAAAAAGGTCGTAATAGGTTCGGCTGTGACAGTATTAATAGGAGGAGCCGTGTGGCTTGTTAATGTTTTGGGAGGACGTGGGAAAAACCAAAATATAACAGCGGATGCAGTACAAAGTAGTGCAGATATCTTTAAAAATGGGTTTAAAAAGACAATGGAAATTTTTCCCGAGGACTTTATATACATAAAAAATCTCGCAAAAAATTTAGGATTAAAAGAAGGGGAAGAATATAAACTGAATTCTGTAATGGGTAAATCGCAACTGCAAAAACTTCTGGATGAATTTACCCCGCAGGATTTTACAATAGGAAAAAATTTTGAAGGTGCACAGAATATGACTTTTCGCGTAAACCTTCATAACCATACCCGAGCTTCTGACGGAAAATTAACGATTGGGCAATTTTTGGAGCAGGCAAGAAAATACGCGGACAGAATTGCCGAAAATACTAAGTCCGATAACAAACCGCCTTTTACTATCGCCATTACCGATCACGATACGCTTGACGGGTGTAGAGAGGCTTTAAAAATTCTTTCTTCCGACCCTGAAAAATATAAAAATTTGAAAGTTGTACTGGGTTCGGAAATAAGCGTTTCAAATTGTGATCCTAATATTGTATCAAGACCTTTGAATTTTGAACTTGTAGGATATTGCCAGAATCCTTACGATGAAAAGCTTGTAAAAATTCTTGATAATATTCGACAAACAAGACAAAAAAATGTTGAAAAATTTCTTGAAAAAATAACAGATAAATTTCCGGAATTTAATTTGAATATTGATGAGGCAAAAGAGTTCCATGCAAATCTGAGAACAATGCGTACAAACGGAGTTCTATACCTTGCAGGTGACTATTCCAAGTTCAAAATTACGCTCTCGGAGCAAGTAAGACTTATCAATGAAATTCTTCCTGATAATGCGGAAAAATTGTCCGCAGATAAATTGTTTAAACAGTTTGGAGATAATTATTACTATAGAATGGATGCTTTCGGTGAACGAAATATTCCTGAATATTTCCAAAAACATGGACTCAAAGATTACTTGACGAAAAAGGGAATTTTGACTAAAGAAAATGAACACGATTTTAAACAAATATTTAAAACTGATTTGAAAGAAAAAGATGATTTTATAACCAAAACTGTTCAGGAAAGTCTGCCGACACTTTATGACAGAAAAAATTATTCAATGAATCCGAATGATATTTTTGATGCAACAACGGATGGTTTTTACGGATTTGCACATCCTGCCGTTATTGACTTTGCCTTTGATAATATTTCACCTGCAAGAAGAAAAATGTGTGAAGAAAAAATGTTTGCTCCGCATGAAAATCTGGTCTATGAAATTTTTAATTCTTTAAAACAGGCTGGCAAAGAAAAATTTTATGCAAGTGAAATTAATTACCAGTCTTACCCTCAAAATGTCAATAAAGGATGGATTGATTTTATGAAAACTATAGCCGATAACCAGAATATAAACTTGAAATATACAGGGGGAATTGATGCTCATAAACCTTCAATCTTTATCAAACATAAATACATGGATGAAAATGTTTTGAAAAAACTGCTTGGAGAAAAATAAATACCTGTTTCTCCTGCTCAGGATTTTATTGGTTTTAATCACGGTTCTCCACAGGTACCCCCCGATATATCGGCATCAATCAAGACATGTTAGGCGACAGTTACAATAATTTTATCATCTTAACAATATAGCCATTATGTTAAGATTGCCAAAAAGCCTAAATTAAAAGGGTTTTAGGGGCGATCGTTTTCAGAGAAATGGGAACTCATAACATTTTTTAATAAATATAAAATTCCATTATTATTTGTGATAATATAGGTTAATGCAAGTGTGAAAATGCAATCTTAACATAATGGCTAAAAAGTTAAGAGGTTATTTCTCAAAGTGATGTTA
>CAZXQM010000143.1:0-2360 GCA_964643455.1 uncultured Vampirovibrio sp. | reverse complement strand
TGATTATTTTGGGCAATCGGCTTGTAGAGCGAGTTTGAGGGGCAGGAAATAATCAAACCATGTGTTCTTTTACACTTATGATAATATAGACACAAATGGGGATGGTCTAATTGAAGTAGGAAAAGTGCTGAAAAAGATTCGGAATATACGTGTATATGTTTTTGTAGTATTTTTGTCATATCATCCTGCTTGACAGTTGCAAATTGCGTACCCCCAATATGCCCCAAGGCGGAAGAATGAAATTTGAGGAGTTATTAGAACTTCTTGACGGTAGAGATTTACCGCTTGCTTTAAATATAAAAGCTGATGATACAAAGGACAGTGACTGGATTCAGGTTATGGACAGAAGACTTTCTACCGGTGAAATTCAAAAAAGTCATAACAACCGAATCTTCCTTAATAAAAATGATATATTTTTTGGTTTGAATTCTGAAAACATCGATGTTGAAACAAAAAATTCAGAGATAGATATTTAATATTAAAATTTGTAAATTTAATAAAAAGAAAATGTTAATTTTTTGTATGTTTATAACTTTACAGGTATAAGTGTATAAAATTTAAAAGGTGATTCCAAATTATGTGTGCAGTAATTTCAACAAATGATGGTAGACAATATCAGACTCCGGGGCGTTCATCTCAAGCCGGTGCTATAATTGCGGGAAGTATGGCTGGAGGTATGGTTAGTATTCCTTTTCAATTTAGGTCTCTTCACTTAATAAACAAGATGAAGATGATGAACAAGGGCTTGGATACTGTTGAATTAAGAAATGCTGTGAATAAAGCTCTTGATTCCTCGGGAATGAGGGCAAAAGGTGTTGAACTCATTAATCCTATAAGTTTTGGTGAAAAGCCTATATTTGATTTTCCTTTTGGATTTTCTATAGGTGGAGTAAAAGAAGCTGCAGGAAATACTGTCGATAATATTATTCTAAAAGTTATTCCAATTCCGTCAGACCTTGAACTGAAAAAGGCATTACTTACAGAAATGCCTGCTAAGCTGCGTAGAACACGGCTTGGCGAAATATACATTTCATATATGGAAGATACGTTGACAAAGGGTAACAATGCATGTTATCTTCCTAAAGCTAATAAAGTCGTTGTAAACATTAGAGAATTAGGTACAGCAGCTTTTCATGAAATTGGTCATGCAATGAATAGAAATGCAAGTAAATTCTGGAAAGTTATGCAAAAAAGCAGAACTCCTTCGTTACTGTTTGCAGGGGCAGTACCAATAATTGCTTTATTTAAGCGTAAAAAGGTAGAAGGTGAAGAACCTAAAAATGTTGTTGACAAAGCCACAACATTTATAAAGAATAACTGCGGAGTATTGACAACAGCGGCATTTGTTCCTGTTGTTGCTGAAGAATTGAAAGCTACACAACGCGGTAATAAACTTGCGAAACAGCTTTTATCACCTGAAATTTATAAAAAAGTAGTTAAAACAAATCGGATCGGTGCTGCTACTTACATAATGACAGGTTTAGTTGCCGGTGGTGCAACATTTGTTGGTTCTTACGTAAGAGATTTGTGTTCCAAACCAAAAAAAATTAATCAGGGAGTAAAAGAACAGATGGTTTAATTTATTGTTACAGATGGTGTGATTATTTTGGGCAATCGGCTTGTAGAGCGAGTTTGAGGAGCAGGAAATAATCAAACCATGTGTACAATATAATCAAACCATGTGTTTTTTACAATTCAAGTTGCTTTACATATTTACCTAATAACACTGAATTATATCCGTCGGAAGTCATATGATATTAAAATTTTAATCGTTCGGAACAGGACATTATTAGAGCTTAAAATTACAAAGAATAATCTTAAATAAGCCTGTATTTTAATTAAAATAAAGAAAATTTCAATATCCAATTAATGTCCAATTTTATTATTTGACCGAAAGTCAAAATACTACTTATAAAATTTCAATATATTTGGCTGGGTTTGGAACCACAAAATATGACATTCCTGCATTATAACTTACATCTGTTATAATTCCTTGGATATTCTTACTTTCGAGTATTGCATTATAATATTTTGAAATTATTTCATCCACTAATCTATGATTTTCATCTTTAAGTATATCAAGCCCCAACTTATCGGCAAGACGCAATTTGATAGAAGACATTGTAGAGTACACTCCCGGTTCAACTTTTGCGATATTTTCGCCCGTAAATCTGGCTTCTACGACATTAGATCCATATACTTTACGCACATTCTGCATATTTAATCCGAAATATGCCCCTTTGCCGCTTTCATATCTTTTGCATTTACTTAAATCAAAACCATATGTATTTATTAAGTTGTACGTTTCTGAATCAGTACCATGATAAAGTTTTTGATTTTTTGTTAGTCCAAAGTCTTCA
>CAZXQM010000142.1:0-2388 GCA_964643455.1 uncultured Vampirovibrio sp. | reverse complement strand
CTTTATTGAAAGAACTCGACTATGTATGCAAAAAAAATAATCTTAAATATTGGCTGGATGGAGGAACCTTATTAGGTGCAGTCAGGCATAAAGGATTTATACCGTGGGATGATGATATTGATATTGCTATGCTAAGAGAAGATTATGAAAAAATAATTGATGCCTTTAAAAAATCATCACGAAACCCTGATATTTATGCGGATTACGTAAAAAGTAAAAGATGTGCCTCTCAATGTATTATTAAGGTTCAGCATAAAAAATGTCCTCATCTGTTTGTCGATATTTTTCCTTGGGATTGTTATGGTAAACGTCTATCCCAAGATGAACAACTATCTTTGACATTATATTTGAAAAAGCTTAGCAAAGAATTGCAAAGCATTTGTAATCAGGATATGTCTAAAGAAGTCGTTCTCAGGGAAATATCTTCATATATGCAAAATAAAATTTTAATCAATGAAAAAACAGAAGTTAACGGAGATTATGTTTGGGGCTTGGATTTTAATCATCAGTGGAAAAATTGGTTTACACATTATGAGGTGTTACACCCTCTAAAAACTATTGAATTTGAAGGTATTAAGTTTCCATGTTTAAATAATCCTGATGCTTTTTTATCAAGATTATACGGTGATTACATGGCTTACCCTAAAAAAATAGGAATGGGACACAGTATGTTTTTAGACTTGCCTGATGAGGAAAAGATAATTATAAAAGAACTAAAAATTTGTAAGGAAGTACTACAAAAATGAAAAATTATGGAATTATATTGGCATCAGGAACAGGAAGCCGCTATAACAGTGATATACCTAAGCAGTTTATTAAAATTGCAGGAAAAACTGTTTTGGAACATACCATAGAAATTTTTGAAAAATCTAAAAACATTGATGAAATAATATTAGTTATAACCCCTGAATATAGGCATATAGCCGAAAGTATTTTATTGAAAAACAGTTATAAAAAGGTAGTAAAGCTCTTAAATGGCGGTGCTACAAGAAAAGAAAGTTCTTATATCGCTATATCGTCAATTAATGATGAAGAAGCAAATGTAATAATTCACGACTGCGCAAGACCGTTTTTGTCTGAAAAGATTATTGAAAGCTGTGTAGAAGCTTTGCAAAATTATGATGCCATAGATGTTGCAATACCATCTGCGGATACTATTATAAAGGTTAAAGATGATATTATAGAGAGTATTCCTAATCGTGCAGAGTTAAGACGCGGTCAAACCCCGCAATGTTTCAAATTATCATTAATAAAAAAGGCTCATGAATTATCAAAAAATGACAGCAATTTTACAGATGACTGCGGCTTAATTGTTAAATATAATCTGGCAAAAGTTTTTGTTGTTGAAGGTTCAGGTGAAAATATAAAAATAACCTATCCGGAAGATATTTTCATGGCGGATAGACTATTTCAAATCAGGAGCTCTTTATACCCGGAATCTGCATCTTTATCATGTATAAAAGATAAAGTTGTTGTAATTTTTGGGGGCACAAGCGGTATTGGTAAATGTATTTTTGATTTGGCTAAACAGTCAGGCGCCAAAGTTTTTGCTGCTTCAACGCGTACTGGTTGTGATATTACTTCGTATTCAAGTATTTGCGAATTTATGGAAAGGGTTTATAAACAGGCAAATAAAATTGATTACGTAATAAATTCCGCAGGAATTTTAAAGATGGGGAAACTGCTTGAAAGAGAAATTGAAGATATAAGAAAAGATATTGAGATAAATTATTTGGGTGCAATTAATGTTGCAAAAGCAAGTATTCCGTATTTGCAAAAAACAAAAGGCGGGATTTTATTATTCGCGTCAAGTTCTTATACAAGAGGCAGAGCCCTGTATTCAACATATTCATCCACAAAAGCCGGGATAGTGAATCTATCACAGGCTCTTGCAGAAGAATTAATCAGCGACGGAATAAAAATTAATGTTATAAATCCCGAAAGAACCGCGACTCCTATGAGGTTTAAAGCTTTTGGAAAAGAACCTGAGGGGAGTCTTTTGGCACCTGAAAAAGTTGCTGAAGCAAGTTTAAAAACATTATTATCTGACCTTACAGGACAGGTTATTGATGTAAGACGTGAGGATTAATAGTCAAAGTATAAAAGATTTGTGAGGTGTTTTTAACATGAAATTTTACGAGCAGTTTTTTGAATATTCCGAGAATTGCAAGACTTATTCCTGTGACTGTCAAAAATCTTGCGGCAGCAATGTATGCCCCACCACAATTAATAAAATAGCAAGTCCCCTGAAAACATTTATATAATTAAGCATCTCGCGTTTTGGTTTTTGGGTTATCAGCTGCATACGCTCCTCTTACATACTTTTGATTGCACCCCATGCGCGAATTGTTCCGCGTTCATATTTTAAAAGGAAATAATTCCCCTCTT
>CAZXQM010000141.1:0-2401 GCA_964643455.1 uncultured Vampirovibrio sp. | reverse complement strand
AATTGTGAGATAGAAACTTTTGCAGACGGACGTGTTGTTGAAAAGAGATATTATCGTGATACTTATGACGAGATAACAACTTATCCTGACGGAACTAAAAAAACACAAACATTAGAAACTGTAAAAATAATATGGTAAATAGATTGCAAAGCCGGTAAATCATAAATCTGCCCAATAGTCTGTAGGATGCGGTAAATCATAGATTTACCGCATCAATAAAAACGTTTCGATAATCAGAGATTGCCAAAACCAACGGACTGCTGTCGACTTGTAAGATCTTGAACAGCTAATCGTGTTAAAAACAAGAACTCAAAATTTACTTTAACAAACAAGTTTCTACACTTTCAGTATGACAAAGAACTTCTATCCCGCCTTGCGCTATAGTTGAGGTAGAAACTATAACCTACTTTGATTTAAACTCTTTACCCTGACGTTTGTAGAAATCTTCAATAAATCCGGTATTAAAGTTACCGCTGATAAAAACGTCATCCTCTACAATCTGCTGATGGAAAGGGATTGTGGTTTTAATTCCGGTTACGACATATTCCTTCAAAGCCTGATACATTCTGCGTCTTGCTTCATTTCTGTTTTGTCCCCAGCAGATAAGTTTTCCGAGCATTGAATCATAATACGGCGGGATTGAATACCCCGGATATACGTGAGAATCAACTCTTATGCCGAATCCGCCCGGTGCAAAGTATCCGTCAATTTTACCCGGACAAGGCATAAAGTCATTATCAGGATCCTCAGCATTAATTCTGCACTCTATAGCATGCCCTCTTAAAAGTACATCCTCTTGTTTGTAACCTAATTTTCTTCCGGAAGCTACAAGTATTTGTTCTCTTACAATATCAATTTGCGATATCATTTCAGTAACACAGTGTTCAACCTGAACCCTTGTATTCATCTCCATAAAATACCATTTTCCGTCATGGTCAAGTAAAAATTCACAAGTTCCGGCACCTTCATAGCCGATAGCTTTTGCAGCTCTTACCGCTGCTGCCCCCATTTCTTTTCTTGTCTTTTCATCAATCGCAGGAGATGGCGCTTCTTCCAAAAGTTTTTGATGGCGTCTCTGGATTGAACAATCTCTTTCGCCTAAATGAATAACGTTTCCAAAAGAGTCGCCCAGAATCTGAACCTCAATATGTCTTGGATTCTCCAGAAATTTTTCAGCATAAACACCGGGATTCCCGAAGAATTTTTCAGCTTCCATCTGGCACAAGTTCATATTTGTTTCCAGCTCTTCGTCGTTTCTTACGATTCTCATACCCTTGCCGCCGCCGCCTGCTGTGGCTTTCAGTATAATCGGATAGCCTGCTTTGTGTGCAAATTCTCTTGCTTGACCGACTGACTCAAGAAGTCCGGTCCCAGGTGTTACCGGAACATTGTTATCAATCATTGTTTTTCTGGCTGTCGCTTTATCACCCATTTTTCTCATAGATGCGGCAGAAGGTCCGATAAACTTAATCCCGTGTTCCGTACATATATCAACAAAATCCGCTCTTTCTGACATAAATCCGTATCCCGGATGAATTGCATCGCATCCGGTCATTAAGGCTGTAGAAATAATTGCCGGTATGTTCAAATAGCTTTGCGCACTTGGTGCCGGTCCAATACAATAAGCATCCGTTGCCAATCTGACGTGTAGAGATTGCGCATCGGCTTGAGAATAAATTGCAACTGTCGGAATACCTAATTCACGACACGCCCTAATTACTCTTACTGCTATTTCACCTCTGTTTGCTATTAAAACTCTTTTAAACATATTCCCATTTTCCTGTTTTATATTATTTGAATCTTTATGTCGTCCGGTTTAGAAGTTTAACAGTTTAGGAGTTGAGAAGAGTTTATTTTCGCTTGCGCTCATAATTATCTATTAACCTCTTCTAAACTGCTAAACTTATCAGCGTCTAAACTTTTACTTATTCCACATACATCAAAACTTGTCCGTATTCAACCGGATCGCCGTTTTTAACACAAATCTGAACAACTTTTCCTGATTGTTCTGACTTGATTTCATTCATTAGCTTCATTGCTTCGATTATGCATACAACATCGCCCGTATTGATTGTAGAACCAACTTCCACAAACGGAGCTGCGTCCGGAGACGGTGCTGCATAAAAGGTGCCTACCATTGGGGAAGTTATTGCCTTACCTTTTGCTTCCGGCTCTTTTGCGGCAGCAGGCGCAGCCGGAGCTTGTGCTGCAACAACAGGCGCAGCAACAGGAACAGCTGCCGGTGCAGCTGCTATAACTTCAGGCAAATCCTTACGTATAGTAATTGCCTGTTCGCCATCTTCTAGAGAAATCTCCGTTAAACCGTTGTCTGATATGATTTTTGCTAATTTTTCTATATAATCTATTTCTAATTTCATTTTAATCTCCTAAAAGTTGAAAA
>CAZXQM010000140.1:0-2451 GCA_964643455.1 uncultured Vampirovibrio sp. | reverse complement strand
AGGTCTTTGAGGAATATACGAACGCTGATATAAGTTTAACCTGCAGTGATAAGCAGACCTGTTATGTCGGCTGTAACTGTGCCAGTGGCTGGACTAAGACCTCTTCCGGTAGCAGCCTGTCGACATCCAATACCGGGGTAAGCCTGAGCAGTTATACCATTGCAGACGATGCAACTTCTGCCACCAAAACGGCTATGTCCGCCATCAGCACTCTGGCCTCCACTTCTACTAGCTACACCCTTTCGGTAACAGACCCAAGATATGGTGTCACCTGTACCAAAGAGTGTACCTATAGTTGCTCGACTGGTTACTCTCTCGACACAACTTCCTGTAGCGATGGATATACTCTAAACACCGAAACTGCTACAGCAGCCTCCGGTTGTCCTGCTAAAACCTGCGGTATGTGTGAACAGAGCTACTATACTCTGACTGTATATGGTACAAGTACATCGACAGAAGGATACACAGGTTTGACTTCGACGGTCAGTGTTACCAGTCCCGATTATAGTGCTACTTCGACTCAACTTGTTTCAGACACAACAATCCATTCATTCTCCGTTCCGGCTGGTAGTTATAAAGTAATCGGAAACGCCCAAATCCATTACGCGAATGGTAATACTGGTTTAACTAAAATATGCAATTCATCCTCAGTCTCAGAAACGGTAGACGTTAATAATGACACATCCATAACTCTTGACTTCGCTTGTGAGGATACAGATACGGATTATTGGCCAGATATTATGTATATTAGTGCAACGCAAGGATCTTGTACTACGGGGCTAGAAAGTAAAAACTGTTATTTTACAGGTAGTTACCAATTTAAAAATAGCTCCACCGGAAATATAGTATATAATGAACAATATGAAATTGTATCTGTAAATGGTCAATCCTTTACTCATATTGACTTTAGATATGGCCCATATATAGATAATGTTGCCTATGTTGCCACGTATATTGGTTACATAAAAGATGATGTCTGGTACAATGTTGAAGAAATACAAATATTAAACTCTGTGAGTAATGGAGAATACATCGATAAAACAGGAACAATAACTGGTACACATCAGATTTGTATAATATTTATTAGTGAAAGCATAAGTATAAACAGTGTCTGCCTGACAGACCTTGCTTCGAACACTTCGAATACTCTGGATCTTACATTAAGAAACTCATCAGGAACAGAAAAAACTGTCACTGTTACAGTAGATGCCACTTTAGGAGATAATACGACATCAAAAAGTACAATTGATACTGGCGCTGACGCTCCGGCTGAAACGATATAAGGCTTAAGTATATATCTCCAGTTTAACTGGGGATATATACGGAATGATACAATTATCAGGTTATTACCAAGCCTGATTTTGTGAAAAAAAACGATAATTGTTTTAGATATTTTTGCCTGCTCAAATCGTTAATTGACCACGGTAAAACCCAATCAAAAATCGTAAATACATCTAAAACTTCCGCTTTTTTTCATCATTTCCGCGTCGTAAAGCTTCGCAACGCTCAATGTCGAACGGCGGATTTTTGTAAAAGCTCAATTAAACAATATTGTTGAAGAATGCCTCAACTTTATTCTTTGTTCCTATGTTATATATAACAAAAGGCTAAGGGATTTAGCAGAGCAGTTGAAAAAATTATCGGCAGAAGAACTGAAAAATCTTTTGAATTGGCTCAATTATGATTTATCGATAGATTATTTCAACAAAACAGAGCAAATCATTAAAAATTCTTGCTAAATTATTTGGTAAGAATTTATATCTCAATTCTGCTTTAATAATATGAAAGGGTTTATATTGTCATACGCTAATCATAATTGAGCATAAATCTAAAACTTGTGCGGTAATTTTTATTATAATATTCTGCGATGCAAACAAAAAAACAGCCAATCCGAAAGGACAGGCTGTTTTTACTTAAGAAGACTAATACTGAGTGATAGTATCAATTACTGCACAATAGAAATTGCGCCCCATGAACACAAAATTGCATTCAAAAGTATTAATAAGGCTTCCTGATCCATACTCTGATTTCATATTAAAGTTATACTGCGGCTGATATTCCAAAAAGTCTATCAATCTTCCGTCAATTACCAGAAACTGATCATATATCTTAAGATCTATTACATAGGCATCTATGTAAACTTCACCATCTAAAAGCCTCATACTTTTTCTATAATGTATATCTCTGAAATACCACCCTGTTTCCAAAGAACTTGTTTGCCAGTTTCCATCAGACGCAACATTATCTGCGGCAATAAATGCGTCCACATCATATAACTTGCTTATAGAATAGTCGCTCCATGATGTTCCTGCAGGATCAGTCATATATTCATCCCGCCAAACAGCTGTTGTCAAGGTTGAAATATCAGGAACCTCCGTGCTCCCGCTTTTAATTGAAACACTATCATTATTTACGATATATGAAGATGCGTTAAGAAAATATGTCGAGTCT
>CAZXQM010000139.1:0-2554 GCA_964643455.1 uncultured Vampirovibrio sp. | reverse complement strand
GCGTTCCCACCTTTTAAATACATTTTATTTAGTTTAGTCCAAGTCGTAATGCAACATAGAAACGACCTTAACACCCTTATTCTCAATCTTTTCTCTACCCTTTAAAGGGTCAAGCTCTATAACAAATGCTGCACCTATAACTTCTGCACCAACACGTCTAACAAGATTGCACGCCGCAACTGCTGTACCTCCGGTCGCAAGCAAATCATCAATTATAAGCACCCTGTCACCTTCTTTAAGCGCATCAGCATGCATTTCTATAGTATCTGTACCATACTCCAAAGAATACGTCTCACTAATCGTTTCTGCCGGCAGTTTATTAGGTTTCCTAATAGGAATAAATCCTATGTCTAATTTAGCTGCGAGTGCAGCTCCAAAAATAAATCCCCGAGACTCTATTCCCGCAATATAATCTACTTTTTTATCTTTGAATTCCTCTTCCAAAAATTCGATACATAATTTGAATGCCCTTGAATCTTTTACAATCGTTGTAACATCCAAAAATAAAATCCCTTCCTTTGGAAAATCCGGAACTTCTCTTACATGCTCTCTAACATACTGCAAATTGCTACTTTCCATAACTACTTATACCTCATTAAATTATTATTGTAAAATCTATACACCAACCGTTTCCGGTTCATTACAGCATTTTGCTTCCATAACCAAACCGTGGGCAGTCTTTCCCCAGTTTAAATCCTTCTTGCAGAATAATATTTTACCACAAATAAAGAGCTCCATCGGAAACCAGATAATTAAAAAATAAACCGTAGTCTCAAAAGCCTGTTTTAATGCACTTAATCTCGGTACATTATCGTACTTTCGTAAACTGTACCTGATTGCAAAAAGAAAACCTAAACCAACGACAGAAGAAACTACCAGAGATGACCACAAAACATTATGCAGACTGTACGGATCAATTTTATCTGTTAACAGCTTCACTATTCTGAAAAAAACCTCCATCATAAACCAAAGAGGCATTATAAACTGGGTTATATAAATTGCCATATCAAACCTTGCTCTGAGAGACATTTTCTTTGATTTCATTGCTTCAAAAAAATACTCCAAGTATCTTCTTATCGTTCCTTCCAGCCACCTTCTGCGCTGTCTGAACAACGGTTTCAGGCGAACAATTCCCTCTTCATAAACCTGAGCTTCCAAACAAAATCTTACGTCCCAACCCTTAATATGAAGCCTCGTCGACATATCCAAATCATCAGTTATCGTGTAATTATTCCAGCCACCTATATCTTCCAGTGCCTGTCTTTTTATTAATTCTCCATTTCCTCTAAGCTCGACTGCACCCTTAATTGCATCACGCCCAACTTGCAAATACGTATCAAGTGTGTATTCATTATTCTGGCATCTCGTCAGTAAATTTACAGCACTGTTCCTAATAATTTTCCTCGCCTGAACAGCACCTACATCCGCAGGTTCCAGCTTTGGCACAAGCTTGTTTAAAAAATCCGGCTCAACTGTAGCATCAGCATCAAAAACCAAAACTGCATCACCTCGTGCTATACAAAAAGCATCATTTAAAACTGCTGATTTTCCGGGAAAAGCACCGGGCTGACGAATAAGCGCCTTAACATTTTTATGCTTTGACTCCAGCATTTTTATTATCGCTGCAGTGTTATCCGTACTCCTGTCATCAATAACTATAATCTCAAAATTCGGATAATCCATTTTCAAAATGTTTTCAACCGTTTCAGCAATTACATACTCCTCATTATGAGCCGGAATCATAATTGTAATAAACGGTTTATAATCCTCATTGACTACAGGCGGATGCTTCTTCAGCTTACGCTTTTGATATTTCGTCGCTGCAATGGAATATAATCCGTAGACTACCATACACACACATAAAATAACAAAACCCACAATTGTATTTACGTAATTCTGAAATACATATAAAAATACGCCAAGACACGATAATATTACAAATAGAAGTATTCTTTCTCTCATATTCTCCCCAGCATTAATTAAAATTATACCAAAAACATTAACTATTGTTACGATTTAATCAAAAAATTAAACTCAATTTTACAATTCTTAACAAAAGAGCAAAAAAAAGCAATTTTTCATTTGTTAAATACTTTATATATACATAAGAGATATATAAGAGAGGATCAAAAATGTTATTCACAACAGAAAACATTTCAAATGAAGATATTAAAACATTAGAGACTTATTTTAACGAGTTTGAAAATATCGAGGCTTCTGATACTCAAGAAGTAGTTGAAACTCCGGTTTCTAAATACATCACTTCTCTTGTAAGCTCTTGCTACGCAAAATCTGTAAACGATATTGCAAATACCAAAGTAGGAAATAAAATTGTAAGAAAAAGAAATCTGCAGCAGATTATGCAACAATCGTTCTTTTACGGTGCTAACAGATTTGGCAACAACTTCATCGCCTAGGTGCTACGCACGTAGACTATAAGTGTTCTTCAAAAGTAACACTACTATAAACCTAAAGAAGTATTTACCCCCTGTACGTAGTAACCGGTAAGCTAAGTTTTTTGTAACTGAATTAAATCGCAAAATAATGCTTTAAA
>CAZXQM010000138.1:0-2669 GCA_964643455.1 uncultured Vampirovibrio sp. | reverse complement strand
AAACGTATAGGATAATTATACCGATTTTTAGCGGATTTGTAAAGCTTTTAATCTTCCATTAAAAAACCCTCTAATGAGGGTTTAATATTTGATTGAAGGATTTAATATTTTAAGTTTGCTGCCGGATAATATTCGGCCGGGATTATAGGATCAGCATTCGCTTGCGCTGTTTTATTTCTCTTTTCAGCTTCAGCTTCCTCTGCAAGCTTTTTCATATACGTACTGCCCTGGTCGGGGTTGGCTAGAAAGTCTTCAAGATAAATCCATTTATTCTCGTCAACTTTAACCTTTATTCGGTTTGTTTCTTTATCAACTGTCGCAGGCAGGGATTCTCCTGTTGCTCTGTTAAAGATACCTTTGATTTTGTGGTAATTTGTTTCTATCATACCTTTATCTGTTTTGTGTACTTTCTTTTCGCCGTAATTTAAGCTGCTGTTGTCCCAACATTTAATTTTATATACATTACCGTCTGCAGCATACAACCAGGCATCATCACTGAGCAAACCGGGAGATCTTCTTATAGACCATTTTCTATCACCGGTATCCGCCGTTTCGTTCAGATTGCTATCATCCTCCAGTTCTTCCAAATTGTTACCAGACCCTGCGCCGCTCGTGCCTTGAGATGTGTCAGTAACGCCAGACCCTGCGCCGCTCGTGCCTTTAGATGTATCAGTAGCGCCAGACTCCGTGCCTTTCGTGCCTTTAGATGAGGCACTGTCATCCTCGAGCTCTTCTGTTGCAGTACCTGCATTTATGCCTAGTGCAGCATAAGCTGCAGTTATATCTCGTACAATAGCTTCTTCTTTACCGTTAATGATTAACTTGTATTGTGCAAAATTTGCGTTTTTAGGGTCATCTATTACCTGAATTTGTGCACCGGCTGCAATTACTTCTTTATTCTGGTTGAACTTAGCAGCTTCTTCACGAACTTCCATAAGCCGTCCCTGTCTCTCCGCAGCAAGTTTAATAGCTGCAAGTTCCTCTGACTCCGGATTTTGGCTTGCTGGTTTTTGTCCGCCGAGTTTTTCAAGCATATCTTCAAAGCTGTCGCCTATAATAGTATTTCCGTCTTTATCTGTTGCAATAAATTGCCCGTTACGCTCACTTATTATGTAATCTTTGAAATGCTTCTGCAAAATAGTTACATCACTATTTTGTTGCTGACCCGGTGTATGTTGATTCAGATAATCGTAATTGTTTGTATAAAACTGCGTTGTTGGAAACATGCCTGTCATCATTGGCATTCCGCCTGTCATCATTGTAGTGCTTCTGCCAAAGCCGAACAAACCGCCAAAGTTAAGCAGGCTGCCACCCAAAAAACCACCTAAAAAGCCGCCCCAAAATCCTCTGTTGCCGCATCCGTGGTGACCTTGCGGTGCACCTCGCATAACAAAGTTGTTATTTATTATGGGTCTTTGGGGACCTCTCCCCCAAGCTCTGTATAAGCCGTGTACCATTTTATACCTCTCTTTTTTGTTACTTATATATATAAAGTATATATTGGATATATAATTTACCTTTTTAGGTTACATGTTTACATTTTTTTACAATTACTGTTATTATGCATTAGCCGCAGCCTCAGCCTCATTTTCTTTTTGCAGTTTCAGTGCTTCTGCTGCCTCTTTAGTTAAACCGGATCCAACACACTCAGGATCAGTTTTGTCGTCTATTTTCTCCCATACCGAATAAGTGCTTCCGGTTAATTTGACAGTATATCTTGTATCAACACCGCCGTCTTGTCCCTTGAGACCTAATTTTTCGCGTTCTTCGGCACCCATCAGGGTATAGGTTTTTCCATTTACAGTTATTTCTTTTGGAAGCACTCTCTTGCTTCTGTCGCCTTCAACTTCACCCATCTGGGTTTTTAGTGCATTCATTATTGCTGTAAACTCGGAAGAACCTATTTTCAACTGCTGGCCGTTTTCATCCGTATAGTATTGAGCATAGTGCCATGGCCCGCCAAATGGAATAGTATTTACGGTTTCCAAAGTGCTCTGCTTTTCTTTAATGAAATATTCAGGCTTATTTGTATTAGCCGTCTGAGTTTTTTCTGTATTATCCGTCGGAATTTCTTCTGTATTATTCGTCGGAATTTCTTCTGTATTATTCGTCGGAGTTGATGTATTATCATCATTGTCCGTCGAATCTGTTTTTTCTGTCTTAGTTTTTAAAACTTTGTTTAAATATTCATACACGTTTTGATCACCCATATTTATGGATGGTGTACTATTATAATTATTTGAAATGCTATTAAAAATACTGGTAAGAAATCCTCCTGCAAAGCTACCCCAAAAAACCCCGTTGTTCTTCTTAACTGCAGGTTGTTGGTTTATAACGTAGGTTTTGTTAATAACTACTGGTTGGGATCGTGATTTGGAAAATGACATTGCGTGTCGGATTGCCATAAATTTCTCCTTATTCAAGCCGTTATATATAAAAAGTATATATGAATTATATAATTGCTAAATTGGGGTAAATGAATGTTACAAAAGTTTATATTTCGCCTTAATCCTGTAAACTTATATATACCCAAAAAGCTTATATATCTAACCCTGTGAAGATTTCCAGAGAGGTTGCATTTTTTAAGGCTAAAAAATTATTAATATCATATTCCTTCAAAAAATTTATTGCTTCATTTCTGGCAAGTTCAAGTATTTTAGCGTCGCGTA
>CAZXQM010000137.1:0-2692 GCA_964643455.1 uncultured Vampirovibrio sp. | reverse complement strand
TTCTTTCTTTAATTTTTTTGATTTTTTCTATCAAATACTTCATTTGTATTATCCTATGTACAAATTTTGAATTTCATTGTACAATAAAAAAAAATAGGAAGAAACAAATATGATATCAAAAAAGAAGAGAAGTATAGTAGGCGTGTCCGTTACGCCGGATGTTGGTTTAGAGATAGCAGAAATAGATTTCGCATCTCAAACAGTTTTAAAGTACGGAACAAGACAACTTGAATATGATGGTAACAAGTGTGAAATTGCGGATCTTGATTTATTCAAAGAAGCTCTGCAAGATTTATTGCTTGAACTTGACATTCCAAAAGGAACGGAAATTGTATTAAACCTTCCGGCTCCGGTTTTTAAAGTAGTAGATTATCCTACAGCTTTGGATGGACCGCAAGTTATGAGTGCCATTGAAGAAGAACTCGCTGAGCATTTTATTTTTAAGTCAGTAGAGCCAACCATAAGCGCGGTAAGATTACCAAACTCTACAATACAATTTAACAAAATAGCTTATACCGTTGTTCAAAAAGCAATGTTAATTGAAATAATTATGTTCATCAAAGAACTAGGGTATAAGATATATGCAGCTGCTACTTCTGTAAATTCTGTATTAAATGCTTTGATGTATAAGCAAAGAGTAGAAGCTAGCGATGACACTACCTGGGTTCTGTTAATTGTTGAACGTACATGCTGCAGAATATTGTCAATGAATGGACGCAATTATGTTGATACGTATGAAGAAAGAATAAGTATCGGTGAAGTTTTAGGTGATGCAGAAAACTATGGAACTGTAGTAAGTGCAGTTGCGCCTACATTGAAAAACATACCATCCAAGTATTTATGCGTTGTATCTAAAACAAATGTTATTAGCGCGGAAGTTCTTGCAAGTAAATTGACATATGCTGCTCCTATTATTCATCAGGAGGCAAATTGTTTTTCAAAAGAAGCTTTAATGCAATTTGTACCCGGAATTGATGAAAATATTGCAAAGACTTTGTCTTTAGATATTATAGGTACAGCTATCTATAGAGATTTTGAGCCGTATTCTCATGCTCCTCTCAACTTGTTTAATGAATCTCTGGGTGAAATATATACAATAGAGCAGCCGCCTAAACTTACAATAAATGGTACTACTTATGAACTCACTAATGCTTTCTTAACTAAATTGTTCATCACAATAACATTATTTGTTCTTGTACCATCTATTGCATTCTTTATATATTTCACAGGACAAATTGGTAAATCACAGGTTAAACAAAAAGAACTTGAAGCACGTAGTGCTAAAACCGCACAATTCTTGAAAGAGAATGAAGATATTTCTGCAGAATTGTTTGATGAAGGTGATGAAATTCGTATTGGTATTGAACATAATAAAAGAATTTATTCTTATTATACAGTTGTAGGAACAGAAATTCCAAAGAAATTATGGCTTACACATTTAAATTTAGGTGAGCATACTACAATTGAAGGTCAAGCAGATAATTTGGAGAGTGTATATGCATTCTTTAGAAGTATTAAAGACTTTGTACCTAGTTCAAATGTTAAACTTCAAAAACTTGGGTTAGCATCAAAAACAGAATTGCCTCCGTTATCAAATAAGGATGGTATGGAATTTGATACCAATTCAATTTTAACCACTCTTAATGCTGATTTCTATGAATTTTTAATTTCTGATGTAGCTCCTCCTCAGAATACACAGAATTTGACACCTATAAAGTAAGTAATTAGAAGGATTTGAAATGGAAAAATATAAAAAATATTATGGTTCAGTTTGTTTTTGTGTACTAGTTGCACTTGTCGGATATATAGGATATAACTTGACGTATCCTACATACGTCAAATACACAGTTGAAGCTGATAAGCAGGCAAAGGCTGAAGCAAAAGACGCTGACTTGATGAATAAGTTGAAAATTGTACAAGGAAAAATCCAGAAAATCAAAGATTCTATTGGTTCAACTCAGAAAAAAATATATTCACCTGTAGAATCTGATTTGGGCAATGATACATTATTCTTTACTTTGTATAATGATATGATTGAAATGCTTCATGCAAATTCTATAAAAATTAGAGCAATAGACTACAAATATAATCCGGATTCAGATAGTTTTATAAAATACGGAAAAGGTGATTACTTTGTATGCGATATTGACATGGATTTGATTTCAGACTACGTAAATCTTGGAAAATTAATACAAGATTTGTATCAATACCCTTATTATATCAGGATAAACAGTCTTGATGTGAAACCTTATGCAAAAGATAAGAAAATCTTATTTTCACAATTGAGTGTAAGGTTATATGCAAGAACTGCTCCGCAAGTTGATTCAAAAGTTGATTCAAAACAAGCAATGGATTAGAACTTTCTCAATAAGGACTTGATAATTCGTTTTGTTTAATATAGAATTTTTGTATCAGGTGCAAAAATTGTTTGATTGTACTTGAACTACAGCTTGTACCGGAGTACAAAGGTTAATTCAGTTAATGCAAGTGCAAATTCAATGAACAGAAATGCCAGATACAGTTGAATTAATAAGAAGTATTTCGCTAACTGAATCGGTTGAAAAATTAATAGATTAATTGAGCGGAAGTAGCTCAGTTGGTAGAGTATCTGCCTTCCAAGCAGACTGTCGCGAGTTCGAGTCTCGTCTTCCGCTTTTAAAAAAGAGTCCTTTGGGGCTCTTTTTTATTGACA
>CAZXQM010000136.1:0-2749 GCA_964643455.1 uncultured Vampirovibrio sp. | reverse complement strand
AGACTTTAAATACCCTAAAATGGCAACTCTTCTACAAAAATTTTTTAATAAGCAAGAAAAAAGCTTGAGTGAACTCAAGCGGAAAAGGGAAAAGGGATTAAAATGTTAAACTAAATAGAAATTTTTTTTAATTTTCAAATGTAATAAAAATAATATTCATATACCTTCCAAAAATTAACTAAAGATACCGAAAGTTCTTTCGATGTTATCATCGACGACTTTTTTAACAGATTCATATTCAGTAGTGAGCGCTGTTCTTTCAGTTTCTAGTTCAGATAAGTCTAAGTCATATTGTTCATCTTTTTTGTCAATTTGTTTAGTTTGGTATTCGTATTCAGCTTCAGCTTTAGCCAGAGCCGTTTTGTCGATTTCGGTTGTAGTTGTGTAGCTGACATAAGTATCAGAGCTAGGCGAACTAGTGCTAAAAGTAACATTACCATCGTCATCTGTGTTAACAATGCACAGTGAGATTTTACCGCATTGAATCATATTTTGCAGCCAATCGGAATCATTAGCCGCATCTCCGTTAGTACCATCATAGTCAGAAATGCTTACACAACCACCAGCTTGTTGAATTTGTTTAAATATATTAACGTAGTAGTTAAAGCTGTCCCAATCGAAGTCATCAGCATCATTACCGGTATTGCGCGCATAGACTTGATCTGCGTAGGCAGAATAGAGTTTGTTTTTAAAAGCGAGTTCAAGCTCATCGTATTCTTTTTTTGCGTCATCATCGAGTTCATTGTAGTCAGAAACCCCATTTTCAGTAAGAATATCGTTCATTTTTTCAATAAGAGCTTCCATTGCTTCATCGGCTTCAGAGCCGTTATTGACGTTAGCTTCATAAACAGCGTATTCATCTTCTTCAAGCGAATTGAGATTCATAGAGTTTCCAGAGTCTCCATCGACCATGTAAAGTCCGAATTGATATGCGTCAGTCCCTCCATCTGCGATAAATTTATCATAACCATCCTTAATTTCATCCGAAACAATGAGTCTGTTGTTAGAATCTCTGAGAGCATATTGATTACCAGTATCCACCGCATTAATTCCGCATAGCGTGTTGAAAGTAGCTGTAATGAGATTACCGCTGATATCGGAAACAGTAAGCGTAGTCGCATCGAGTGCTTCCAGGTAATCTTGATAAACTTGATCAGATTGAGTAGAGAGCTGAATTTTAGCATTTTGAATGGACTGCGCCTTGTATTCGACATCGTGAAGTCTCGCAGTAATAGTAAGTAATCTAGCTTGTGATGCAGCCATTCCCATAGTATTTAGTCCTTTTAAATTAGTCCCTTTCCATGGTATACGGCATTTTTTTTTAAAACTTTAATCTTTTTTTAACTTTTTTGAGAAATTGTTACATTTCGTAACATTATTTTAGCCTTATGGATTAAGAAATATTTTTTTTAACATGATATTCTTATTTTTATGAAGAGAATTTTTAGTTTTTTATTTATCGTTTTAATACTTGCTTTGATAGCAAAAGCGTGTATACGTCAAGATATTCCTTATACGTTTTCAAACATGATAGAAAAACATGCACTGGAAGAAATTAATTATCCACCAGATGAAAAAAATATAACAATAAATGGTGTGGATTATCTTCAGTCACAAGCGCCGGTCGGTAAATTCGGCGGGGAGCTTATTATTTCTACAATAGGTGAAGGTCCTAAAACTTTTAATCCTTGTAATACAAAAGATGCAACATCATCTTCTATGGCTGGACTTTTGTATGATGGGCTTGTGACAACAAATCCAAGAACTGGTGTAGTAATGCCTTTATTAGCAAAAAATTTTGAGATTAAAGGTAATGATTATATTATACACTTAAGAAAGGGTGTGAAATGGTCTGATGGTCGTGCAATTACAGCTGATGATGTTATGTACACCTATGAAGAGATTGTGTTTAAAGGTCTCGGCAATCCTTCAACTATGGATGCGATGAAAGTTGATGGGAAACTGCCTGAACTTGTAAAAATAGATGACTATACGGTTAAATTTACAACACCGAAACCATTTGCTCCATTCTTGCGCCAGTTATCATATCCGATTGTTCCAAAACATTATTTTAAGAAGTATTCTGATCAAGGGGAATCTGTATTCAATGCTTTTCTCTCTCCGAATACACCTCCAGAAGAAATTGTATCAAGCGGAGCGTTTAAACTAAAAGAATATGTTGCAGCGCAAAGAGTAGTGTTTGTAAGAAATCCTAATTATTATAAGATTAATTTAAAAGATGAAAAACTACCTTATTTAAACAAGGTTGTATATATGATTGTCGGGGATACAAACAATGAAATATTAAAGTTTGAAGCCAGAGAGATTGATATGCTAAGTCTGAGAGGCTCCGATGTTGCAAGATATAAGCTTAGAGAGCCGGTTTCTGATTATATTGTTTATAACATAGGACCGGATACAGGAACGATGTTTCTGGTAATCAATTTAAATAATAGAAAAGATAAAAATGGAAAGCCTTATGTAAGCCCTATTAAGCACAGCTGGTTTGCAAATAGAGATTTTCGAGCTGCAATAGACTGGGCAATCGATAGAAAAAGTATGGTGCAAAATATAGCAACAGGTGTTGCAGAACCTTTGTTTACGGCCGAAAGCCTTAATTCCATATATTTAAATGAATATATCAAAGGGCATCCAAGAGATTTGGATGTTGCAGCAAAAACTTTAAAAAAAGCAGGTTTTTTATATGAAAATGGAATTCTGCGTGATATGTATGGAAACAGGGTTGAAT
>CAZXQM010000135.1:0-2853 GCA_964643455.1 uncultured Vampirovibrio sp. | reverse complement strand
AAGGAGATTATATCTATAAGGATTATGACCCTGACGGTAATGAATTTATCTCAATTATGTTTGAGATGAAAAACGAAGCTGATACAAGTTCAACAAAGAAGAAAAATACGGATTTCTTAAAAGAACTGGATAAAGACCGTCATGAGAAAAACTGTGAGTATGCTGTACTTGTTTCAATGCTGGAACCTGAGAATGAATTGTATAACAACGGAATTGTTGATATGTCCCATTATTACGAAAAAATGTATGTAGTAAGACCGCAGTTCTTTATACCTATAATCACGGTTTTAAGAAATGCTGCGTTGAACTCCTTAGAATACAGGAAAGAACTTGCTTTAGTAAAAGCTCAGAATATTGATGTAGCGAACTTTGAAGCTGCTATGAATGATTTTAAAGATAAGTTTTCAAAGAATTATGCACTTGCAAGCAAGAAGTTTAAAACAGCTATAGACGAAATAGATAAAACTATAGACCATTTGCAGAAAACCAAAGAAGCGTTGTTATCTTCTGAAAATAATCTGAGGTTAGCGAATAACAAGGCGGAAGATTTAACAATAAAGAAACTTACAAAGAATAATCCAACTATGCAGAAGAAGTTTGAAGAGGTGAAATTGGCTCATTGTAACAACTAAACACTTTTTGAGGCAGCAGTATTTTTGTATTACTGCTGTCTCTTGCATATTTAGGTAAAATAAAATATCAAAAATATTGCTACAAGAAATTTAACAAATATTGCATAAAACTAAACCTTTACAAATAATAGAATAAAGGAGAAATTTTATGGCAGATTTGTTAACTTGGGAAGAGGTCGTAGAACAACTGAGTGGAGAATGTATAGTATTATTAGGAAATGGTTTTTCAAGAAGTTATTGCAACTCTAATTTTAATCAACGAGAGATATTATCTAAAATGCCATCTCTACAAGGTGTACCAGATGTTATAGATATTGAACAATGTATTCTTGAAACCCAACAAAAGGTTCAGGAAACTTCCACAGAAAGAACTGTTCCTAAAGGCATCATAGATAAATGGATAAAAGATATACTTCATAAAGAATTTATAAATACATTATACGACATGATGCCAAAATCACTAATGGAGACACCATATTTTACTAATGAAAAATTGGCTATATATAAAAAATTTTTCAATAATTTTAGTAAAATTTTTACTCTTAATTATGACCCATTACTATATTGGATGGTTATGCATTTTTTGAATTATGGAAATGAAGATTATGTAAAATGCTATGACTTGAATGAACAACTTAAAAATACAGATAAAGACTCTGATAATTTTAATAAGTTAAAAAAGAATGTTGACAAGTTTCATGACAAATGCATGAAGACAATAAGAGGTGAAATGTATGAAAAATATTTAAAAGATAAGGACTATTATAGAATGTTAATATCTTGCAAAAATAAACCTCTTATTGAAAAAAGTATTTATGAAGCTACGGAACAATTTTCTATCAAATGGGATAAATTAGCAGATACTCTGTATAATACCTTAGAAGAAGTTAAGGAGGATGATGAGATTTTTGAACAAGAAAGTCAAGCACTGGATAAGATAGCGACTTCTGCATTTAATTCACAATTACAGATGATTGAAACTAATAAAGAAGAACTTCAAATTAATATTAACGATGGTTTTAACGGAGAAACCTGGCAACCCAATATGGCACAAACTATATTTTACCTACATGGAGCTTTTCATTTTATGGAAAAAGATGGTGAGGTTTTAAAAGTAAAAGCGGAAGCTAATAATAAAATGGTTAGCAATATAAAAAAGAAATGGGATGAAGGGTTTGAGCCATTGACCGTTTTAGAAAGTACTCCTGAAAAGAAAAAGGCACGCATAGCACAATCCAGATATTTAACAAGGTGTTTTGATGAATTAAAAACAGCCAAAGGAAATTTAGTTACGCATGGGCTTTCCTTTATGAGCAGTGACCAACATATAATTGAGGCTATTAATTCAAATAATAATCTTGATAAAATATATATTGGAGTCTATGGGACTATTTCTGAAGATATAAAAAAGGCTTTTGAAAACAATCCAAAAGTATCATTTTTTAATACTGAAGGAATGTTTTCATTATAAGCATTCAACTAATTAGTTTTTTTATTTACTTCTAAACGTTACAGTATCGGTATAGTTTTCAGTTTGTAAAGTTGGAAGATACATTATTGTATAATTCTGCCTGTTATCCAGAAACTTTAATACTGCATTGTCAAAAGATGTATTGCCTGAACTTTCAACTAATTCATAGTTCCTTAATCGTCCCATTTTATCTACAGTGTATCTTACTTTAGCTTTTAAGTTTTGGTTCGTTGCAGGGTATGAAAAACCATCCATCAGGGCTGAACGCAATTTAAACAGGAATTTTTCTTGTTCCAGTTTTTGTAATTCAGATTTTTTAATTAATCTTTGTATAACAGAAACAGCAGGCCCGCCGGCAATACCTTTCATCAGGTTATGAGAAGGAAAAGTTGTTTCAAGAATTTTATTTTCCCATTTTACCTGACGTCTTCTCATGTAATCTGTTATATATACATCTTTAACTGAACCATCCGGCATAATATCTACATTTACATTAACAGGGTAGTTTAGTAAATAATCATCTGAAAGCTCCAGCACTTCTATCATTTGATTGACAGCTTTATCGCAGTAATCTGTGTATGGGCTTGCTGATACTGGCAAACCTAAACAGATAATTAAAGCTATTACTAAGAAATATTTTTTATAATTCAAATCTGTGTTAAATCCTTTATTTATAATAACGCTTCGTTTAACCATCACTAAATGCCGCAAAATACAATAATATTAATCCGATTAGCAATTCCATTATTA
>CAZXQM010000134.1:0-2856 GCA_964643455.1 uncultured Vampirovibrio sp. | reverse complement strand
AAGTGAATAGGTTGAACAGTTATATTTTCTATTTTTAAATACATTAATATTCTATTAATTCTTGAGCGTTAGTGAATATAAAGCTCTTTTCAACTTTTCAACTTATCCACTTTTCTACCATTCCACTCATCTCAATTTCCGAAATAATTTTTCAATCCGGAAGTCAGATTTTTATTTTTACACAATTTCTTGAGTTTGGAAATCGCGCGATTTTCAATTTGTCGAATTCTTTCTCTTGAAACACCATAAATTGAACCAATTTCATCAAGAGTCTTTTTGTTTCCGTTATTATTCAAGCCAAACCTCAAAATAAGCACATCTCTTTCTTTCGGACTTAACTGTTCCAGCATGCCTTTTATATCATCAAGCATGCTTTCTTGTGAAACAAGAGAGTCAGGCGCAATGGTAGATTCATCTACAATATAGTCAATGATTTTATTGGAATCATCTTTTTGTCCTGTAGGAGTATCAATACTTATTGTAGATTGTGTAGCTTTTATTATTGAAGTCAGCTTGGCAACAGAAATTCCCATCTTATCTGCAATTTCTTGCTTAACAGGAATTCTTCCGAGCTCTGTCGTCAAATCCATCGTTGCTTTTTTAATCTTATTAATAGATTCAATCAAGTGGATAGGCAGTCTTATAATTCTTGCTTTATCTGCAATAGCTCTTGTAATTGACTGTTGAATCCACCATGTAGCATAAGTTGAGAATTTGTATCCTTTTGTATAATCAAATTTCTCCGTAGCTTTAATTAAGCCGAGATTACCTTCCTGAATCAAATCAAGGAAAGATAAACCGCGTCCGATATACTTTTTCGCAATACTTACAACGAGTCTTAAGTTAGCATTTATAAGTACTTTTCTTGCAATTTCACTTTGTGTTTCATATATTTTTTTAGCAACTTCAAGTTCTTCTTCCGGTGAAAGCAGAGGAATTTTGCCTATCTGTTGAAGATAAATCCGGACAGAATCATCAGAATTAACGGAATTAAGACTTTCTTGAGTCTTTGGTTCTTCAATAGAAATTGAATCATCATCGTCCTCTATAGGTTCAATACTATTAAAATCTACACCTTCATCAGAAATATCATCTGATATTAAATTAAGTGTGTCAGTTTTTTTAGTCATATTATTTACCTCGGTTATTTACTCTTTATGCTCTCTCCGGCATATTATTTTTTGGCAGATGCTTTTTCCAGAATTTGCCTGCATCTTTCAAACAATATTATAGCAGCAGCATTGGAAACATTTAAAGAGTTAAAATTTGTTAGCATAGGAATCTTTACGACAAAATCCGAAAGTTTGAGTAAAGATTTTGAAATACCGGCATGCTCTGCACCCATGATTAGAGCAATATTCATATCAGTATAATTTATATTATAATAATTATCTTTTGCATGATGGTCGGATGCAATTACCCACCAGTTGTTTTCTTTTAATCTTTGAACAGTATTAACAAGACTGTTGACTTTGATTATTGATATATGATTAATTGCACCGGCACTGGTTTTTTCAACGGTTGAATTAATTAAAACTCCGCGTCTTGAAGGCAGAATAATTCCGTCAACTCCGGCACAAACACATGAACGTATTATTGCTCCGACGTTATGTGAATCCTCTACCCCGTCTAAAATTACAACAGATGCCGCTTTGTCTTTATGCCGTTCAATAAAATCATCCAATTCAGTATATTTAACCGGAGAAATCTGCGCGATTACACCTTGATGACGCCCTTCCGGTTCAAGCTGGTTGAGTTTTTGAATATTTACAAATTGGAATATAATTCCCTGTGCCTGAGCAAGTGATTTTATTTTTTCAATTTTGGTATCAGAATGTGCACTATTTGACAGAAGAATTTTATTAAAGGTGCGATTCCCTGCTTCTAATGCTTCTATAACGGCATTTTTTCCATAAATTATTGTTTCATTTTCCATTACTTTGATACCTTAAGCATTCTTTCTATACAGTTTGCACTGCGTTTCCTTACACTTTCATCAAGAGTTATTTCATTAACTTCATGTTCTAACGAATACAAAATTTCTTCCAGTGTTGTAAGTTTCATGCTTTCACAGAGCATGCTGTTTTTTATTAAAATAAATTTTTTGTCCGGATAATCTCTTTCCAGTCTGTCACATACGCCCTTTTCCGTAACTATTACAAATTGTTTATCTTTGCTTTTTCTAACATATTCCATGATTCCGCTTGTGCTTCCGACATAATCCCCGAGAGAGCTTACTTCCGGCTTGCATTCCGGATGAATAAGGATTCTGGCATGCGGATATTTTTTTCTTGCAAGTTCAATGTCTCTAATTTCAACATTGTTGTGAACCGGACAATTGCCGTCATAAGTTATCACCTCTACTCCTTTAAGCTTACTCTCAATCCATTTTCCGAGATTTGCATCCGGCAGAAACAGGACTTGCGAATTGTTAAGACTCTTAACAATTCTTAATGCATTGGAACTTGTGCAGCAAATATCACACTCTGCCTTAACTTCGGCAGTAGAATTAATATAACAGACAACTGGTACATTTGGATGATTTTTTTTAAAACTAATCATTTGTTCATGGTTAATCATATCTGCCATAAAACAGCCCGCCGCAAGGTTTGGGAGCAAAACTTTCTTGTCCGGTGAAATGATTTTTGCAGTCTGAGCCATGAAATATACACCTGCAAAAACAATAATGTCTGCATCGGTTTCTTTAGCTTTTTGACTTAAATACAGAGAGTCACCGACAAAGTCGGCAACCTCGTCTATATCAATATTTTGGTAGCTGTGAGCCAGAATAATTGCGTTTTTTCTTTCTTTAATTTTTTTGATTTTTTCTATCAAATACTTCATTTGTATTATCCT
>CAZXQM010000133.1:0-2904 GCA_964643455.1 uncultured Vampirovibrio sp. | reverse complement strand
AGCAGCCTGTCGACATCCAGTACCGGGGTGAGCCTGAGCAGTTATACCATTGCAGACGATGCAACTTCTGCCACCAAAACGGCTATGTCCGCCATCAGCACTCTGGCCTCCACTTCTACTAGCTACACCCTTTCGGTAACAGACCCAAGATATGGTGTCACCTGTACCAAAAATTGTACCTATAGCTGCCCGACAAGCGGTTACTCTCTCGACACAACTTCCTGTAGCTCAGGATATACTCTAAACACCGAAACGGCTACAACAGACTCCGGTTGCCCTGCCAAAACCTGCGGTAAATGTGAACAGAGCTACTATACTCTGACCGTAATTGGCTCAGGTAGTACGGCGACGGGAACATTAGAAAGTTTGAAGACGACGGTCAGTGTTTCCGGGACTGGATATAGTAGTTCCTCAACTCAATCCACTTCAATCGTCAGCAAAACTACCCATACGTTCTCCTCCGTTCCGGCTGGTACTTATACCGTAAGCGGAACTGCACAAATCAAAAGCGATGAAGGTTTATGCCAAGACGCCTTTAATTCAACACTTTCTGTCACAAAAGTGGTAACCGTTCCCAATGTCACCTCCACAACTCTTTACTTTTCTTGTGGTTATACATCTGCTAATGATATTGATGATACTACAAACTACTATACGCTTACAGTTGATTGGACTATCAGCTATGTATATCTCTCTTGGAAAATGATCAATGACTCAACCGGAGAAGTTATATTCTCAGGAAGCAAACTTGGAAGTCAAAAAGAAGGATATAATGTAACAGGAAGTTATTATGTCCCGGCAGGAACTTATACTGTTACAACGACAATAACAGGGATTAATCCTTGTGGTGAAAGTGGGAACTATTGCGTTTGCGACAGTGGGAACCAAACTCGTACATATTCCATCACAGTAGACAAAGATACATCCGTACCTTTATATTGGAATTCTTGCGTATATAGTGATAACACGTGTGAAAATTCCTGTTCTGGATCTGGAAGCAGTAGCAACGTAGATGACAGTCCAGCTCCATGAGAAGATTATGGTTAGTACTTCAAATGGCTGCTTTGATTATCGTTGTAACAGCATAACACCTTTCAGGTCAATGTTATAACCACCCGCGCTTGTTGGACAATTTATGCGTTGCAGGACTGTTCAGCAAGCCGGTCACTTTTTATACCACCCGCCTATGTTTCCAGCAGTCAATCTCAACCACCAAGAGTGGCTTCTGTTTAACAGATTAAAATAGAAACAACGTCAAGTAGTGCCCCAAATTATGTAAGCACTGTTACCGTGAGGATTAATTATTGAATAATAAATTGTGGTATAATAGCAAAAAATTCAATTTTTTATACAGGGTCTCTCTTTGGATGCCAATTGTTAGTTATAGATTTGATGAAAAAAGTGATACAGCAATTATGCCTCACGTCGGTGGTAGGTGTAAATGGTAGCATTATTATCTGTAGTGGTAAAAAGTTAAAATTAACAGTTTCATCATAACAATAAAATTTTGCAGGGTTTTTACCTTAGAATTTTAAACTATTTCCTTAAACGCAGGTTGCATAATATGAATAAAAAATAAGCCGCTGTCTTGGGTTGGGGAGGGAAAAAGAAACAGCGGCTTATCAGATAATAAACCAACTTTACACATATAGGGAGGGAAATAAACAACAAAGCCGGTTTATTAAAATGAAAATATAAGCCACTTATGTTTTGGGAGGGAGACTGATATGAAAAAGTGGCTTATAAAAATGTGAAATAAACCGTTTTGTACAGGAGGGAGAAAATGAGAGCAAATCGGTTTATTTCAGGGAGGGATATTTTCTATTTTCAACAAGATCGTTCGTGGAGGTAACTATTATTTTTCTTAGTTTATATTATATTACTTGCGAAATAACAGAAAATACCCCAAACGTTTATATATAAGTAATATAAGCTTATAACAAATACTTGCGCTTTCTGGAACGCTTCTAATTACTTATGTAATCACTTTATAGACACAAAATACACAAAATTTCAGAAAAGTCAAGAGAAAAAATTAAAAAAAAGTAAATTTTTTTATTTTAAGCTTTTTTCAACATGTTATTGACAAACAAGTATTTATTAATTATAGTCATAAAATATTGTTTATTATTAAATTTATAATTATATGGTTAATATTTTAAAAGACTCTCCTGATGAGTTGGCACAGACGTTGTTTAGAATTGGTGCCGTAAAAGTGAACTTTAGCAAGCCTTATAGGCTTGGTTCAGGTGATTTATCCCCGTTGTATTGTGATGCACGCTTGTTGTTAAGCGATGTTGATGCACGTAGCCAGGTATGCTCACGGATTCTATTCTGGATCAACAGTCGTTATCGGGAAATTGATGCCGTTGTTGGTGTTGCTTCCGGAGGTATAGCTTGGGCAATGAGCCTTGCAAATTGCAAAACTCTTCCCTGTTTGTATGCCAGACGCGATCCAAAGGATCATGGCCTTCTAAATCAAATTGAAGGTACTTTGCCTAATGATGGCGCAAAAGTGGTGGTTATTGATGATGTTATCACAACCGGACGCTCGACGTTGAGCGTTTGCGAAGCTTTGCGACGCGGAAAGGATGGAAAAAGAGCGGAAGTTTTAGGCGTATTTACGATTTTTGATTGGGATTTTACCGTTGTCAATCAACGATTTGACCAGGCAAAAATTTCTAAAACGAGGATTGTTACGCTTGATTCACTGGTTAACTATGGTGTTCAAAATGGCTTTTTGTCTGATGAAGATAAACGTCGGATTAATATCTTTTACCAGGAATATTGTCGCTAAGCTCTGATAAAAAGAAACCCACCGGCTAAGCCGGTGGTTCTTCTTTAAGGATGTAACCCTAATAGTGCTAGCGAACGCCTTAAGGGCGTATAACGGTCTGACAGGGC
>CAZXQM010000132.1:0-3098 GCA_964643455.1 uncultured Vampirovibrio sp. | reverse complement strand
ACGGGATATCCTCCTGTTTAACTTTTGGATTAGCAAACAACTCGTTCGCAAACTTGAACTGCATGCTAGCAACATTTGCCTCATCTGAAATATTGCACACAATGAAAGAAAGGTCTTGCAGGTCTGTCACTTTATTATTTTTAATTACATCATTAATAAATTCTCTTAATAGCACCATTGTTTCAGGATTTCGAAGATTATTTATTGAATTCAAAATAGAGAAGGCATTTTCTGGATCTATTGATTTTACAAGGTCTCTTGCTATTAAACTTTTTTCTTCTGTATTTACTAATTTTAATATATCTTCAATTTCTCGAGCAGATTTATATTGTTTAGAATTAACCATATCAAGAGTCAGAATTCTTTTGTAATTGAATTCAGCCTCTCTGTCAAAACTGCGCATCAAAACAGGGATTTCTTCATTACTAATATTCGGATTATCCAATAATTCTTTTGCAAAAGCTATTTTTGACCCACTAAATTTCAATCCATCAGTATCAGGTATATTCAAGAACTTTGAAAGTAATGCAGAATCAAAATCATCACGCTTCAACAAATATCTTGCAAACTCTTTCTGCTGTTCTCTGCCTGCTCCTGCATGATATAAAGAACAGAATATGTCAGGAAGAGTTTGAGATTCTAATTTCGGATTTTGTATAAGTTCTTTTAAGAACGCCAGCTCTGCTGCGTTTTCGCCATCATATTTTTTCAAACTGTTTATTAAATAATTAATACTTTCCGGCTTGAAATCTGAATCAGAAATAATATCATTCATCAATTTTTCTATATCAGGAGATGCATTACGGGTAATATAGCTTAACTGTTCGCCATTGATATGTTCAAATACATTTCTGTCTTTAAGATTTTTAATTCTTGCATTAAACAAATCTATATCCAGAGTTTTTTCGTCCTTCATAACATAGTACGCATATTCTTCAAATTTGTCTCTAATATCCTTCGGTACAGATTTCCATATTTCTAAATTAATCGGATTAAACTCAACGAACTTATCAAAATATCTGTCCAAATATGCCAGAACAGATTTTGAGCCGATTACCCGCAAATCCTCTGCCGGCAATGAATTTAAATAATTTAATTTTATTTCCTCATAAGAATATCTACTGTTCACATAAAAAGAAAGGCTAACATCTTCTTTTATAATATCTCTAACCTTTTTAGGAGTAGCAGAAATCCCTTCTTTTAACGATTCAATAATGTAAGAAGAATCACCACTAAACTTTGCTAGTTCTTTAAAAGGAATTGCATCAAGTTCTTCCGCTGATAAATTTATAAAGAAATCAGGATTAAAATAATAACCGAAATTTTGTATATCGTCATCCGTTAGTTTTGCATTTTTTATGTAATTTGTAAATTTATCTAATGTTTCTTTATCAAAAGCGGCTATTTTATCCGTATGATGATAACTAATAAGTTTTTTAAGCAAATTCTTATCTATTGTTGAAAGAGCTTCCAGAACCTCATCCGCAGCCTTGTATGAACCGTTATAAATTAGCTCCAGTACATCCGGCTCATATTTGCCCTCAAATTTCTTTATTTGATTTATTCTTTGCGCAAGTTCTTGATGTGGAATTAAATATTGATAATTTACAGCATCCTCACTGCTCCAGCAATTTCGAGCAATTATGGAATATTCTAATTTCAAATAGTCTCTGAAACTTTGAGGCAGTCCTTTGTGCAACTTTGCATTTTCAATCATATTATCAAGATTTGCAGGGGCGAAAACCTTTTCAAAATCAAATGGCAGCCTATTGTCATACCCGCCACCTATTTTTCTTAAAAATTCCAGCTCGGCAAGATTTACAAACTCTGATATTTTATCGGCATTAGTAATCTTAAACTCTTTCATGTAACGGACAAATAAATCCGGTTCCAATTTGTCCCTATAACTGACAAGATGCGGCATTTTTGACGCAATATTCAATTTGTCCATAAAATTCTTTTTACCGGCATCATCAAGACGATAATAGTATTCACCTAAACGTTGAAGATCATATGAAGAAAGAGCCTTTGCCTCCTTCGGAAAAGCCTTGATTATTGCAATGGATGTATCAGGCATACGTGATTTCAATATTGTCACATAATAATAGTAATCAAATTTGGCACCGAGTTCCTGCTTGACTTTGTCTGCAAATTTTGTATAGTAATCGCTTTTATCGCTCAGTATATCATTTATGAAAGAACGTTGTTCACATTTATTATTTATCAAATCTTTTACTAATTCGATATTTTTGAGAGTTTGTGCGAACTCTTCATCTGAATATTCCGCAAAATACTTAGCTTCTCGTCCTATGAAAGCTTTTGAATCTTCGTTAATCGAAGCATTTTTCATAAATTTATTGAAATCATCGGCAATTTTTACACGCTCAAAATATTTATTATCATGAGATTTGAACAATGAGTCATAGTCATAACGTGTCAAAGATTGCTGGAAATTTTCATCTAATGTACTGAAAAATTCCAGATTTCTCTTAAAATCTTCAGGCTTTATTTCTGCCATACTCTCTGTAAACAAATCAAATCTTAAGTCACGCAGCTCTGAATAATAATCAAAATTCTCATTCTTAATTTTTGTCAAAAATTTGTCATATTCACTGATATTAGCCTTAAAAGTCTTTAAATCTTTTATGTAATCCAGACCTTTATATGCACTCAGAAATTCGTTTGCACGTCCGTCAGTAACATGCGTAAAATCTGCTATAATTTCAGAAATATCCTGAACTGAAACATCCGGATTTCTGTCAATAATATTTTTTAGCTTTCCGATTTCAGATTTGCTCAGTTTCTTCCCTCCCATAAGTCCTGCGACTTGTTCACATAACTCATCAAAATTAGCAGCAATTCTCACTTCACCATCCGGATACTGTTTATAGGTTCTACTCTTCGCCAGTGGATTTCCGGATTCTGTAATGGTGTAAGTACCATCAGAAACAAAGTTTCCGTCCGCATCAAATTCACCGTTTTCAAGCTGTACTTTTTTAATTTCAGGATTAGTTAAATCCTGAATATCAGGAGATTGTTCCAGATGTTTTGCAAACGGTGCAACAGTTTCCGCATTATCTGCTGTTGCAGCTACTCCG
>CAZXQM010000131.1:0-3300 GCA_964643455.1 uncultured Vampirovibrio sp. | reverse complement strand
TAAGCATAAGGAAAGAATTTATAACTGAACTGCTTCGCTGATGCTTGCAATGACAAAAATGAATAATTATAATATTGGTTATAAGAAAGGAAATTTGTTTGATGAGTACATACAACATAGTTGCCAGCACAAACCAAAGCACCGTTGTTGCGGAATATACTCCGGATTCAAAACGCTCTGAAAATTACCAGTCGGAAGCCGAACTTGAAAAAGAATTTATAGGGTTGCTTTCCGCTCTCGGATACGAATATTTGACGATTCACGATGAAGAAGGTCTTATACAAAACCTCAGAAAACAACTTGAAGTTCTCAACGACTACACATTTTCAGATGACGAATGGAAAAGATTTTTTACAACTTCTATTGCGGGCAATAATGATACATATATTGATAAAACAAAAAGGATTCAATCAGACCATGTTCAGAACCTCAAACGTGATGACGGTTCTACAAAGAACATCAAACTAATAGACAAAGATAATATCCACAATAACAGATTACAGGTCATAAACCAGTATGAAGAAAACGAAGGCAATCACAAAAACCGATATGATGTAACAATACTTGTTAACGGCCTCCCTATGATACACATAGAACTTAAACGCAGAGGTGTCCCAATCAGAGAAGCGTTTAATCAAATCGAACGCTATAAAAGGGACAGTTTCTGGGCTTCATCAGGGCTTTATGAATATATCCAAATATTTGTTATCTCAAACGGTACCAATACAAAATATTATTCAAATACGACAAGAAACACCCATATTACTGAATCTAAAAACAAGAATATAAAGAGTAAAAAAACAAGCAACAGTTTTGAATTTACATCATTCTGGGCTGATGCAAACAACAAAATTATTCCTGATTTAGTTGATTTTACCAAAACATTTTTTGCAAAACATACAATTCTAAACATATTAACAAAGTATTGCGTATTCACCTCAGAAAACTTATTGCTTGTTATGCGCCCGTATCAGATTGCAGCCTGTGAGAGGATTCTAAACAGAATTGAGGTTGCCAACAACTACAAAAATTACGGAACAATAGATGCCGGCGGTTATATCTGGCATACAACAGGTTCAGGCAAAACATTAACATCCTTCAAGACAGCACAGCTTGCAACAAATCTGCCGTTTATTGATAAAGTTCTCTTTGTTGTTGACAGAAAAGACCTCGATTATCAGACAATGAAAGAGTATGACCGGTTTGAAAAAGGTGCCGCAAACAGCAATACTTCAACTGCTATTTTGAAACGACAACTTGAAGACTCTAATGTTAAAATTATTATTACAACCATTCAAAAACTAGGTGTATTTATTTCAAAAAACAAAGGGCACGAAGTATTCAAAAAACCTGTTGTTATTATATTTGACGAATGCCATCGCTCTCAATTCGGAGATATGCACACAGCAATAGTCAGAAATTTTAAAAATTACTTTATATTCGGGTTTACCGGAACTCCGATATTTTCTGTCAATGCAAGCTCCGGCGGAAAAATAAACCTTAAAACAACACCGCAGGCTTTTGGCGAAAAACTCCATACGTACACAATAGTTGATGCCATCAATGACAGGAATGTTCTGCCATTCAGGATTGATTATGTTAATACGGTAAAAGAAAAAGAAGGTATAAATGATACTCAGGTAAGAGCTATTGACATTGAAAGAGCTATGGCGGCACCGGAGAGAATAAGTAATATTGTAAGTTATATCCTTGAACATTTTAACCAGAAAACAAACCGAAACGACAGGTCATATTCATTTAAGCAATTAAAAAATATTAGTGAAGTCGCTTCTGCGCGTGACAGAAGAAGTGTCGAAGAAGCTAAAAAAGAAGTAAACCTGACAGGCTTTAACTCTATATTTGCGGTGGCCTCTATCGATGTTGCAAAAGCATACTATCTTGAATTTAAAAAGCAGATGAAAGCAAAACCTGAACATAATTTGAAAGTTGGTATTATTTACAGTTTCGGTGCGAATGAAGATTGCGATTTTGATATTTTAGAAGAAGAAAATCCCGAAGACACATCAGGACTTGACCAATCTTCAAGAGATTTTCTTGATATGGCAATAAAAGATTACAATGAAATGTTTGCCACAAATTATGATACCTCGTCAGATAAGTTCCAAAACTATTACAAAGATGTATCTCTCAGAATGAAAAACAGAGAACTTGACCTGCTGATTGTAGTAAACATGTTTCTCACAGGGTTCGACGCAACTACTTTAAACACTCTCTGGGTTGATAAGAATTTGAAGTATCACGGTCTTATTCAGGCATTTTCAAGAACTAACAGAATACTAAACTCCGTTAAAACATTCGGTAACATTATCTGCTTTAGAGATTTACAAACAAGAACAGAGGAAGCGATTGCACTGTTTGGAGATAAAAGAGCAAGCGGAATTGTTCTTTTAAAGAACTATGAAGACTACTATTACGGCTATCGGGATGATAACGGTGTTCATCATGCAGGTTATACAGAACTTATTGACAACCTTAGAGCAAATTTCCCGTTGGGCGAACCTATTATAGGTGAAAATAACAAAAAAGAGTTTATTAAACTGTTTGGAGCAATATTACGGGTAAGAAATATTTTAAGTGCGTTTGACGATTTTATAGAAGATACAAAAATATCAGACAGAGATTTGCAGGATTATCAAAGTATGTATGTTGATTTGTATCAGGAGATGAGAGGGTATAATAAAGCTGACAAGGAAGATATAAATAATGACATTGAATTTGAAATGGAACTGGTCAGACAGGTTGAGGTCAACATAGATTATATCTTAATGCTTGTTGTTAAATATCATAAAAGCAACTGTAAAAATAAAGAAATTCTTGCGGATATTAACAGAGCAATCTCATCGTCTCCACAACTCAGAAGTAAAAAAGAACTGATTCAAGATTTTATTTTAACTATTAATGCGTCAACAAAAGTTGATGAAGACTGGAAAAATTTTGTAACAAAACAAAAGGAAACAGATATAACAAATATTATTGAAGAAGAAAATCTTAAACCGGAAGAAACTAAAAAATTTATGGATAATTCATTTAGAGACGGAGCAATCAAAACTTCCGGAACTGATTTTGACAGGTTATTACCGCCAATGGGCTTATTTGGCGATGCCGGTAAAAAACGTAGACAAAAAAAGCAAACTATTATTGAAAAATTATCAAAATTCTTTGAAAAATATTTGGGGTTATAATATCTTGACCAAATCTGACGTATCCATATTATAAAATATTGAGTAATAGAAAGGATTTAATAATGGAATTGCTAATCGGATTAATATTATTGTATTT
>CAZXQM010000130.1:0-3351 GCA_964643455.1 uncultured Vampirovibrio sp. | reverse complement strand
TTTTTTTAAATGGTCGGGATGACACGATTCGAACGTGCGACCCCCTCGTCCCAAGGGAGTTTTTATCAGCGTCATCCGGTATTTTAAACATCCTTAAACGCAATTGTCATAACCTTTTTCAGGTTTCTAATTCGTTTATGTACGTCTATAATATTTTAAATGTTCTAACTTCAATTACATAATAATTACATAATGGAAATAATAAGATTGTGAAACTTTTTATTTTGCTTGAATTTTTAAATAAAATATATTATAATATATTTAAAATAGTATAACATACACGATAATATATTTTAATCTTATGAAGAAAACATCAGTAATCCCAATACCCGTTAATAAAGCATTAAAAAAACTCGGTGCAGATTTAAAAGAAGCCCGCATAAAAAGACGGCTTACAATGGCACTGGTAGAAGAACGTGCAGGAATTACACATATAACTTTGACCAAGGTTGAAAAAGGTGATGCCGGTGTTTCTTTAGGGATTTATGCAAAAGTTATGTTTGTACTCGGTTTGATAGATAACCTCTACAATCTTGCGGAACCCGAGAACGACACTGTTGGAAAAATTTATGATAAAGAAAATTTACCTAAAAGAGTTCGCTATAAGAAAGAAGAATAATGTCAGATAGAAAAGTTTTAGTTTATATAGAATTGAATAGTGAAAATCATTTTGTCGGAACTCTCTGGGCTCATTTTAACAGAGGAAAAGAAACGTCTGATTTTGAGTATTCAAAGGAATGGTTAAATAACAATAAAGCATTTTCTTTAGAGCCAGGCTTATTCTTTGGTTCCGGAAAACAGGTAAACCCGAGACAAACTCCGTTATTTGGTTCATTTGGTGATTCTGCACCTGATACCTGGGGCAGGATTCTTATGAGAAGATACGAAAGCCGGCTTGCAAAAGAAGAAAACAGAAGCCCGAGAACTCTAAATGAAATTGACTATCTCTTATATGTAAACGACTACGCAAGACAGGGAGCTTTACGCTTCAGAACAGAAGAAAGTGAAGGATTTTTGTATCCCGGAAGTTTAAAATCCATTCCCCCGTTGGTAAATCTAACAAAATTACTTGCTGCAACAGAAAAAGTTATAGCTTCAGAAGAAAAAAATAGCGATTTGCAATTGTTATTAGCTCCTGGTTCGTCTTTGGGTGGTGCCAGACCTAAAGCCAGTGTTATTGATAAAAAAGGGAATTTATGTATTGCGAAATTTCCTAAAAAAGATGATTTTACCAATAACGTCTTATGGGAAGCTGTTGCACTTACACTTGCTAAAAACTGTGGTTTAAAAGTTCAGGAATGGTCTTTACATAAAGCAGGAGTCAAAGACGTCATTGTTCTAAAACGTTTCGACAGAAAAGGAGAACAACGAATTCCGTTTTTATCTGCAATGAGTATGCTTAATGCTATTGATAATGACAGTCAAACTCACAGTTATATGGAAATTGCAGATGCAATAAGGCAATACGGAGTTACTCCTAATGAAGATTTAACAGAATTGTGGAAAAGAGTTGTATTTTCAATCCTTATTTCAAACACAGATGACCACCTTAGAAACCATGGTTTTTTATATGTAAATGAAGGAGGTTGGCAATTATCTCCGTTGTATGATGTTAATCCGAGTAATGACAATAAAAATGTTTTAAGCACCTATATAACAGAATACGATAATGCACAGTCTTTGGATTTGGCTTTAGAAGTAAGTGAATATTTTGATATCAAGTCAGAAACGGCTAAAAATATTATTACAGAAATGAAAAAACAAACCTCAAAATGGTGGCAGGTTGCCAAAGCTCTAGGTTTATCAAAGGCTGAAATTGATAAAATGGAAAATGCGTTTATGCTATCAAAATAAATTTTACAAAATAGCACACTCGTATTTTACAAAATGACCGGTCTATATTTTACATTTTGACAGGCTTACAAAATAGCCTCATATTTATCATTCAATCTGTATTTCCTTTTTCTTCCTTCACCTTCTGCAATAATAAATCCTGCCTCAACCCATTCAGAAGCAAGAAGTCTTGCCGTACGTGGTGCAAATTTGAAGAAATTGGCAATCTCTTTTGATGTAACATACTTTTGCGTTTCAAACAGATTAAGTATTTGACGCTGCTTAGAATCAAGTTCTCTAAGGGCTTTGACTTCATCCTTAGAACTTTTATTATCCTTAGCCTTTTTATAGACTGATTTAATTGCAGCTGTCATGCCCTCAACAAAGTATTCTACCCACTTTGTAATATCAGCTTCAGCACGTCCCATATAGTAGTTGTGTGAATCACCGATTGTTATAGCATCATAATATCCTTGCAAATCCTTTGCATAGTATTCTTCAAGAGAATAAATACCCTTGAGGTCATAACCTTCTTTGTGCAGAACAAGGGTTGTCAAAAGTCTGGCAGTTCTTCCGTTGCCGTCAAAATATGGGTGAATTGTTACAAACTGGTAGTGAATAATCCCTGCTTTTATTGGTACAGGAATATCATTAGTATTATTAATCCATTTAACAAACTCTTTCATTAATTCCGGTACATCACCAGCTTCCGGCGGCATATAGGCAATATTACCGGATAATGAGTCTGTAATTACATTTTGCTCTTCTCTATATTCATTAGGCTTTACTTTTGTACTTCCGCCTCCGGTAACATAGGCATGGATAAGTTTAATATTATCCTCTGTTATAGGTGACTTATTCTTAGCAAGTTTTTCAATGTAATCAAGAGCTGCATAGTAGCCTCGAATTTCCTTCTCATCACGTATTCTGCCGGTATTAGAAATAACTTTGTTTTTCTTAATAACCTCAAAAACTTCTTCTCCGGAAAGCCTGTTCCCTTCAATCTGGGTTGAATAGTGAATGGTTGCAACTTTAGCGGTTTCTCTCAAAGAGCTTAAAAGTTTAGGATTAATCGGTAGAGTTTTAATTCCTTCTTTAACTCGTTCAATTTCAAGAAGGTTGTTAGCAATAGAATTAGTGATTGAATATATTGGATTAAACTTTGCCATAAAATTACCGTATTATTGCCATTATTTTGCCACATTATTGCCGGAAAGTCAAGGTTATATAAATAACAGTTCATAATAATTACATAATGGCAATAAAAAAGAGTTTCAAGAAATTCCTGAAACTCTTTTTTTAAATGGTCGGGATGACACGATTCGAACGTGCGACCCCCTCGTCCCAAGCGAGGTGCGCTACCAAACTGCGCTACATCCCGATGTGATGTAAATGGGATTCGCGCACCTGCGGTGCTACCTCTCACAAAACGTGACATTTAGTCACCTTTTGTTCGGCAGAGTCAAACTGCGCTACATCCCGATGTGATGTAAATGGGATTCGCGCACCTGCGGTGCT
>CAZXQM010000129.1:0-3507 GCA_964643455.1 uncultured Vampirovibrio sp. | reverse complement strand
TAAATAAAACGATGCATAAAATTAAGGAATTTTATGGCACCGGTATTGGAAAAAGAAGTTCAGGTCAAAAGTGCGGAAAGGGTTAGAAATCACGGTGAAGTTTTAACGGCAAGGCGGGAAGTTGAAGCAATGCTTGACCTTGTCAAGAATGAGTCTGAACGAATTGACAGTCGTTTTTTAGAACCTGCTTGCGGTACCGGAAATTTCTTGACTGCGATACTTGAAAGGAAGCTTAAAACCGTTGCTGACAGATACAGAACAAAGGAAGCTGACTTTGAGATTCAGATGCTTTCCGCACTTGGTAGTATCTACGGGATTGACCTCTTAGAAGACAATATCAAAGAGTCACAGGAGAGGATGTTTGAAATTGCCTGTGATTGTTATAAAAAATCTCTGAAAAAATTTCCTGATGAAACTTATCAAAATATAATGAGATTTGTTCTCTCTAAAAATATCTTGCAGGGAGACAGTCTTAACGGAATTGATAAAATTATTTTTACCCAGTGGACACTTATAGGTTATCAGATTAAGCGTGAAGAGTATTCTTTTGCTCAAATGAATCAGCAGGCAGAAATTATGAATACTCCGCTTTTTGCTGCTTTGCAGAATGAAAAAGGCGAAGATGTTTTTATTCCGCAGCCTGTAAAAACGTATCCGGTTGTGTTCTACAGGAATTTATTGGAGGAGGGCTGCTGATGAGTTTTCTGCAAGAGTTACATAAGCCTGATATTTTGGATTGCATTTCTCATTTATCTTCTGACGAAGTTTTTACACCGCCGAGAGTGGTTAATGAAATGCTTGATACTTTACCGCAGGAGTTATTCAAAAGCCCTGATACGAAATTTTTAGACCCGTGCTGTAAATCCGGTGTGTTTTTAAGGGAAATTGCAAAAAGGTTAATTGATGGTCTTGCTGACAAAATTCCTGATTTAGAAAAGAGATTAGACCACATATTTAAAAATCAGCTTTTCGGATTGGCTATAACAGAACTGACATCATTGCTTTCAAGGCGGTCAGTTTACTGTTCAAAAGATGCAAGCGGAGAGTATTCCGTTGTGCATTTTGACAATCAGGAAGGAAATATTGAATATAAAAGAACCTATCATATATGGTTCAAAGATAAGTGTATGATGTGCGGAGCTTCTAAATCCGAGTATGATAGAGGGGAGGAGCTTGAAACGCACGCTTATTCATTTATACACACTGATGAACAGAGAAATTCAGAGTTATTCAAGAGGTTAAAAGAAATGAAATTTGATGTCATAATCGGCAATCCGCCGTATCAGTTGAGTACAGGAGGGAGTGTTGAGGCTCAATCCCTACCATTATACCAAAAATTTGTAGAACAGGCAAAGAAATTAAACCCAAGATATATTACTATGATTATACCATCAAGATGGATGAATGGAGGTTTTGGATTAGATAACTTTAGAAATGAAATGCTGAATGATAGAAGAATTAGAAAACTTCATGATTTTTTTGACGCAAATGAATGTTTTCAAGGAATATCCTTGCCTGGAGGTGTATGTTACTTCTTATGGGATAGAGATAATCAAGGCATATGCGAAATTCACACACATAAAGATAATAAAGAAATAGTTGTTTCAAATAGATATTTATTAGAAGAAGGGCTAACATCTTTTATAAGATTTAGTGAAGCATTAAGTATTTTAAAAAAAGTAAAAAAATATCAAGAGCCTTCTTTTTCAGATATTGTAAGTCCAAGAGACCCATTTGGACTCAATTATTATGAAAATGGTAGCGAAAGAATGTTTAAGCTATTTCATAAAGAAAGACAAGATGGGGACTGCGAAATTTATTACAATGGTTGGCAGCGTGAGGGTATCTGTTTTGCAAATAGAAGCAAAGTAACTACTCGATTAGATGCAGTTGATTTATATAAAGTTTTTATATCGAAGGCAAATGGAGCTGCAAGTAATAAAATCCCATATAGTGTTTTATCAAAGCCTTTTATCGGTAAACCCAATACCATTTGTAACATGACTTATTTATTGATTGGACCATTTGAAAATAATATTGAAGCCGAAAATGTTCAAAAGTACATATGTACAAAATTTTGTCGATTTTTGGTAAGTCTAATGAAAAATACTCAAAATGCACTTAAAAAAGTATATGAGTTAGTTCCCATGCAAGATTTCAACGAAGAATGGACTGATGAAAAACTTTACAAAAAATACGGGCTAACACAAGAAGAAATTGATTTTATTGAATCAATGATTAAACCGATGGAATAACAATAAGGAAAGGAAAGAAAACAATGGAAGAAGAAATCAGAATTAGATTAGAACAATTACTAGCAAAATTAAATAGAGACATAGAAATTGTAGAAACAAATCCAGGAAATATGTTGCGTGATAATAGAGTAAAAGGCAGACAGGATAGAAGTATAGTCTTTCGAAATACATTAAATAATGTACAGGCTAATAATGATTTAAGATTATTAGAAACCTTTGCAGATACAATATTTAATAATATTGACTGGAATAGTTCTGAACAAGAAGCAAGAGATATCCGTTTCGATTCTCAAGAGATTTTGTTAGATATATTGAATTTACTTCCTGCTGTTGAAAGAACACAAGTCAATCCTAAAAATCAGCAAGATAGATTTAGACTAATTTGTAAAATTATACATGAAAGAATCGAAATTATTATGAATGAACAGGAGTAAATAATGCCCGATATTCTCAACAGCAACAAAGTTCCACAAATATACGCATACACGGAACCACAGTTTAAAAATACTCCGTGGAAAAACAGACGTAGGGGAAGCGGTTTAATTAAGGTCGGCTTTACAACAAAATCAGCTCAAGACCGTATTGCAGAACAATTTGGTACAAATAAACCAATAAATAATCCATATGAAATTTTGCTGGATGAAGTTGCGATAAGAAATGACGGCACCTATTTTACTGATTTTGATGTCCACAAAGTTTTAGAACATGCAGGCTATTACAGATTTCCTAATTCAGAATGGTTTGAATGTACTCTAGATGAAGTTAAGGAAGCCATATTTGCGGTTAAGAACCATAAAACAGATATAACCAAACGTATTCTAGATTTCAAAATGCGTCCCGAGCAGAAACGTGCAGTTAATATTACAAGTGAATATTTTAGAAAATATCCTTATGAAAAAGAAGGCAAAACGCCGCATTTTCTCTGGAACGCTAAAATGAGATTCGGAAAAACCTTTACAAGTTACCAGCTTGCAAAAGAAATGGAATGGAAAAAAGTTCTTGTATTAACCTTTAAACCTGCCGTTCAAAACTCGTGGGAAGAAGATTTGAAATCTCACGTGGATTTTAAAGACTGGCAGTTTGTATCAAGAACAGGACTTCAATACTCCGAAATCGACCACGCAAAGCCTTTTGTCTGGTTTGCAAGTTTTCAGGATGTCCTGCAAAAAACAGATGCAGGCGGTATTAAACCACGCAATGAAGAAATCCACCTTATAAACTGGGATTGCATAATCCTTGATGAATACCATTT
>CAZXQM010000128.1:0-3516 GCA_964643455.1 uncultured Vampirovibrio sp. | reverse complement strand
GGGATTCTACCTATAAATTCAGGGATTAAACCAAACTTAAGCAAATCCTCCGGCTGCAGCTTTTTAAGTAATTTCGCAGCCTGCTGCTCTTTTTCTGCCTGAGTCGGAGCAGATTTTCCGAATCCGATAGAAGAACCGTCTTTAACTCTGTGTTCAATGATTTTATCCAAATCTACAAATGCACCACCTACAATAAACAAAATATTGCTTGTATCAATTTGTATAAACTCCTGCTGCGGATGTTTTCTGCCGCCTTGCGGTGGAACATTTGCTATCGTTCCCTCAATGAGTTTCAACAAAGCCTGTTGAACACCTTCACCAGAAACATCTCTTGTGATTGATGTATTTTCGGATTTTCTTGCAATTTTGTCAATCTCATCAATGTAGATTATGCCCTTTTCAGCTTTTTTAGCATCATAATCAGCATTCTGATAAAGTCTTAATAAAATGTTTTCAACATCATCGCCGACATAACCGGCTTCAGTAAGTGTTGTGGCATCAGCTACGGCAAACGGAACATCAAGCATTTTGGCAAGCGTTTGTGCAAGCAATGTCTTTCCGCTTCCGGTTGGACCTACAAGCAAAATGTTTGATTTTTGAATTTCTACACCATTTGTATCTTCCTGCTTGTTATGTTTCAGACGTTTATAATGATTATAAACAGCAACAGAGAGAACTTTCTTTGCATCATCCTGACCTACAATATGCTGGTCTAAATATTCCTTTATTTCATGAGGTTTAGGGATAGATTTTTCTTCTGTATCACCAGAAGCCTTTTCTTTCTTATCAGAATTCTTTTCTTTTGATTCAAAAAATTCTTCATCCAATATTTCATTACATAACTCAACGCACTCATCACAGATAAACACATCAGGACCTGCAATCAGTTTTTTTACCTGATCCTGTGTTTTACCGCAAAATGAACATTTTAATCTATCACTAGATGACATATTATTCTCCTTGTCACTGTCATATTTTGACTTACAGAGCCGCTAAGAACCCCGTTGTGAAGAGCAAATTGTAAATCAGCCGGAATAAAGTTTTAATATTTATTCCTTATTTACTCCTACCCCTCTTTTGTAATGACTTTATCAATCATACCGTATTCAAGAGCTTCCTGCGGTGTCATGATATAGTCTCTGTCTGTGTCTTTTTCAATCTTTTTAATTGATTGACCTGTATTTTCAGCCATAATTTCATTCAATGTCTTTTTAATTCTTAAGATTTCCTGAGCTTGAATTTCAATATCGGTAGCTTGACCTTGAGCCCCGCCTAAAGGCTGGTGAATCAAAACTCTTGAATGAGGAAGAGCCATTCTCTTGCCTTTTGCTCCCGAACATAATAAGAATGCTCCCATAGAAGCAGCCTGACCTAAACAAATAGTCTGTACATCAGCTCTAATATGCTGCATTGTATCGTAGATTGCTAAACCTGCAGTTACGCTGCCGCCAGGAGAGTTAATATAAAGCATAATATCTTTTTCCGGATTCTCGCTGTCTAATAATAACAATTGTGCAACAATTAAATTTGCAACCATGTCATCTACCGGAGTTCCAAGAAAAATAATTCTTTCTCTCAACAATCTTGAAAAAATATCAAATGAACGCTCTCCTCTGCTTGATTGTTCAATTACTACAGGTACAAAACTCATTTTCAAAAATTCCTTTCTTATTTATGTATAAAAGACAATAACATTATACATTACACTTCATCTTAAACAAATAATCGGTTTGTATGATATTAGTGTTTATTGGGTCAAGTTTATTATAACATAAAAGCTTCCGATTGGAAGCTTTTATCGAATCTATTTAGTTAATATACTCCAATTCGTTGATACCACTTTTCCGAACAGTGAAGAATTTCTTAATTGCATAATACGAATTTAGAAATTCGGACGGAGTTACTCCTCAACCTCAAACATATCTTTACCAACTGAACATAAAGGACAAACCCAGCCTTCCGGTAAATCCTCAAATGCTGTTCCAGGATTAATTCCGTTATCCGGATCGCCTGCCGCCGGATCGTAAACATAATGACATACTGTGCATACATATTTTTTCATCGCTAAATCCTCCTTATTTTTCTTTCTTCCCCTCTCCTTGTGTCGAGGGTTGGGGTGAAGTGTTCACCCGTATTTTCATAATACTAAATATTTAAAGATTTTACTATTGTATTTACAACATTATCCATTTGTTCAATCTGTTCATTTTTCAATGTTGATTTAATACAAATAGAATCGTCCAGAATCTCACTGCCTTTAACACCTTCCAGAATTTCCCGCATTTGTTTTCCGCATGTCGGCGCCCAGGTACCGTTCTGAATAAGAATATATTTTCTGTTTTGCAAATTATGTGCGGCAAGTGTATGCAGAAAATTTTCCATTGATTCAAAAATTCCGGCATTATAAGTTGTTGTAGCAAGCACAATATGCGAATACTTAAACGCATCCGCCAGCACAAAAGAAGGATGAGTCATAGATACATCGTACATTTTGATTCTCTTAACACCATTTTCGGCAAGCTTTGCTCCCAGAAGATTAGCAGCGCTTTCCGTTCCCCCGTAAACAGAAGAATAAGCAATCAACACGGAATTTTCTTCCGGAGCATAGCTTGACCATTTATCATATTTTTCAACAAAAAGCCCTATATTTTTACGAATAACAAGCCCGTGCAGCGGACAAAGCATTTTTATATCTATGCCCATAGCTTTCTTTAAAAGCATTTGAACTTGCATACCGTATTTTCCGACAATATTTGTATAATATCTCCTTGCCTCATCAAGGTGAGTCCTTTCCCAATCCACTTCATCATCAAAAAGATTTCCGTCAATTGCGCCAAATGATCCGAATGCATCGGCAGAGAACAATATTTTATCTTTCTTATCGTAAGTCACCATAACTTCCGGCCAGTGAACCATCGGTGCCATAACAAACTGAAGTTCGTGCTTGCCGGTGTTTAACGTTTCACCTTCTTTTACCACCTGAACACGGGAATCTGCGTCAAAGTCAAAAAATTGTTTTATCATACTGACAGTTTTTTGCGAACAAATGATTTTTAAATCCGGATGAAATTTTATAACTTCACCTAATAAAGCACAGTGATCAGGTTCCATGTGCTGAACTACTATATAATCTAAATGTCTGCCACCAAGCGCATATTCAAGGTTTTCATAAAACTGTTCAGCGCAAACTTTATCAACTGTATCAAAAAGAACTGTCTTTTCATCTTTTAATAAATAAGAATTGTAAGACATACCATCTTTTACCGGATAAGCACTCTCAAATAAAGAAAGTTTTCTGTCAGAACAACCGATATATACAACATCATCAGTAATTTTTCTAATATTATGCATAATATACTCCTAAATTTAAATTAATATCTAAAACTATTATACCCCAAACATGGGGGGGGGGGGTAAATGTATTTTGGCTGGAAGGTGAAACTAATAGTCTGTTGAGGAGTGGGGGGTAAATGTATTTTAGCTGGAAGGTGAAACTAATAGCCGGCTGCCACGGCA
>CAZXQM010000127.1:0-3742 GCA_964643455.1 uncultured Vampirovibrio sp. | reverse complement strand
ATTTGGTCTTACTAGAAAAGAGTTCCTTGAATTTTGGCATTTGTTAATTTACAGTATTCAAGTATATCTATAGTTGAAGCACCACGTTCTTTCATTGAATAAAATGTGTTATCATCCAAAAGAGAATAAGACCAAGTTGACGACATCCTGTTGTCTAAAGTTAATTCATTTACTTTTTTACACCAATCAACAGCACTTTTCTGTTTTTGCTTTACGTTCACATTATCTAAATCTTTTTGAGCTTTTGTTTCTACCAAATAAATATTATTGTTAATTTTTACAATAAAATCTGGTGAGTATGATGACAGAAGTCCGTCAGTTCTGATATATTTCATATGAGCAAAATTATGATAATTTTCATTTATTTTAATCAACCGTTCAACTTCTGAATCTCTATCTGCAAACAGCAAAAATTCTTTTTCAAATTCTCCTTTGTTGGATGGATAAGCTGTTTTCTCGTAAATTGATTTTCTAATATCTAAAGCAAAATTTTCTCTCATTTTTAATTTTTCAACTTGAGAAAAGTAATTCTTTTTAACTGTTGCTTCAGTTACATCAATAGAATTTTGCATGTCATAAACTGTTTGACTTACTTCTTTCATAATATGTTCTAGTATTCCGGCTCTTGCAATCATAAGCACACGCCAGTTGTTATCTTCATTCGGGTCAAATGGTTCTCCAAACAATTTTGTTCTTATATATTTATCTATTACATTAACCAATGCAACTTGATTTACCTGCATTGTTGGATAACTTGAATGCCCTCCGATTCTTGCAAGGTTATTTGTAATTGCACTTAGCATTCTGGCAAGAAATTCATTGTAACTTTGAGCATTAAACAACTGAGAAGATACCTTATAATCTCCAAATCGTGTTTTGACTGTCATTTCTTCCGAATAAAAACTTTCATCCCCGTGATTTTTAACCATTTCTTTTAATTGAGCTAATGTCCATGGCAATTTGTTAAGGTTATCAGTTCTTAATTCACCAAGGTGCAATATTTCTTCTTTATCAGAAATTATTGTCGGAATATAAATATCATAATCTTGATAATTTTCTTTTAATCCTACTGTTATAATATCTCCAAGAATACTTTCTTTAGTCAGCATTTCTTTTTCATTAACGACCATGTCACTTTCTAAATCATCATAAAATTGAATAAATGCCGGATGTTCAATAATACTAAGTATATCAAGATAATTATTCGGGTCCTGATGTTCGACAAACATTTTATATCTGTTTTCAGCTTTAATCTCCTGATAATCCTTTTCTCTCCACATTAAACGTAAACCGCGTCCTATAACCTGTTCAAGTAGTATTGGAGCTTGTGATGAACGTAATGGCACAATTACACAAACATTACTTACATCAAAACCTTCCCGTAACATTAAGACAGATACAATAACCTTAGGTGTGGAATGTTTATCAATATTAAAAAGACGCTGTTTAATTTCTTTCCATTCACTTTCTTTCACTGAACCTTGCTTGTCAGTATCTATCTGCATAATATCTTCGTCTGCAAGTCCTTCTGATTTTAAAAATTCACAAACTAAAGGGGAAACTTTTGTATCTTCACAAATTATAAGCATTTTGGGATATTTGCTTTCTGCTTCTTTTATGAAAGCATCTTCAAGAATTTTTAATTTAGATAGACCGGCTCTTAGCATGAGTCTTTGACCGTCGGATAAATCTACGACCTTTTTCCCGTCTCTGACGGCTTTAAAGTCCAATTCCTCATTTTCAAGAGATGCTAATTCTTTACGTTTATCAATGGCTATTGTTTTAACTAATCCGTCTCTAATAGCTTCTTTTAAAGCAAAGTCAACAATTATATGCGGGAAATAATGTTTGGTTCTTTTTTGTCCGGAACCTGTAACATCATAAGGAGTTGCTGAAAAATCTATTTGTATAAAATTTCTCCCTTTGTTTTCAGAAATAAAATTCAAAGATTTTTGCCATTCAACTTCTGTAACAATTCTGTTGGTTTTATTTTCGTGAATATGGTGGGCTTCATCATTAAATACACAAATATTTTCAAGGGATTGTAAATACTCTAGTTCACCGCCTTTTAAAAATCTGTTATCCAGAGTATTTAATTCATGTCCGGCAGTTGTTCCGGGAACAATCGGTAATAAATCTTGAATTATTCTGCTCGGTTCTTCAAGAGGTGAAACTTCTGTTTCGTCTTCATTTTCTTCTGCTCCTGATAGTAAGTGCCAATTTGTAATTGCAATAATACCATCACCGGTAACTTTTTTCCCGATTTCTTCCTTTCTTACAACATTATTTTGAATAAAACTAAAAATAGTCTGTCTGTATCTGTCAGGGATAAACAATTCTTCATTCCTTTTTATATCGGAAGTTAAAAAATCTCTTGTTCCATCTTCCTGCTCTTTACCTAAAAATGCATCTAATAATCTTTCATAAACAATTAACCCCGGAGCCACAAGCAGAAAATTTTTCGTAAATTTAACTTCACTTTCAACTTCTTTAAACTTTGCATTTAAGTATTGCCAAATTAAGAGAGCATTAAGTACAAATGTTTTCCCAGTTCCTGTTGCCATTTTTATACAATATTTCGGATGCAGGAATTTGTCATTTGCAATGTAATTGAAAAAATTTGGAGTAAGCAAATCCTGACTTGCTTGCTGGTACATTGAAAGTATAGAGTCAGCCTTTAATACCTCATGGCAGTATATTGCATTTAGAATAGCCTGTTTTTGTCCTTTGTGGAAGTTTATGTACCTTGTTGAACAAAATGCCTCGCTGAACCAAAAACGTAATAAATCCTGAGTAACAGGAGTAACTTTTGAGAGAAAACTGCCACTATCCCATTCCTGATTAACAAGTTTGCTTAATTGTCTTGCAAAATCCAAAGGAATGTCTTTAGTTCCGGTATTTAATAATGTTGGCATTTAAACCTCCTGTATCAGATTTCTTTTACAACCACACTCTCAAACCCGAATACATCAACTGCTTTAACACAGATTATTCTATGTTCTTTATGCGGAACCTGTATTATGGCAGATTTTATAACTCTAAGCGGGTCATTATCATTGCATTTATTTTCTCTGTAATCCTGCCATTTGCTTCTGAATGTTTCCCCGTCATAATCCGGGTCAACACTCCAATATTCAATCAATGCTAACGGGTCATTTGCAATAACTTTCTGTAACTGCTCCTTATATTTATCATCCAATGGCAATGCATCCGGTGATAATAAAACATAATTCTCTAATTCAATTTCAAGTTCATCTTCTTCGGTAGAGAAAGTATTCATCTTCGGTTCTTTGATAGTCAAATACTGAAGTGAAGAAAATCTGATAGTATTATTTCTTAGTAACTGTTGATAACTTGAATTTTTAGACAATTTATTTAACAAATCCGGAGGTATGACAAGTACTTCAATCTGAGACTTATCAATGTCTTTAAGAATATTTGCAATATCAAATGTAAAATTCCAGCCTAATATAACAACTTTATTCCACCCTCCCATAAAACTCTCTCTTAATTCTCGAGCCTTTTTGATGGTTGATAAACCTGTCATCTTATTGGGACTGTCAACATAAACTAAAGTTCTTGAACCTTTTAATTGTCCTAAATTACGAGGAGTATTTTCATCCACAAACGGAATTGCACCAAACAGGTTTAATACAACTTGTGATAAATCTCCTACTCGTTTAAATTCCTTTGTTGAAGCAAAAACTTCTCTTTGATAATCACCGACTGCTTGATACAAAAA
>CAZXQM010000126.1:0-3785 GCA_964643455.1 uncultured Vampirovibrio sp. | reverse complement strand
TAAATTTATCGGGTACCCTCTCTACGCGTCTGAACATCGGACAAATATCGAAGATTGAAGAAATTTTATTTTCTTTATCCACGTGTTTCTTTACATCCTCGTAATCCTGTTGGATTTGGGAGAATTTACTCACTTCATTTTGATATAATATCGGGTTAACCCTGTCCACAATGCCACCTTCCGCACACTTCGATATTTATATAAAGTATTTTTCTGCGGAAAAATTGCCCTTTTGTGAATTTATATTGAAGCTATACGAAAATAAATTCTATAAATTCTCACACTAATATCAGACAGTATCCGAACTATAGGCTGAAAAAACAAATCCCCCCCAAAGGACAAAACGCTATTTTACATTCATTTCTTTCAGGATATCATCAAAAACACTCTTCCAATCATTGATTTTATGCTGGCGGAAAAGCCTTACACTACTGTACCAATCACATTTGCTCAAATCGTTATGCCATCTCCAATTGACTTCGTAAGGCAGCATAACCCAGCAAGGAATACCCATTGCTCCAGCAAGATGAGCAAGTGAAGTGTCATTGCAGATGACTAAGTCAAGATTACTTAATGCAGCAGCGGTTTGGGCAAAATCTATAAGATCTTTACCTATATCAATAACACCATCAAGCTCTTTTATATCCTCAGAACCTTCAAAAGTCTGGAATGAATAGTATTGTGTACCTTCAACCTCTATTAACGGCTTGAAATACTTAACCGGAATTACTCTATCTTGATCATAATAAGTATTACCCTGCCATTTAATACCGACTTTTATTTTATCATTGTCAAAAAATTTCTTCCGATATTCTTCCGCAAGCTCCTTATTAGGTCTGATATACCCTTCCGGATAAGCAAAAACCTTATCTCCTTTAAGCCCAAGCAAATAAGGAAGGCTCAAAAGCGGAACATGAACATCAAAATCAATATCCTTTTCCGGAATATATTTGTCAATAATTTCATCAATTCCGAGCGGATTATCCCTAAATAAAGGAACCAACGGTTTTTGAGGTAAAAAGAGTACCTTCTTACACCTTTCCGCAAGCAGCGGAATGTATCTGGAAAACATTATTACATCACCAAAACCCGCTTCATAATATACATAAACGGTTTTGTCCTTAATATTTTCACCCTTCCATAAATTATCTCTTCTGGCTTTGTTCGGATAAGTTTTGTTTCTGACCGCAAAAGCGGTTTCTCTACAAAGCCTTGTTTCAAAAAGCTTAAGCCCTTTATCATAATCTTTTATCCGCATATAAGCAAGTGACAAGAAATAATCTATATCAATATCTTTAGGACGAATTTTTTTACAGATTTTAAGTGCAGAAACCGCATTCTCGGCTTCACCCTCAATGCTGTACATGTGAGATAAATTAAACCACGCATCATACGAACCCGGATTAATCTTTAATGCCTTATCGTAATATTTTATTGCTGCTTTTATATTCCTTACCTTTGTATTTGCAAGCGCAATGTTAAAAAGCAATGAGAAATTATCCGGAAATAGTTTTAATACCTCATCCTCACGCTTTACAATCTGCTTAAAAAGACCTGCTCTTACATACGCTTGAAAAAGAGTTTCATAAAAATACGATTCCGGACTGCGCTCAACAGCTTTTTCTATCCAGTTGATAGCAGAAATGACATCGTTTTGTTGGAGTTTTAAAACTCCCAAAAGATTATAAAGCTCGGCATTTTCATTATCTTGCTGCAATGCTTCCTGATAAGCATATTCCGCTTCTTCCAATTTACCGTCTTCATGTAAAGAAAATCCTATATTAATTAATTTATTAACATCATGCAATGCCGTCATTTTATTCTCTCTCTTCTTCTATAAAATATTTGCCAAGTCTTTTAATTTAATTGTACCTGTTTCTTTAATTTATTTCAAGCAAAGAGAATGTACATACAAAAAATATTTAGTTAACAAAGCACAACTTGAAAAATCTTTATTCAATTACAACAATCCGGATTATAGAATAGAGTTTAAAAAAATTGCAGCTGCTGATAAAATTAACGAAACCAACGTGAATTCTTTAACTATTCTTATTTCTGAATGTCCGCAAAGCTCAAAATGATGATGTATCGGAGACATTTTAAAAATTCGTTTTCCGGTTAATTTAAAACTTGTAATCTGTAAAATAACAGAAAGGGTTTCAATCACAAACACACCACCAAACAATACAAGCAGGAGTTCACATCTGCATATAACTGCAAGCGTTCCGAGAAGTCCTCCAAGAGCAAGAGACCCCGTATCACCCATAAACACTTGAGCCTTTGGTTTATTGTATCGTAAAAAACCGATTAAAGCTCCAATAACTGTAGCCGCAACAATAGCCGAAGCATTATGCCCGTTTATATATGCCAGAACCCCGCACGCAGCAAATGCCGGAATGCCTGTAGAAGCTGCCAGACCGTCCAAACCATCTGTCAAATTATATGCATTTGATGCACCTGTAATTACAAACACCGTAAATAAAGGATATAAAATTCCTAAATCAAATGTAAGAGAACCAAGAGTAATAACAGTTCCATAAGTTTGCATGGAATATATAGTAGGAATGAGTGCAATAAGAATTTGTCTGATAAGTTTACCCCTTGGACTCAATCCCTTATTCTCGTGCCCTTTAAGTTTTAAATAATCATCCTGCAGACCCGCAAATGCCATAAAAAGAAATGTTATTAAAATTATCCAGGCAGAATTGTTCATTTGTTGAGCCATAAGGAGAGTAATTACTGAAGCTATAATTATCGCAAGCACAATAAAAACACCACCCGTTGTTGGTGTTCCGGCTTTTTTTGCATGTTCTTCCGGTGCAACATCCAGAATATACTGACCAATTGTTTTTCGTTTTAAAAAATCAATATATGGTATACCAAATAACAAACATAAAACCATGCTCATTAACAATGCTACAGCAAGCATTATCATAATAACTTCTCCTTTTGTTACCTTCCCTCAATTTTAACGCAAAATGAAGAATTTGTGAATCTAAACAAAATTTTTTTTAATAAAAATCTATCAACACCTGATATATTCCATCCGATAAAATGCCCGTAAGTATACTTATTCCCTCTACATACCAATTATTTGCCCAGATTTTTATGATATGATTTTATTATGATGAAAAAACTTTTACTAATAACGTTAATCTTACTTTCAACACTTAATGCAAATGCAACTTGTTATAGCGAATATCTTGAAGATTTGTACTCAAAAGAACTTAATACTAAAGTAAAAATTACATCCAAAGAAGAACATATCGACAAATATGAGCAAAAAATCGGTGATTACTTTATTTCATCAATTGTTTACGGTGTAGGCTACATGAAACAACCTAAATGCAAGAAAATCAGAATAACATACATCTGTTTGTTAGAAAGCTGTGACAAACCGCCGATTTGGTGCTATATTATTCCCCGCTAGAATTCTGCACACACCACTATTTTTTAAGTCTTGCCTGAATTACTTAGCTTTTTAATCAAAAAAAATACCTGATAAAACAGGTATTTTTTTAAAATTGCCGATGGCCGGGGTCGAACCGGCACGTAGTTGCCTACACCAGATTTTGAGTCTGGCACGTCTACCAATTCCATCACATCGGCTTATTCAATTGTCAACTCTTATACTTTTGCTATGTGATGGAATTGGTCTGTATCTATATACGCTGGAGTTATTACCAACATCATCACACTTGTAGCTTTTGCCTGTACATACCATATTGCGCAGATTATTAAAACCTCACCCGCTCGGGCATCACATCGGCTTATTCAATTGTCAA
>CAZXQM010000125.1:0-3796 GCA_964643455.1 uncultured Vampirovibrio sp. | reverse complement strand
GACAAGAATCTCGCCCACATACAGATTACAATAACTTGCACTGATGACGATTTGGTAAAAATATATGAGAATGCTCCGATTCCGTCAAAGAGAATTAAAGCTATCGAAAAATCAGAAAAATTAGGTTTTGATGTGCAGGTGAGGTTGAGTCCGTTTTTTTAATGCGATTAATGGAATCAAATGCAGCAAAGCAATTGTTGAGTTTTTAAGGGTGAACAGTTTTATAAAGAAAACATTTTCGCAAGTCGATTACAGCAGGTATACTCACAAGGAGAATGGTTACAGTCACCTTGAATTAAATCTAAAAATTGAGTTTTTAAAGAATATAACGGGATTCAAGGAATTAAGCGTTTGCGAAGATTGTACGGAAGCATATAATTATTGAAAAGAATATATAAATTTTAATAAAGATGATTGTTGTAATTTAAGATTAAAAAATGCAAAGAGCAACGAAGAATTGCCGTCCTACATTGGGAATATTGATTTATTGAATGATTCCAAGATAGGGTATCTTTGCTCTAATATGTTGTCGGACGACGCGAGGAGAGAATCTATAAAATGGGCAAAGATGCAGGCAGGTATGTCCGCTTGTGTTGTGTCTGGATTTCAAAGCCGTCTTGAACGTGAAGTCTTTGATATTATATTGCAACACGGAGGTAAAGCAATTTGGATTTTGGCAAGTCGTATCTTTAGAAAATGTCCTGCAAAATATATGAAAGCCGTTAAAGAGGGCAGGCTTCTTATATTATCTTATTTTGACGAAATGCAAGCCAGAATAACGCGAGGATGCGCGGAACAGCGTAATCGTAAAGTGGTGCCGAAGACGACGTGTTTTTGGAATCACGGGTATAACGGAGGAGCAGTACAGATTCTTGCGCGACGCGGGTGATTATACCGACGCAGATGCGAGCGAAACCAAACATTTTGAGGAGCACCTTTTCAATGAGGTGGTGTTCGAGGATTCCGTCGCGGAGTTCTGGCATAAAAAGCCTGCCGACTATTTCGACGAGTCGAAGGACGAGGATATATTCGACTATATCCCGCCGAATTGTTTGACAAATTGTAAGAATTATGTTATTATTGCTAAAATTATTGAGATACATCTTGCGTAAATAGAAAATGAATGACCTATGATAATAAACATAGCGCGAATATTTCCACCCAGACACAAACGCCTTTTGGCTACTTATGTTCACAGTAGTGAGGGCCTTAAATATAAATTTTGAATTAAGTAATTTTTTATGTGTGAGCTTAGTGTATTTTATTTTTACGGGTTCTGAAGAAAATGGAAAGATATTTTAATCAATCACCTTTAATGTATTATTATGTTAGACATAATAAAATTGTAAAGCGACAAATAAGTTTAGATAATAAACTTATTTGTCTTAAAGATTTCTCATCTTCTATTCCAATAATTAGAACTGCGAAAAGTAACCATTTAACAAATGGCGGAGGATTTTACATTAATATAAGTGGAATAGGTATTGCTATTGATCCTGGAATTGGTTTTCTAAAACAGTTTCATAATTTTGGTGGAAGTATTTTAGATATAGATATTGTATTGATATCGCATAGTCATTTGGATCATGTGGTAGATCTTGGTGAGATATTGTCACTAAATTACGACTATAACATTTATGTGGATAGAGAAACGAAACTATTTCCTTTCACAAAATTAAAAGAGCATAAACTGCTCATTTTATGTGATGATGTAACTTATAATAAATATAGTTCAGAAGATACAAGTGATGTAGAATTTAAAAAACTTAGCGACGGAGAATATTGTAGGGATGTAAAAGGTGGAATAAAAATAGATCGGTTAGGAGTTGAGCATGATGCAGCGATAGATACATATGCATTAAAAATTATAACAGATAATGTATGTATCGGCTATTCATCAGATGCAAAATATACGACAGTTTTAGATGAATTTATAAGAAATTGCGATATTTCGATTTTGAATATAAGCGAACCAAATGAACTTGATTTAAGAGGAAAACTTAAAAAAAATCATTTAGGATATACGGGTGTTAAATCATTGGTTTTATCAGCACCTGAAAGATACAATTTGATTTCTGAATTCTGTTGCCTTAGAGGAGATAACAGAATTGAACTTACAAAAAAACTTATAGAAGATACTAAATCTAACAATTTGTATCCGGTTTCATCGGGTGTAGTATTTGATTTGGATAGAAAAGAATTTTGTTGCTCTCAATGTGGGTTACCAATGTCTGAGAAGCCGTTAATTATTAAAAGTAGAGATAGTGATGCTCTATTATATATTTGCGCTAACTGTAGGGTATACTAATGAGTAGAGAAATAAGTAGAGAACAATTTATTTTATTGTCATTGGAGCAATATTTTATAGAGGCAAACACAATTGAGATTTGCTTAGATAATTATGGGCTAAAATATGATGCTTTAGTCGATGTAAAAACTAACAAGGAGATATATCCGCCATTTTTTGCGCATTATATGTATTTACTAAATTTTTATGAAGAACATAAAAATGCGTCTGATTTTGAGTGTTTAACTAAAAAGGAACTCGACAAGATGCGTGATACTAGATTTAAGAATTTTATCGAGTGTTTGACCCCTGTTGCTGAAAATTTAGGCTTAAAAGAAAAACTTTCCGATATTTATACAAATAAACTTAAGTATTTTAAAGAGAATTTCTTAAGCGATACTGATGCGCGCGCATGCGCATACTTTGAGGTAATAAAAGCAATTAGAAAAAAAGAAGAGGACATACAAGATGCTTAATATTAAGAGTGCAGAATCATTTCGAAAAGCAAATAAAAAGACAACAGCATGCGCTCTATTAAACATAGAGGATCGTGGCGGCAGAGTTGCTACTGCTACATTAAGAGAAAATGCTTTTGTAACTCAAGAGGGAATTGAGAAGTGTCTTTACGGAGATATTCCAGAATCTTATAGGGTAAAATAAAATGGCGTTAAATACTGCGAAAAAAAATAACATTGTCTATAATGCCTATAAATTAATATCTCAAGCAGAAGAGCTACTTACTGATAAATCAATATTTGAAAATTTTAATATCGTAACCTATCCGTCTTGTTATACGAACTTTAAAGATGCGTTGTTTCATTTTTATAAATTGTATATGACTGAGGACGAACAAGATATTTATGATCAGTATTATGCTCTTTCTGAGCACATTGCAAGATTAAAAGCTGATTACTTTTCTAATGTTCTATATTCTGTCTCTTATTGTTTAGAAGGTATAGTTATTAATATAGACAATAAAGAAAAAAGAAGTGCCGTAAGATCAGTTTTACATAGTGTGAAAGATATATTATATTTCATTCGTTATAATGGAATGTTGATAGCATCCCATCAAGATAGAATTGACGAACAGGATTTTAGTGATTGCTTATCGGAGGTAATAAGAGTTATAAGTGATAATGGGTTGGATGAGCTCTATGCTACTTATAATGAAGAGTATAAAGCAAAGTTTGGCGTAAAGAATAAGCAAATGTTATAAAAATAATCATCACAGAAATATGTGATGCTTTACTTTATGTAAATTTCAATATTTCTACGTATTGGGAAGGCATTTGTAATTGAAATTGAAAAGCTGATTCTATGATAAAAAATTATTTATAATGATAGTTTTACAATCTAATCTATCAGTCCGCTGTGATTTGCGGCGGACTGATAATATATCGGGCGTAATGGTGTGGAAATGTTCTCCTTAATGTTTAATTTTATAATTGGTAAATGTTTGGTAAACGCTTTTTTGAAAAGCTCAAAAACGAGCTGTTTTTAAGCATTTTT
>CAZXQM010000124.1:0-3862 GCA_964643455.1 uncultured Vampirovibrio sp. | reverse complement strand
ACACCTTGAGCCCTAATAGAATTAAGCATCGTTTTTATCGTATCAAAGTTCTCCGCAATATCCACAAAATTATTTTTGTCTGCCATATAGTTACTCTATCCCCTATTCTACATTCATCATTTATTATATACTAATATAAAAATAGTGACAAATACTAATTTTTTTTCTAAGATTAATGTATGAATTATATATTTTTTATTCTAATTTCGGTATCGATTATTGCAGGGATTTGTAATCACACACTTGATAAAGTTGTGAATTCCATGCTTGCAGCATGCAATACGGCAGTAGAAGTATCACTTTCGCTGATAGGCATTATGGCGTTCTGGCTCGGGATCATGCGAATAGCTGAAAAATGCGGGCTTGTTCAAATCATATCCAAGCTTCTTTATCCCGTAACAAAATACCTTTTTAAAGATGTAAAAAAAGACAGTCCGGCAATTGGTGACATAACGATGAGCATTACAGCAAACGCTCTTGGATTGACTAATGCAGCAACACCTATAGGACTAAAGGTTATGAAAGAACTGCAAAAAGATAATCCTGACAAAACAAAGGCAACCGATGCTATGTGCATGTTTCTGGGAATGAATACTGCAGGATTCCAAATTATTCCGGCAACAGTAATTGCAATCCTTGTTGGTTTTGGGGCTAAAAACCCTACAGATATAATTATACCTACTCTTATTGTAACAACTATTTCTTTTATAACTGCTATTGTAACTGCATTAATACTACAAAGAGCCTGGAGGAAATATGATTGAACAATTATCACTCTACCTGTTGCCTCTAATGATTTTAGCAATACTATCTTTCGCAGTCATAAAGAAAGTACCCGTATACGAAGAATTTATAGAAGGTGCAAAAGACGGATTTAAAGTTTCTGTATCAATTATTCCGTACCTTGTAGCAATAATAGTGGCTGTAAGTATGTTTAGGGCTTCCGGAATACTTGATAGCTTAAAAGAATTTACAAATAATATAATACCTCCGGAAATAATACCTATAATATTTACAAGACCTCTATCAGGTTCTGCTGCTCTCGGCGTATTTTCTGATATAGTAAAGCAATTCGGTGCCGATTCTTATATAACAAAACTCGCTGCAATAATGGTCGGAAGTTCAGAAACAACATTTTATGTACTGGCTGTATATTTTGGCTCAGTTGGAATAAAGAAGTACAGGTATGCCCTTCTTACAGGAATAATCGCTGATATTACCAGTATTGTACTAGCAATTTGGGTTGCACGTCTGTTCTTTCTTGCCAGCAGCGTGTGGTAGGACAAATTAAAGCAGACTCTTCCGCTATTTTTTTTATCAATACTGCAAAATTAATATCTATAAAATTAATTTGTTCAATTTTTTCTATAACAAATTCCTCACTGCCACAATTTGCACAAAACCTATGTTGTGGAATAACCTCTCCATTCTTTGTCATAGACTTTAACTTTATACCACAGCAGGCACATCGAGTGATATACCACTCATTTTTTATTAATTTACCGCAGTCCGGACAATATCCGCATTCTCTATCCGGAGTCACATGTTCATGCCGGCATTTATGTCTTAAATTAAATAAATTAGTTAAAAACATCAGTTAAACCTCACTATTAAGTGTTTAATAAACTTCTTAAAATAGTCAAAAAAATATTAAGAATTGTTAAAAATTTTCAAATTCATATCAATTATTTAATTTAAAAATACTTAATATATATAAGGATATTAATCAACTTTAACTACACATACACATATATACTACACTTCACACATTAAAGTTTTTAGAGTCATTTAGACTCTTTTTTTTGCCACAGGAATTTTGGATACAACGAAATTGACACATGAGAAGTTCTATATGAACATGAGTAAGCGTCAAATGCAAATCTATATTACTATCGGATTTCGCCTGTATACCGTTGACTTAAAAGCTCTATATACATTATTATTAGTAAGAGATGAAGAGTTATAAGAAGAAAAGTGAATCCTTTTTATCAAAAATTGTTAATTTTATATTAACAATAGTCGCAGCCTGTGTTATAGGCTCACAAGTATGTACAGCTGCCAATAATAATCTTAGAATTGCACAGGTAAGTGATGCTCACTTTTCCTCCTTTGAAGAAAATACTTCTTACAAATTTTTAAAACGTTCCGGTGACTTGTTGGACGATGCAATATTTCAGATTAATACTTCAGGACCTTATGATTTTGTCATGTTTACAGGAGATCTGATTAACTATCCAAAAGTTGAAGAATTGGAAAAGTTTACAAAACATGCAGATAAACTGATGTATCCGTGGTACGCCATTGATGGAAACCACGATATTAGCCTTGACGGACCTTTAACAAAACGTAAGTTCATGGAAATACTTGCTCAAAACAACGAAAACATGAACCAGAAAAATATATACTATGCATTTACTCCTAAAAAAGGTTTCCGTGTTATATGCCTCGATTCAATAATTGACTACAAATTAACCGCCAACGGCGAAATTTCAAACGAGGAATTTTTATGGTTAAAAGAAGAACTGGAAGCTCATGAAAAAGATACTATAATCGTATGTACACATGTTCCCATAATAGAACCATTTTCTAGTTCCAATCATAAAATGCTCAATGAATATGAAGTAAGAAAACTATTAAAAACCCATAAAAAACCGCTTATAGTTTTGCAAGGGCATTACCACGGTGTAAAAATTAAGCAGGATGATAATATGATTGTCATATCATGTCCTTCTCTGGTAACTTATCCTAATGCTTTTAGAGTAATTAATATAAACTCAAATAAAAACAGAACACTTGTGGATGTATATTTGAAAGAAACTAATCTTAAAGATATTCAAGCAAGATCAAAATTGCGTCTTATGGGCTCAGAAAAACTATACGGCGATGAGAAAGACAGAAACGCAACGTTTAAATTAGGAAGGAAAGACTAATGGATGAATTTAGAATAAAGTTTCGAGGTGTAAGAGGAAGTTATCCGGTAGCAGATAAAAACTTTTTAAAATACGGCGGAAATACTGCCTGTATTGAAGTTCTTGCCGGAAAACATTTGATAATACTTGATGCTGGTACCGGATTAATCAGCATTGGAAATGAACTGATGCATAAATACATTGAATCAGGAACAACAATCACAGATAGAACACCTGTAGAATGTACCATTTTACTGAGCCATATCCATTTAGATCACATACAGGGATTTCCTTTTTTCAGACCTTGTCATCTAGCATCTACAAAAATATGTATGCTGGGAGGGGTAAACTATAACGAAACACTTGAAAATGAGCTTTCTAAAATTTTATTTACAAAATCATTCCCGCTTGACTTGGGAGATATTGCTGCAGATTTAAAGATTTTTGATTTGAATGAAACAAATTATGTTATCTTTAAACAGGATGGAGCGCCAAGAATTGTTCGCGTAAATGAACTAAAAGAAGGAGACTATACTGATGATGATGTAGTAATTACTTGCTACAAATCATACGCTCATCCACAAAACGGAGTTTTTATATACAAAATAGCGTATAAAGGGAAATCTCTTGTTTACGCTACTGACAAAGAAAGTTACCCCGGTGGTGATAAAAAGTTAATAAAATTTGCAAAAGGCTGTGATTTGCTTATACACGACGCACAATATTCTACAGAAGACTATCTAAGCATATATGTTCCAAAGCAAGGTTTCGGACACTCCACTTTTGAAATGGCTCTGGACTGTAAGCAACAGGTGGGAGCAAAAAAACTTGTATATTTCCACTATGACCCTGGATATAATGATGAGAAACTTGATATGCTTTCTGAAGAATATGCTTCTGATGATGCAATTATGGCTTATGAAGGATTGGAAATTAATCTTTTATGAAAAAGT
>CAZXQM010000123.1:0-3876 GCA_964643455.1 uncultured Vampirovibrio sp. | reverse complement strand
ATAACATATAATTAAAATATAACAACTTATAAAATTTTAAACTTGACGATAAATCTCAAAACAAGTACAATCAAATAGATATGTGCAGAATTGGGGCAATAAAATCAAAGCGGAAGTTACATCCGTCAATAGCATTAAAGTTAATGCGGAGTCAGCAGGAAGGGCATGATGATTCTGGTTTTGCATTCGTTATGCAGGATATGGGCGGTATTTTTGAAAACTATAAAGAGCTTCCTCTTCTTTCCATGGCTGGTACAGTAGAAGGTGCAAGGTTAGCGGAAGATATTTTGCGTGACATAGGATTTACACGCGTGATGCAATGGTCTCCAAATATTTGTAATAGGCGCGGTCTTAAGATAGAAGCAATGCCAATTTATATTTTTGAAGTTTTACAATATCCAAAAAGCTATAAACATGCAACAAAGGAAGAAAAGGAAGAGTTATTAATAGATACTTCTATCAAACTCAGAAAAGCTCTTGATGAATCTAATTCAGGTTATATTTATTCTTTTTGGCCTGATACATTAACGCTTAAAGAGATTGGAAGTCCTAAGGATATAGGAACATACTTTAATTTGTGGGATGAAGACAAAGACTTAACATCAAGCATTATCACTGCTCAATGCAGACAGAATACAAATTATGATATTGTAAGGTATGCAGCTCATCCGTTTTTTTTAGAAGGCTATACAGGACTTGTAAACGGTGAAAATACATTTTATGAGCGGAATAAATCTTTTCAAAAAGGTTTGTATAAAGGTTATTTAGGGTTTGAATCTGATTCACAGTGTTTATTATACACACTCCACTACATAAATAAAATTTTGAAATGGCCACTTCAGTATTTCAAACACACAATTACACCGTTGAGTTACGATGAAATAATAAAAAGGGAAGATAGTGATGTTCTGCTCAGGATTAAAGCATCTTTAACTCATTTAGAGGTTAATGGTCCTAACACTTTTTTAGGAGTAACTCCTTCAAAGGAATTAATTTGTGTGTGTGATTCAAAAAAACTGCGGCCGGTTGTTATAGGAAAATCGGATGATACAATTATTATGACCTCTGAGGTTGTTGGCATTAATGATTTAATGCCTGAAAGAAACAGGGAAGAGGATATATATCCAAATGAGCATGAAACGATAATTGTAAGGGATAATTTGACGGTGGAAAGATGGCAGCAGTAAAAATAAATGAGTTACATAAAAGAGATTTGCCGTGGCTTCTGGAATATGATGAGACTAAATGTATCCAGTGCGGAAAGTGTACTGCTGTTTGTTCTTTTAATGCAATAAGACCTGCTGTGGAAATTAGAAAAAAGTCTAATTCTATAATGGAAAAAGGAAAAACAGAGCGGGTTCTTGTAATAAAGCAAAATGTCTCGCTTGAAAACTACTGTCACGGTTGCGGAATGTGTGCCAGTGTCTGTCCGAATGGTGCGATAAGGCTTATTAGAAATAAAGATGACAAATATTCAGTAACTTATCGTGCGATAAAAGCTGATTCCTTTAAAAAAGGCGGAAGATCAAATTTAAATACTGAGGGCAGGACGCTTGATAAAATTAAAGTAGGCAGAATTTCCCAGATGACAGATCCATCTCTTGATGCGCAGAGGCATACTTTTGAACTTAGAACACCTTTTGGCAGAGTTTTGAGTGCTGATAAGCTGAATTTTGGTATTAAAGATGGTAAAATTATTGAAACAACTCAGCTACCGCCAAATAGGTGGATTTATCCGATAATTTTTGGCGATATGTCAATTGGTGCGGTTTCCTGGAGAATGTGGGAAGCTATGGCAATTGCTACAGCTTACTTAAATGAAGTTATGGGAATTCCTATTTGTATGTGTACCGGAGAGGGTGGAATTCCTACAAAACTTTTAAAATCAAGATATGTTAAATATATGATTTTACAAATAGCTTCAGGACATTTCGGCTGGAATAGAATTATAAAAGCAATGCCAGACATGTCAGAAGATCCGGCAGGTATTTTGATTAAAATAGGTCAAGGAGCAAAACCAGGTGATGGTGGTCTTCTATTAGCGAATAAAGTCGCAAGATATGTGCAGGAAATAAGAGGTGTGCCTAAGGCTGATTTGCTTTCACCGCCAAACCATCAGGGGTTATATTCAATAGAAGAAAGTGTTCAGAAAATGTTTTTATCCATGAATGCTGCATTTAAGTTTAAAGTTCCTGTTGCAATTAAGGTTGCAGCTTCTGTTACAAGTGTTTCTGTTTATAATAATCTGCTTAGAGATCCGTACAATATTGTCGGGGGTTTCTTCCTTGACGGACTTGCAGGCGGTACCGGAGCGGCGCATGAAATATCTCTAAATCATACAGGGCACCCTATAACTTCTAAACTCAGGGACTGTTATCTGGCAGCTGTTCATCAGGGAAGGCAGGGGGAAATTCCTTTATTTGCCGGTGGTGGTTTAGGACAGTCAGGAAGTTTTGCAGCAGATACTTTTAAGCTTATTTGTCTCGGTGCAAATGGAGTTTTTGCAGGAAGAATGCTTATGGAAATAGCAGGCTGTGTTGGAAGTGATACTGGTAGGTGTAATGCTTGTAATACAGGACGTTGTCCTGCAGGAATTGCTTCTCAACAAGATTGTCTGGTAAAACGGCTTGATGTTGATAAAGTTGCGGAAAATCTTGTAAATTACATTCTGGCTACAGACATTGAACTCAAAAAACTTATGGCACCGATTGGCTGCTCTACACTTCCAATTGGGAGGTCCGATGCCTTGATTACAGTAGATAAACATATTTCTAACAGGCTGGATATTCAATATGCTTGTTAATTATAAAATCAACAGGGAATATAAATGACTATTTGTAAAATAAAAACATTAAAAAACAATAACAGGATGTCGACTCAGGAGCTTCTTCAGACGATTTATTCTAAAATTGAAGACGGATATACAGAGTTTGAAGTTGAAGCTTGCGGGCAGCATGATATAGGCGGGGCTGTTTGGTCTAAACAGGATGGGAAGACATTAAACTTCAAAATAACTAATCCAGGGCAAAGAGTCGGAGCAATGGCAATGGATGGGGTTAAAATTGTTGTTGAAGGTTCTGCACCTGCCGATATCGGATGGCTGAATTCCGGTGCTGAAATTGTTGTAAAAGGTGATGGCGGTGATACTGCAGCTCATTGTGCTGCAGGAGGAAAAGTCTATGTAGCCGGAAGAGTAGGTACCCGTTCAGGTGCTCTTATGAAGCACGATCCGAGATTTGAGCCGCCGCAATTCTGGGTTTTAAAAAATACCGGTTCATTCAGCTTTGAATTTATGGGCGGAGGGATTGCAGTTATATGCGGATATGATTGTGATAATTTAGATTCTGTACTCGGAAATCGCTCCTGTGTTGGTATGGTTGGCGGAGTTGTTTATGTCAGAGGAAAGGTTGAAGGACTTGCGGAATGCGTAGAACGTGTACCTCTGGATAAATTGGACAAAGATTTTTTGAAATCAGAAATGCCTGTTTTTTTAAGTGAAATCGATAGAGCTGAACTTGAAGAAGAGTTATTGGATTTTTCAAATTGGACTAAAATAGTACCTCTTCCGAAAGAATTAAAAGAAAAGAAACTTCCGGTAAAAGAGTTTATAAAAAATGAATGGTTCAAAGAAGGTTTATTTGGCGATTTAGTCGAGGATAACGGAGAAGTTTTCGAGCTTGCGGAAACAGGAGAGGCAAGGCTCAGAAAACCTGTGTGGGACAAAGATTTGTGCGTTTCTTGTGATTTGTGCTTGAAAAATTGTCCGCAAAATGCTATAAAAAAAGATTTAACCGTATATCTCTCTAAATCAGAAAAATGCATCGGCTGCGGAATTTGTTCTGCCGTATGTCCGAGAAAAGCATGGATGATGAAAGT
>CAZXQM010000122.1:0-3898 GCA_964643455.1 uncultured Vampirovibrio sp. | reverse complement strand
CTCATGACTTCTCTTGTAAGGATACATCTGATGTTGATACTGGATACTATACTTTGACGCAAAATTGGACGCTTAGGTGGATATATCTAGGGTGGAGTATTGCCGATTCGGATGGAAATATAATCGACTCTGGTCGTACTTTAGCAAACACTACAAGTGGCACAACAATCAATGAAACATATAGCGTGCCTGCCGGCACCTACACCATTACATACACCTCGTATGGCTGGGTGCCTTGTGATGAACTAGGAATTCCTAAGGATTACTGTCTATGCTCGGATGAGATTACTGGTATTACTGGAAATGTTACAGAAACATATACTGTCACTGTAGGTTTAAATAATACCTCGGCACCTATTCCGCTTATCATACCGAGTTGCGGTCATGCGAGTTGTGGAAATTATGTTGAATGTTCTGGTAGTAGTATTGGTGTAACCCCAGCCACTGGTGACGTTTCGGCTATTGAATAAGGCTTAAGTATATATCTCCAGTTTAACTGGGGATATATACGGTACGATACAATTATCAGGTTATTACCAAGCCTGATTTTGTGAAAAAACCGGTGCAAACAATATTAAGAACGATACTGATAAAAGTAAAGTATCAAGTCAATGATGCGTACAGCAACTATATGATTTTTTACCTTTTTCATTAGCAATAGCCAGAGTCTAACAGTTAGCAATACAACTTCAGCAACAGGGACTACGACAACGATTACTATAATATCCGTCAGCGCTTACGATACTATCTGCTTAGACGCCTGCTTTGATGGTGGTATTTGCGACGGTGACGAACCATATTACAAGGAATTTAATGGTACTCAATGTTGTTGTCCGTCTCAAAATGAAGAAGACAACACCAAATGTGACTGCTGTTATAATAACAGTTAGGTATTACTGCCAATAAAATTGACAGATATACAGTTAAAATAGAAACAACGTCAAGTAGTGCCCCAAATTATGTAAGTACTGTTACCGTGATAAGAAATTGTGGTATAATAGCAAAAGATTCAATTTCTTATACAGTGTCTCTCTTTGGATGCCAACTATTAGTTATAGAGTTGATGAAAAAGTGATACAGCAGTTAGCGATAGAGTTAAAAATAAATATGAATGTGTTATATACTTTTTCTTGTAATTAACTAACTGCTTAGACAAGCAACCATGTAAAAAGCTATGTTAAAATAGGATTTTACTTGCTATAGTATCAGATTTTAACAACAAATTCTTATGTAAAGCTTTCTCGCAAAATATTTGACATTATTCTTTGTTTAGTTCAAAATGGATTTATATTCCATATTAGACGATATTATAATAACGAGGCACAATATGATAAAGCGCACGCTGGTTAAAAATTTATTCCGCATTGGACAATATTTTCCGATTTTACTGTTAACAGGTCCTCGGCAAGTGGGAAAAACTACAATATTGGAAATGGTTTCACAGGGCAAAATGAAATATGTGTCGCTTGATGATATGAATGAAAGGGCTCTCGCTAAATCTGATCCGGCGCTTTTTATAGAAAATCACAGGCCACCGGTTATCATTGATGAGGTGCAATATGCACCGGAACTTTTCAGCGTCTTAAAAATATATGTAGATTCGCATAAAAATGAAAACGGTTTGTTTTGGCTGACCGGTTCGCAAAAATTTACCTTAATGCAAAATGTTCAGGAATCTCTGGCCGGACGTGTCGCCGTTTTGGATGTTTTAGGATTATCCGTGGCAGAAATAGAAGGGCATCCAGAAACCGAGCCTTTTTTACCCACAGACACCTGGTTACAGACCGCCCGCAACCGCCAAGTGGAGGATACGGATGTTTCTAAACTGTATGAACGGATTTGGAATGGCTCTTTTCCAAGGCTTATCAGTCAAAATAATGCTGAACGAGATATTTTTTACCGTTCGTATATGCAAACTTATATAGAGCGGGATATTCGTGATTCGTATGATGTGGCAGATTCTATTGCTTTTTATAATTTCGTCCGGGCAGCGGCCGCGCGTACGGGGCAACTTCTTAATTATGCTGAATTGGCGCGCGATGTGGGAATAGACCCGAAAACAGCAAAAACCTGGCTGTCTATATTGGAACGTTCCGGCCTGGTCAAGCTGTTACAGCCCTATTATAACAATGTTACAAACAGAATAATCAAAACGCCTAAGCTATATTTTTTGGATACCGGCTTATGCGCCTATCTGACCGGATGGGACAGCCCGAAATCTTTGGAAGCCGGTGCGATGAGCGGGGCAATCCTGGAAACTTATGTCTTTATAGAAATTCTAAAAAGTTATTGGCATAACGGTAAAGATGCCCTTATTTATTATTATCGGGACAAAGACCAGAAAGAAATAGACTTTCTTATAGAGGCAAATAATCGTCTTTACCCGGTGGAAGTCAAAAAATCCATTAATCCGCCCCTGGAAATCGCCAGGAGTTTTAATGTCTTGCAAAATTTGAATAGAAATATAGAAAATAGCATTATTCTGTGTTTAAGATCGGAAATTCTGACCATCGCACCAAAAATAACACTTGTTCCAATTGCTGCAGTGTAGGGAATTTAACAGTTAAAAACTGTAAAAAGATGATAGCTTATCTCCCTGTTTCAAAGTGCCGGAATAAATCCGGTACTCATGCTTTTATTAGAAATCATCGGATAGCGTTGAAGATTTCCTTAAGAATGATTAAGCCATTTACTTAAATTTTATGTTGCTATTCATGAAGTTTATTGCTTTTTTAACTGTTTAAGAACCATCTTCTTTAATTCGTATTCGCAGTTATAGACGACTATTGTAGGATTATTACCTATTACTTCATACATAATATCAACAACAGTACTGTTGATTGTTCGGTCAGTTTCTCTTAATTCACCAGTTGACAATTCTGTTCGGTGTTTTCGTTATAATAGAAAAGATCTTGGCCATTTACACCTCAGCTTAGATTATATGGGAATATGCCTAAATACGATTATCGGTTTTTTCACAAAATCAGGCTTGGCAATAACCTGATAATTGTATCATGCCCTATATATCCCCGGTTAAACTGGGGATATATACTTAAGCCTTATTTAACAGTCTCAATTCCTTAATCCATTGGGATTATACCAACACTGCTACCAGAACAAGTATAATGTCCAGTTTCTGCAGTGCAGCCATCGTGTCCGCAACTCGGTTGGATAAACGGAATAGGTACCGATTTATTATTTGGACCTACAGTGACAGTATATGTTTCTGAAATACTTCCACCTTCCGAACATACACAGTAATCCATAGGATTTCCAGATTTATCACAAGGCACCCAGCCCCGCATTGTATATGTAGTAGTGTAGGTACCAGCAGGCACTTGATATGTTCCTGTTACTTTATATCCCTCACTGCTATTTGCCAATTTGCTTCCAGAGAATATAACTTCTCCTGTTGAGTCATTGATCGTTTTCCAAGATAAATATATATAGCTGATAGTCCAATTAACTGTAAGCGTATAGTAGCTCTGTTCACATTTACCGCAGGTTTTAGCAGGACAACCGGACTGTGTTGTAGCTGTTTCGGTTTTTAGAGTATATCCTGAGCTACAGGAGGTTGTACTGAGAGAGTAACCAGTCGAGCAGCTATAGGTACAATTTTTGGTACAGGTGACACCATATCTTGGATCTGTTACCGAAAGGGTGTAGTTAGTAGAGGTGGAGGCCAGAGTGCTGATGGCGGACATAGCCGTTTTGGTGGCAGAAGTCGTATCATCTGCAATGGTATAACTGCTCAGGCTCACCCCGGTACTGGATGTCGACAGGCTACTGCCAGAAGAGGTCTTAGTCCAGCCACTGGCACAGTCACAGCCGACATAACAAGTTTGCTTATCACTGCAGGTTAAACTTATATCAGCGTTCGTATATTCCTCAAAGACCT
>CAZXQM010000121.1:0-4027 GCA_964643455.1 uncultured Vampirovibrio sp. | reverse complement strand
TAAAAAACCACATAAGGACTTTGCGCTGCACAAATTTATACCGCCAAATGTTTAAAAAAGGAAAAACTCTCTATGCTTTAAATGCTGCAGGTGGTAACGACGAGCAGCTCCATAATCTTATGAAACTCTACGGGCAAAATATTATCGGGAAATTGATGTGAAGAACACGTAAATAAGAACTAGATTTTTCAGATTGTCCCGTTTTTTATTTTATTCCTAGCCCACTCAAAACCGGAAATCTCTTGTATTTGATGAGAAATATCGAAGCCTTCACTAAATTTTGCATATTTGTAAGTATTTATTTTGTCTTTGCTTTTGCTAGAGATAGCTTCAATTGACAGATAAGGTTTACCGTTTTTATAAAATATCCCTCCAAGCTCTCTGCCAAGAGCGTTGTGACAGACTTTTTCGGTAATAATACCATTTTCAAATCGCATAGTTTCTTTTTTTAGTCCAAACGGTTTAACATTCCTTTTTAGAGTTCCTGTAAATTTTTCTCCTGTAGCTTTGACAATTGCGACTTCGTTTTGAAAGTGTATTCCGTTTTCTATAAATAATTTCTCAAAAGATTTTGTTCTGCCTCTGGTTAAGGCAATTGTTGTTATCCCTACAGCAGCTGCCGCTGCAAGTCCTGTTTTCAAAGAATTCTTATTATCATCTTTGTTTCTTGTTGGTTGAGAAGAAAAATTAATATTATTTATTGGACTAATCCGTAACATAACACATTCCTTAATACTGTTGAAATTAATCAAGTTCTTTTATTTTCTCTCTCATAGCTTCAAAAACCGAACCTTTTTTACTTCCAAAGTTGTCTGCTGTAATAGTTATTTTATTGTTTTTGTCATAAACATAAAATGGGTATATAACATCATTTTTTGTGTGATGTATTCCGGGAATTCTAACTCTTAGAATACCATCTTTATAAAACTCACCGGCGACTTCTCTGCCAAAAACATCATGGTAAACTTTTTCTGTCATAATTCCCTTGTCAAATTGAACAGTCTCTTTTTTAAGTCCGAAGGGTTTAATGTTTCTTTTTATTGCACCGGAGAACTTTTCTCCGGAATCCTTAACAACTGCCAATCCGTCTTTGATTGTTACTCCCTGCTTTTCAAGAGCTTTTTCAAATGACTTTGTTCTGCCTTTAGTCAATGCAAGTGTAGTAATGCCTAAGGCAGTAGCAGTAATTCCTATTTTTAAAGCGTTGTCTTTATAAGAACTTTTGTTTTCAAGTTGTGTATTGTGAGACCTAATGTATTGGATACTATTAATTGTCATTAATTGTCTCCATTTTTATGCCCTTACGATAAGTTTCGAAAACGGACTCTTTTGTAGAACAAGTTCCTCTGTCGTTATGAAGATATTTACCATTTTGATCAAAAAATGCACTCGATATAAATTTCTTTTGCGAGCTTCTACCATAGATTTGAACACTTATATGTAGTTTGCCATTTTTATAAAACTCACCGGCGACTTCTCTGCCAAAAACATCATGGTAAACTTTTTCTGTCATAATTCCCTTGTCAAATTGAACAGTCTCTTTTTTAAGTCCGAAGGGTTTAATGTTTCTTTTTATTGCACCGGAGAACTTTTCTCCGGAATCCTTAACAACTGCCAATCCGTCTTTGATTGTTACTCCCTGCTTTTCAAGAGCTTTTTCAAATGACTTTGTTCTGCCTTTAGTCAATGCAAGTGTAGTAATGCCTAAGGCCGCAACAGCAGCAAGTCCTGTTTTTAAAGAACTTTTATTATTGTCATTTACATTGGTTGATTGAGAACAAAAATGAAGATTGTTTATCTGGTTAATATGAAGCATAACACACTCCTTGATATTATTATAACATATTTTTTATAATTTGTATTTAAGTTTATTCTTTTTATCTAACCACTTTGACTGACCGGTAAGACTTCCCGCTACTTCATCAATAATACCCCAGAAACTATTTTGTTTATGGGTTGAAGTGTAACGTTCTCTCTCAATTTCATCTAAATATATTTCAATTTCTCCGGCAGCATCTTCAGCAGCTTGTAGCTCCCCATTCCATACTTGTTGTGTGTAATAGTCAAGATATGCTTGAGGGGTAGAATAACGACAGTTCCATTTTCTTGAAAAAATATCGTCATATTTAACATCTTTTTTATCACCGTAATAAACCCAGCTAGAATCGGTAAGTTTATTGCAAATATCTTGAGTAGCACGTTCTGCCATAAATTCATTCATTCCCCCCTTTTGATCCAAGGCATAATTCCCAAGCTTAAATTTTGTGATTAATTTCCCTACCGAAGTTGGTACTTGCATTTTACGCATTGAGTTCATTACTGCAGGAGCATATCGACCTTGTTTTTCAATATTATTTTTATGTGCACTGTGTGCAAATTCATGTACAAATGTACATGCAGGATGTAAGCTGGAAAATTCATTTGGACGTAAAAAATGATATGCTGATTGAGTTTCTTTTTTCAAATTATTATAATTATTAAAACATTTTAACCTCTATAATATCTCGACAAAATTTCTAAATTTGTGTATAATTACTTCAAATGTGTGTCAAAAAAAAATTCAGGTTAATGATGCCTGAAAGTAAAGTATTTATTTAATTTCCGCAGGACAGAGAATGTAAAAAGCGTCTCTGTTGAAAAAATAATTAAGGAGTATAAAAATATGAAAATCAATCCAATTAATCACACAAACCAAACCCAGCCTGCGTTTCAGAAGGTTAATCAAAAGTATTTGAAAAAAGCAGAAGAATGGTATAGAAGAAGAGGGAATATAGATTCGTCTTGGTATGAATCATTATGTGATGATGTACTTCTTTTTAAAGATATTTCAAAACAAGATGCGATTGATACAATTAATGCAGCAAGGAAATATGTAACTAAAGGCAGTATGGAGGCATACAATACATTAATGAAAGAGATAAAAAATGCTTAGTCCATTATTTGACTAATTTTATTTGCAGCAATAGCACCTAATCCCATACCAACAAGCGAGCCAACTGGACCAAAGCGTTTTGCACCGATTGCTCCGCCATAACCAATACCGGCAACTAAGCTTACGAAGTTTACTGCGGATTTAGCCGTTTCTTTTACTGCATTTTCTCCGTCAGAAATTTCTTTAACCAGATGTGCGGCTTCCAGCCCGCCTAAGACTGCTGCACCTATTTTGGTTGTCCTTGTCATTGCCCTTGCGGTTATTTCACCAAAAGGACTTTTGGTAACAAATACTTTGGCTTTTATATGAACAGGTTTTTCCTTTGTAGATGTTATATTTTCTATTTCTGTTTTAACTGTTTCAATATCAATTTTGTAATGTTTTGATATTTTATCTCCTAGTTTAGTATCCATTAATGTCGTATCATTCTTAAGCAGCCATTTAGCAAGATTCGGATAAGGGCTGGTTGCAGGGTTTACGAACTTGTGCAGAAGAGTTCCGCGGAAGAACGAAAACGGATGCTGCGCCTTTTTGTATTCATATTTCCCCTGATATTTTTCTTTTTTTAGCCACTGTTTAAGCTGTGTATAGGCGGATTTCGTATCCCTCCAGTCCTCGGGAGCGTTCAGGACAGCGAGTGAAACCAGCCCTGCTGCGGGAACAAAATCATTCTCCTTAAATTTATCGGGTACCCTCTCTACGCGTCTGAACATCGGACAAATATCGAAGATGGAAGAAATTTTATTTTCCTTATCCACGTGTTTCTTTACATCCTCGTAATCCTGCTGGATTTGGGAGAATTTACTCACTTCATTTTGATATAATATCGGGTTAACCTTGGTCACAATGCCACCTTCCGCACACTTCGATATTTATATAAAGTATTTTTATACGGAAAAATTGCCCCTTTTGTGAATTTATATTTATGCTATACAGAAATAGATACTTTAAAAAACAAGCACTTAAAACCTGCAAAATTTTTCTTCACTACTTGCAAAAAAAAGCCCCGTTTGGGGCTAAAACTTTGAGTAAGATGTAAGATGGGGTAATATTATATTTTAATTTTGAATAATTTTATCAAAAAAGGTAAGTTAT
>CAZXQM010000120.1:0-4090 GCA_964643455.1 uncultured Vampirovibrio sp. | reverse complement strand
TAAATAAAACGATGCATAAAAAATAATTGGTATGTATGGAATTAATTGACAATATTAACCATATATTAAAGGATGATTTAGCCAAAACTATTAAGCCTGATAGTAAGGTGTCAATTGCTTCTGCTTGTTTTTCTATTTATGCATTTCAACAATTAAAAAACGAACTAGAAAGTGTTGAAGAACTAAGATTTATCTTTACATCTCCGGCTTTTGTAAAAGAACGGACATCAAAAACTAAAAGAGAGTTTTATATTCCGAGAATATCACGTGAAAAAAGCTTGTATGGAACAGAGTATGAAATAAAGCTCAGAAATGAACTTACTCAACGTGCTATTGCGAAAGAGTGTGCAGATTGGATAAGAAAAAAAGTAAGATTCAAATCTAATACTACCAATGAAAATATGCAGGGTTTTATCAGTGTATCTAACAATACAGATACTATATGCTACAATCCTGTTTCCAGCTTTACAACAACGGATTTAGGCTGTGAAAAAGGTAATAATTCATTTAATTATGTAATGAAATTTGCCACTCCTGAAAGTAGTCAATATTTGCAAATGTTCAACAATCTTTGGCAGGATAAAGATAAATTACAGGATGTTACGGAACAGATTATTGAGAGTATTTCGAATGTTTATAAAGAAAATTCCGGCGAATTTATTTATTTTATTGCATTATATAATATTTTCAATGAATTTTTGCAGGATATTTCGGAAGATAATTTACCTAATGAGGCTACCGGTTATAAGGATAGCGTCATTTGGAATAAGTTATTTGACTTTCAAAAAGATGCAAGCCTTGCAATTATAAACAAATTAGAAACATATAATGGTTGTATTTTAGCAGACAGTGTAGGGTTAGGAAAAACATTTACTGCATTATCCGTAATTAAATATTATGAAAATCGTAATAAATCAGTTTTGGTTTTATGTCCTAAAAAATTAGGTCATAACTGGATTATGTATAAGAATAATTATCTTAATAATCCGCTGACCGCCGATAGATTAAGATACGATGTTTTATACCATACGGATTTATCCAGAGATACAGGTTCTACAAACGGAATAGATTTATCTTTAATCAACTGGAGCAACTATGATTTAGTCGTAATAGATGAATCCCATAATTTCCGTAACGGCGGGGATATAAAGGATGATAAAGAAAACCGTTATTTAAGATTAATGAACAGGGTGATAAGAAGCGGAGTACAGACAAAAGTTTTGATGTTATCCGCAACTCCGGTAAATAATCGATTTAATGACTTAAAAAATCAATTACAGCTTGCTTATGAAGGTGATACAAGAAAAATAGATGCAAAATTGAATACTAAAAAGCCTATCAATGTAATATTCAGACAGGCACAACGAGCATTTAATGACTGGTCTAAATTGCCGGCAGAAGAAAGAACGACCGAATGTCTTTTAGAAATGTTAGATTTTGATTTCTTTGAATTGCTTGATAGTGTTACTATAGCACGTTCAAGAAAGCATATTGAAAAATATTACGACACAACAAAAATCGGTAAATTTCCTACAAGACTTCCTGTAATTTCTCGACGACCTGCAATTACCAATAATAGGAACAAAATTAGCTATAATCAGATATATGAATATATAAGTTCATTAAATCTTTACATTTATATGCCGTCGTTATTCATTTTGCCGAGCAGGGAAGCGAAATATTATGATATTGAGGCTAAACAAGCCAGCATAAAATCTTCCAAAATCGGTCAGCGAGGGCGGGAAGAAGGTATAAGAAGGTTAATGAGTATTAATCTTCTAAAAAGGTTAGAAAGCTCTGTTTATTCATTTAAACTTACATTAAACAGAGTACGAGAACTGATAAATTCTACAATTCAGTCTATAGATGATTATAAGTCTATAGGAAAAATAAAAGAATTCAGCGGAATTGATTATACTTCTATCGAGAATGATTTTGACGAAGATGACCAGAATACAAACATGTTTCTCTCAAGCAATAAAATTCAGATTGATTTTGAGGATATTGATTATTTAACCTGGGAAAAACATCTCCACTCTGATTTATCAATTTTAGATGATTTAATTTATCAGATTGAACAAATTACACCTGATGAAGATGCAAAACTTCAATGTTTGTTTGATGTTATTAAAAACAAAATAGAACATCCGATAAACAATGACAACAAAAAAATTCTTATATTTTCAGCGTTTGCAGATACCGCAGAATATTTATACAAATATGTAAGTAAATACGTAAAAGAAACCTATGGTTTGGAATCTGCAATGATAACAGGTTCAAAAGACGGTGTTACTACAATTTCAAAAGTCAAAACGGACTTAAATTCAGTATTAACTTATTTTTCACCAATTTCTAAGAATAAAGATTTAATTTATCCTGATGATAAAAATAATATTGATATTTTAATCGCAACCGATTGTATTTCGGAAGGTCAAAACCTTCAGGACTGTGATTACCTTGTGAACTATGATATACACTGGAATCCGGTTCGAATAATCCAGCGTTTTGGGCGTATTGACCGTATCGGAAGCAAAAATAAAGAAATTCAGCTCGTAAATTTCTGGCCGGATATAGATTTAGATGAATACATTAATCTTAAAGCACGTGTTGAAACAAGAATGAAAGTTACGGTTATGACTTCAACCGGAACCGGGGCTGATAACATTCTTGATGATAATGAAAAAGAAGATTTGGAATACAGAAAAAGACAACTGGAGAGATTACATAATGAAGTTGTTGATATTGAGGAAATGAATTCAGGTATAAACATTATGGATTTGGGTCTGAATGAGTTCAGATTAGACCTTCTTTCTTATGCAAAAGATAATCCTGATGTTGAAAATTCTCCATACGGTCTGCATGCTGTTGTTAAATCGGATGAAACAACTCCGCCGGGAGTAATATATGTCTTAAAAAATGTATCTAATGAAATAAATATAGATAACCAAAACCGACTGCATCCTTTTTATATGGTTTATATTGCAGATAACGGAGAGATTATTTGTAATTATCTTCAGCCTAAAAATCTGCTCGATTTAATGCGTAAGGTTTGTAAGCATAATCCGGAACCTGATAAGGAACTATGCAGACAATTTAATATAGAAACCAAAGACGGCAGAGATATGGGCAAGTATTCAAAGCTGTTGGAAGGTGCGATTTCTTCTATTATTAATGTAAAAGAAGAAAGTGATTTTGAGAGTTTATTTTCAAGCGGGGAAAGCAGTTATTTAAAAAACACTATTTCAGGACTTGATGATTTTGAATTAATTTGCTTTTTGGTGGTGAAATAATGCTATTTGGTGAAAAAACACAACTGAATAGAATTATACCAAAAGCTAAATTTATGAAGTTAGCAGGACTAACGACCACTGTCCGAAAAGAATTTCAAAACAATGTAGACAGATTAATTCTTGCAAACATTTTACGCAAAGATACTGTCAATATAAATTCAGGTAAAAATGTTAATGAAATAGATATTTTTGAATTTTTACTAAAAGAGAAAAATGTATCGGATAATTTAATTCGTGAAATTGATTCTGCTATTCCTAAACATATTTTGTTTGTTTTTAAGTATAAGGATGAACTGCAGATTGCAATATCTTATAAAGAAAAATCTGTTTCAGGAGATAAATTCAAGGTTTTAAAAATATACAGAAGCGAATGGCAGAAGGAAGAGTCTGTTTTATTAGAACTTAAAGGGCTGGATTTGGATGCTGTATTTAATGGCTTTATTGCTCAAGTCTCAAACGGCAAAATAGAAATAAATGAGAATAGCGAAATAAAACAAGCTGTAGAAAAGTCTGTTGAAATTGAACGGCTTGAACGCCAAATAGAACAGTTGAAAAATAAAATACGAAAAGAGACTCAGTTTAATAAACAAATTGAATTAAAAAATCAACTAAAAAATTTTAAATATGAATTAGAAAATTTAACAGATAACTAAGTAAATAAGATAAGTCGTATCGGCTTGTCTTAAGCCGGTCGGCACCATAAAGGAAGGTGAACGATATGGAACGATTGGCAATGGAAACAGAGAATATAACGAACAAGAATATCCAAAAGATTTTGGAGTTATTCCCGAACGTTGCAA
>CAZXQM010000119.1:0-4192 GCA_964643455.1 uncultured Vampirovibrio sp. | reverse complement strand
CGGATGTCGTTGCGCGCCGGTCTCACAACCGACATCTTCTATATTAGTTCTTCAAAAATTTTTGTCAACACCCTTTTTTAAATTTTTTTATTTTTATTTTACATTTCTTTACAAGAATTATAGTAAAGCGCTATAACAGCGTTTTAGCCTTTCTTCAACAGAGCAGTTTTAGATTTGAATTCATATTCGTTCATGTAAGAAAATTTCTCTAAAAGTTTTCTAAACTGATCTTTTGCCGTTAAAAGTATGTCCTGCCCATTGCCGGAAGCATACAGCATATAAGAAGGTTTACCGTTTGCAACCCCTCGTTGATAACGAATAGTTATGCTGTCAGATTCCGGAACTTCTACAAATCTTCTTACAGCAGAGCAGAATTGTTTATATTTTGCCGGTGAATTTAATTTCTTATAGTAAGCATCTGCTGCATTCAAAAATTTGTCATCTATATTTGCCCCAAAAGCAATTCCTGATTTTACTGGTGTAATTGTTGTATTATATTGCATAATTTTCTCCTTTTACATATAAGAGAAAACATGTAAAATATTTTTTTGCGCATTCAAGCAAAAAAAAAGACTAATTTTATTAGTCTTTTCAAAACAAAGTGTAGAAAAATTGTGTGTGCAAATTTATTCAGTCATGCCAATTAACTTATCCATCACTACATCCATTACAGAAGGAGCAAGTTCTTCCCCAAACTCTTCCTGTACTACGCCATAAATCATTTCAAATTGTTCCATATAACCAGCTACTCTATCCTGTGTTGCTGCATCAACTTCGCCAACATCTGCAGTTTGAGGAGCTGCTACAAAGAAATTATTGCTTGCAAGAAACTCCATTACCTTTGAAGGATCTACTTGAGTTTCTTCATAGTTATTAACTAAATTTTGTTCTTGAGAATCTGCCTCTTTTGAAACATCCTCTTTTTTTTGCGGCATATATCCGCCTACGCCGTAATTGCCATATCCTGAAAGTCTTCCGATTCCGTCTGTCATTTTTCTACTCCTTTTTTCTTTTCCTTATACTTTGTATATCGGCATTTTTTTTTAAAACTTTAGGCTTTTTTGAAATATTGTTACAAATCGTTACAATTAATTCTTCTCACTTTTTCTTTTTTATTTTATTGACCAATCAGAATTATTGGTAAATTATTATCTCTAGCAAATTCCAAAAACCATGCCGGACATTCTTCCAGTGAATTAACTTTTGCAACAACACCTTTAACTTCTGTATTTAAAGCAACCAATTCATTATGGTCACCATGGGTTTTCATTTTACTTATCTCTATAAGCTGGTCTCTGGAATAAGTGAAAGCTGCCAGAATATCCTCTTTTGCAAAGACTCTGTCACCTACTTTTAAATCTTTTATTTGTGTTTCTGGATATTTCTTTTTCATTATATCTTTAGCTATTGCAGCATATTCACTGTCTAATAGTTCAATACCTTTTTCGTTCATAAACTCTTTAAATTTATCCTTTACAAAACTTCTGTGATGGTTATCCTCAAACATCTCTTCTACAAAATCTCCAAATCCTTTTTTTGAACCTGAACCCGTATTTGCATAATAAGCATGAGAAACATTTGCATTATCCACATCCAGTATAAGTCCAAATTGTAAGTTAGCATAAGTAGATTTATTTGCCATACTAATCATTGATATTGATTGTGCGGAATTATTCATAGGATTTTTTGCAAGAGTTTTAAATACATCAAGTTTTATCTTTCCACCTACCATATGAACAAAGAAGCGTAAGTCTTTCAACTTAATATTATTAAACCCGTATTGGAACATATCTGTATCCTCTGTCATTTGAGAAAGATTCAACACTTTTAACGGCGTTTCCACACCATTTATAACAGCAATTTCTGTCGGGAAACCGCGTGCCGGAAGAACTCTGCCGGCAGATGTAACTCTCTGTGGCACTTCGACAAAACGAGATGCGGTCACAACCACCTGTTTTTCACCTAATTTATCAACATAAGGCTGAATTTGCGCCATTTTCTCCGCAAACTTCCTGTCAGCTTCATCCATAGTAGAGGCGTGTGTTTTCTCCAAATAGAAAGTCCTATTGACATTCTTCAAATCTGCCTTTGCCATAATTTGATATATTTTAAAGTCTTCCGGTCTGCGACAAAGTGTTGCAATTTCTTCATTAGACATATTATTCAGGTTGTATTCTTTGAACCAGTGGTGATTTGAGACAACAGAAATAATCCTGTCTTTTACCTCTTTTGTCAAATTAAATCTATCCAGAATAGAATATACAAACTCTGCGGATTTTGCAGCGTGACCAGTATCAGAGCCATCCAACAAGTAGCGTTTTCCGATATCATGAAGCAGGGTCGCAAATTTAAGCACAATTTTATCAGTATCTCCCAACTCTTTGTACATAGGGTCATTCATAGAATCCTGCAGGACTTTTAAAATATGAATATCAAGAGAATACATTTGTCCCCGATGCTGAGGTTTGCCGAAAATAGGTGCAAACTCCGGGATTCCTTTCAAGATTGAGTTTAAGAAACCTTTTGTTTCTTTATCAAGTTTTACATCATCCGCAATATGGTTTTTGAATGTGAATTTTTCAATTTCAGCAATCATTTTATCAGCAAGTGCTCTTTGTTCTGGTGTTAAATCAACATTATCTACACCTTTTGTATTCAATATGCCTTCAAAACCTGTTTTTGTACGAACATAGCCAAGAAGTTCTGCAATATTAATATCATCTTCAAATTCTTCAAGTGTCATACGTCTCGCTTCGTTCACCATATCAAGAATACCGTTAAACTGCTCTTCATCCAGAACTTTTAGTTTTTCAGCAAACATTGTCATATATTCTTTTCTTTTCATCAGGGTATATGCAAGCTGAGCACCGTCTGCAAGCGGTGATTCTTCTATAATCTTTTGTATGGAAGCATCCGGCATTTCGGTCACATGTCTCAAGGAATCCAGAAGTTCCTGTTTAGTCATTGACATTAATTTTGCATTCTGTTCAATAAGCGTAGACAATTCATTTACGACACTTCCAAACACTTTCACTTCACCCCTTGCACGATATCGCAAAGAACCGCCGACATCGACTTTCACAACACCTTCCTGCCTGTATTGCGTATTATCATTTTTCGGAGCATCCCAGTTAGCAAGCCATGCATCGACTGCAAAACCGTCATTTGCCTGTTCTTTTGACATCGGAACTTCTTTAAGGTTCGGGATATATTCCCCTGCCATACCTATAATATCGCCGTTTTCATTATACACATACTTCATATTAGGAGAATCAATTCCGGCTGCACGATAGAGACGGGAGGCTATAACTTCTTCTACACTCTGTCCCAGTTTTTCCTGATTAGGATATTTGATATAATACAATTTATCGCCTATTTGAGTGTAATAAGCTCTGTTGGAACCGCCTTGTGTTCCTAAAAATCTTGTACCCTTTACAGCACCTTCATCAAATATAACTTCTGTCTGTTCAGATTTATGCGCAGTTTTTAATTCATTTATTTTATTTTGAGTTGATTTTAAATCGACATCGGATAATTTGAGTTCAGGGATTTCAACCCCTTCGGTAGAAATATGCCTGTTTGCGGCTCCGGCTTGGCGAATAAGTTTATCCATATTATTCATAAACTCATCACGTGAATATTTAAGTCTTATTCCCTGCTTGCCAAATTGTGCGAAGTCGGCATTTTGAATAACTTCATCAGCATTATGATTATTTCCTATGTGTCTCAGGAAATTATGTACATTTTCTTTAGAAGTCGCAATTATCGGATATTTGGTATCTATTGCCTGCATAAGAGCTCTGATTCGGGAGTCAATATCAATACCCTGCCGCTTCAAGACAGATTTGTCCTCAGCAGTGAGTTTTGAAAGAGTAAGTAAAGTATCAATTTTATCCTGAAGCTTTGCCGGTAAAGTTCCGTCAGAAATTATGGCTATAAGCTCAGAGATATTACCTCCATCGTTTTTAAGTCTCTTTAAAATATTTATTACGTCCTGATTGAATACAGATATTGACTTTGTATTCCTGCATATAATACTTATCATAAGGTTATCAATGCCTGCTTCTATAAAACTACGAATTTTTGAAACCATAATTTCAGGGGCAATCGTGTGGTTATTTATTGCACTAACTAAAGACGGGATATCCTCCTGTTTAACTTTTGGATTAGCAAACAACTCGTTCGCAAACTT
>CAZXQM010000118.1:2828-4200 GCA_964643455.1 uncultured Vampirovibrio sp. | reverse complement strand
CTTTAAAATTCATTTACACACACAACTCTCTTATATAATCTTACATCTTACTAAACAAAGTTTTACTCCCGAAAGGGAGATTTTTTTTTGCTATATCAAAGTTAGATTTTCTTTATCAACTACCATTTGTGCTGAATGTATGTTTATTATAAAATAAGCGTATGAATTTTGATGCCGCAATAGATAGCTTGCTATCTCCTATAGCTGATAAAATCTCCGGTTTTATATTTTCATATATTAAAATCGGAGAAGTTAAGGTTGAATTTCTGGTAGCGTTACTGATTTTTGCAGCAATATTCTTTACAGTACGAACCGGTTTTATCGGAATTTGGGGCTTCAAACATGCACTTAAATTAATTACAAATAAATATAAGCACGATAATCCAAGCGGTTTTCAACGAAAGAAAAAAGGGGAATTATCCTCATTTCAAGCGTTGAGTGCAACAATATCAGCTTCCGCGGGAATAGGTAATGTGGCAGGTTCCGCAGCAGCCGTTTCTATAGGAGGTCCCGGAGTAATTTTCTGGATGATAATTGCCGGATTTTTCTCAATGGCATTAAAATTTTCAGAAGTTCTGCTGGGGGTAAAATTCAGAAAAACAAATCCAGATGGAACAGTATCCGGCGGACCTATGTATTATATTCTCGTTGGGCTTAGAGGCAAATATACACAGAGGTTTGCCCCTTATCTAGCTAAAATTTATGCTGTATGCTGTATATTTGCAATGATAGGAGGGTGGAACCTCTTCCAGATAAATGCTATGACCGCACAATTTACAGAAGTTACAGGAGGTGAAAGCAGTATTTTTGCTAATAATGGCTGGATTCTGGGCACAATAGTTGCAGTTATTACGTGGTTTACAATAATTGGAGGGATTAAAGCCATTGGAAAATTCACGTCCAAAGTAACTCCTGTTATGTGTTCACTCTATGTTTTAAGCGCATTTTTAGTTTGTATAGTAAACATACATCATCTTCCTGAAACAATTGTTTTGATAGTAAAAGAAGCTTTTTCTCCAAAGGCAATGACAGGCGGCGCTTTTGCCTGTATGCTCTGGGGCTTCAGAAGAGCAATGTTTGCAAATGAATCAGGGTTAGGAACTGCTCCAATAGCATTCTCGGCTGTAAATACAAACAAGCCTGTTGCGCAGGCTTTTATATCAATGCTTCAACCTTTCGTTGATACTGTAATTGTCGGAGTAGCTACAGCTTTTGTGATTGTTGTATCCAAAGCATATCTTACGGTAGACGGTATTGCAGGAATAGAACTTACATCAAAAGCGTTTGCAACAATTTGCCCTTGGTATCCGATTATTTTAACCGTAATGGCGAGCTGTTTTGTTCTATCCACAATGCTTTGCGGTTCTTATTA
>CAZXQM010000118.1:0-2728 GCA_964643455.1 uncultured Vampirovibrio sp. | reverse complement strand
AGCAAAATTTTTATAGGAGAAAATTTATGATTAACAAAGTTGATTCTACCAGTTTCACCGGTATATACAAAAACCCGCATATAAACTTTTCCCGTACACAGAATGAAGTAGTATGTAATATTGTAGATAAGCTAAGAGCTCCGGATAAAAACGACAAAACAACAGAAAAAAAATTTGCAGAAAAAAATAGTCATTTTTTTATTGATCCAGCAAAGAATAATACCGTTGATTTGTATGTTTTCAAAAATGCTCAAATCAATAATCAAGAGGAACATATAACATACAAACAAAAAATAAATATTGGTAATTACGGAAACGGCAAAAAGTTTAATTTGAATGATATAGATTCCACACTCAATGAAAAAAAGAAAGATTCTATAATAACAACCGCATGTCTCGGATGTATAGGAGCATTTATTCTAATGCTTGGTTTTTGTTCATCATCTGGTACTAATAGAAGTACAAAATCAATTGGCAACAACATTGAAAAAATTACCATAATAAAAGATTCAATAACTGATAGTATTAATACTGCTAAAACTAAAGTCTTTAACCGTTAAATTCCTGACTTTACATAATCTTTACTTGCAGGTGCTAAATAAATAGTGTAATATATGTAAAATAGGCTAGGAGGGGTTTATGCCAAAAATTTATTTCGTAGACGTAACTAACAGAGATGGAGTTCAAACTTCAAGATTAGGGCTTGCGAAACTACAAAAAACCATTATAAACCTGATGCTTGATGATATGGGTATAACACAGTCAGAATTCGGGTTTCCGACTACTATGCACGAGTTAAATTATTTGAATGCAAATTTAGAGCTTGTAAAACGCGGGGTTATTAAAAAAACAAAATTATCAGGCTGGATGCGGGCAATAGTGGCTGATGTAGAAAAATCCTTCACAAATTGTCCACTACTGGAAAATTGTAATTTATCCCAATCAACATCAGAACAAATGATTAATGGAAAATATCTGGGTAAAAAAACTCCTGATGATATTTTAAAAATGACCTGCGAAGCAGTTGAATGCGCAGTTTCAAAAGGTGCTAAAATAATCGGTGTTAATGCTGAAGACGCCTCAAGAAGTAACTTGGATTACCTCATTAAGCTTGCAAAAGAAGTAAAAAAATGTGGAGCTTATCGTTTCAGATATTGTGATACTCTGGGTTATGAAGATCCCCAAACAACTTATGAAAGAATATATCAGCTTGCCAAAGAAACACAAATGCCAATTGAATTACATTATCATAATGATCTTGGAATGGCTGTTGCCTGTTCTGCTGAAGGTGCAAGAGCAGCTGTTGATGCCGGAGTTGACGCATATATAAATACTGCTATAAACGGTATGGGCGAACGTGCCGGAAATGCGGATTTGGTTTCCTGCTTGCTTGCCGTTCTAAAATCTGCCGGTTTCAAAGGGAATTACGAAATTGATGAACAAATTGATTTGAGTAAATCTTGGAAGCTAGCAAAGTATACAGCTTATGCGTTTGGTCTACCTATACCTATCAACCAGCCCGCAGTAGGCGACAATGCATTTGCACATGAATCCGGAATCCACGCTGATGGAGCACTCAAAGACCGCAGAAACTATGAGCTATATGATTTTGAAGAATTGGGACGCGGTGAGCCGGAAATAATCGAAACAGGCAGAATGATTACAACCGGTGAATACGGCGGTATAAAAGGATTTAGAAACGTATATGACAAGCTTGAAATTGAATTCAAAGACGAAAATGAGGCTAGAAATATATTAGAACTTGCACGCTATGCCAACGTACATACACAAAAACCATTAACAGAAAGTGAACTCAAATTTATTTATCACTACCCGGATATTGCAGCAAGAATCATGACGGTTTCACCATTCTATAATCCTGTAGGCGAACTCCAAAAACGACTAGAAAAGGGCTCTGTTGCATTGCCTAGTCAGATTATATAAAGATACAAAAAAGGCTTCCCAATTATTGGAAGCCTTTTTAATAAGCAATTTTACATTTTATTTGCAAATACTAACTTCATCCATTAATATTGCATAAACAGCTTCACCTTGTTTAGCTTTGTAATGGCAACCTGGAGTAATTAACCCTACTACAAGCCCGACTCCACAACCGATAGGAATACCGATAGCTAAGCCAGCACCGATTTCAGCAGGGTTTGGAATAAATGCAAAACCTACACCGGCACCTGCACCTACAATACCGAGTGTTAATGTAGACAGAACCAGCTTACCTGCAGTGGTCCAAGGACCTTCTTTGAGCTTGTAATCATTAGTAAAAGGTCTTGCTTTAATGTCTATGCAAGTATTATCAGGAAATACAATTTTTCTAAAAATTAGACTTACTCTTGCATTCTTATTGAACCACTTTGGTTTTTCAACATTAATAACTTCAGCTACAATCTTTGTATTACAAGGGAGTAAAAGTGTTCCTTCAGTTGTATAAAGAGCTTGAGGAACAACAAAATTTACAAGTTCACCAGCTTTTGAGCATTTAGAAAAATATTGTTCATCAAAAACAAATTGCAGAACATTCCCTGCTTCAATAACATTTCTAAGATTTGTTATTGTAACAGCATCACAAGGAGCCTTTTTATGAACGTCAAGATGCTCTACAGCGATTGTCTGTTCTGCTGTCTGCGCAAAAACAGAAAGCGAATTAATGCTCAAAATACTGAGTGTAAAAAAGATTGAAAGGAATTTTTTCAACATACATTTACCTCTTCTT
>CAZXQM010000117.1:0-4235 GCA_964643455.1 uncultured Vampirovibrio sp. | reverse complement strand
AAAAAAACTATAGGAGAGAAGAAGTGCAAAGTGAATTTAAGATTGGACTAAACCAGAAATTTAATATTAAGTGTATGTTAGATATAGCAGTATTTGTAATCGCAGGGCTGCTGTTTTTGTTTTTTGCCAAAATAAATAATATCGCACTTTATGATACTGTTGCATTTCTGGCATTAATAGTCGTAATATATCTTACTGTGCATTTCTTTACAAAGCAGTGGATACTCCGCTCTATTCGCCAGACTGTATATCTTCAATCTAGTTCAATTACTGAAATGACAGCTGAATTTGCAGATACAATCAGTTCTCAAAAACATTTGTCCGAAAATCTTGTAAACAATGCAAAAACTCTTTCAACACTTATAGAAAGATTAAAATTTTTGTCAGAAGAATGCTGTGCAACCACCAGAAATGCAGAAAAACAAGTAAATCAATCAATCAGTTTTTCACAGAAAGAACACGATTCAATTTCTGTAAATGCAGAAAAAATGCTTGTTTTAAGACAGAAAATTCAGATGATTGCAGAACTTATCCTCGAACTCTCAGAACATTCACAACAAATAGGAAACACAATAAGTGTGGTTGATGATATTGCGGAACAAACCAATATGCTAGCATTGAATGCCGCTGTTGAAGCCGCAAGAGCTGGTGAACATGGCAAAGGTTTTGCTGTTGTTGCAAGTGAAATCAGAAAACTTGCAGATGAGTCAAAACAGGCTATAACAAAAATATCTTCTCTCACAAATAATATTCAGTGCACTACAAATTCCACTGTTATGGCAACCGAAGAAGGTTCCAAAGAAATAGAATCTGTTGTAAAAGACATTAATATTGTTTCTTCTAACTCTGAAACATTATTAAACTTAATCAAAGAAACTCTGGATTCACTTGAAGTAATTAATCAAAGTGCAAAAAAACAGAATGATATTATAGAACGTTTGAATATTATAGATGAAGAAACTTCTGCAATTGCAAAAAATCTTGCACAAATAACACAATCTAACTCTGAAAATATTTTAAAATTGAATAATTTGTCTTATAACATCAAAAATTCCGCTATAGACGATAATTAAAGAATAATAAGAGGGTAGCGGTTTGGATTCTTTAGGCAAAGATAACAATAGAGAAATGTATATAATCTTCCAAGGAGAAGCGGAAGAGCTTCTTGAGCGCTTGTTTAATAACCTCTATTTGTTGGAAAAGATGCCTGAAGATAAAGATTTAATTGCATCTGTTTATCGTGATTTACACAGCCTGAAAGGTGCTGTTAAAATGGTAGGTTTTAATAATATTCAAGGTATTTTCCATAAGATGGAAGATATTTTTGATGCTGTTAATAACGAACCATGTGTTCTTGACAATAATATTATTAACCTGATGTTTAAAGCCCTTGAAACTGCATCAAGATATCTGCAAGAATCCGTTAAAAACTGTCGTGAAATAATTGATGAAGAATATACTGCAACTATTTCCAATCTTGAATCTATATTAAAAATTGAAATTAAAAGGCAAACTCTTCATCAAAATGAATCAATTGTATCAATTACAAATATTCCAGAAAAGAGCGAAATATCGAATATTGCAATTAACCAAGAAAAAATCAACAGCTCTTTCAATAATTGTTTTGAAATCATTGATGGCATTGTACCAGAAGAAGAAACCGTAGATATCATACTTTTAAAAGAAGAAATCCAAAAAATTTACAGTCTTATTGCGGAATCAAATTTGTATGAAGTAAAAATTTCACTTGACAATATCCTTGCCAAAATTGATTTTGTTATGAATGCAACAAATACGCTTACTATAAGTGAAATTCTGGAACTTAGAAATGAATTAAGTTCTGCTGCCGCAAAATTTACAACATCCTGTATTGAAACGAAAGAAGCAAGTTTAACCTTTTTTGATATTGTAGAAAAAATTTCTCTGCTTCAGAACAGCAGCCTCCATGCAAAAGAAATCGAAACCGATATTTTACAATTAAAAGAAGGAATATATGACCCTAACATTAATGAAATTATCAATGTCATTATTGATATTCTTCATTTTATTCTGGAGAACTCTGTACAATTAGAGGAACAAATGACTGTTACTCTTAAGAGTGCAATTGAGTATTGTGCATCACCTAATGAAAACATAGACAATGATTTAATTCTTCAGCAGCTTGAAATTATGAAACAACTTCTTGAGCTGAATTACAAGAAAGATAACATTGTAAATGAGATTAAAAGCATCTCAACACAGGCAACATCCGGCAATAAACTGACAGCAACGACCGAAATTAAAACACTTCACGTTAATGCTCAGAAACTGGATTTGCTTGTTAACCAGCTGGGGGAATTAATTATAACCAAGATTAAGATAGAAAAACACCTTGACAAAATTGATTCCATCAAAAATACAAATGAAAACTGTCAAAAAGATTTGTTAAAAACTTCAAACTATTTGAGATACTATAACAGAAAATATCTACAGTCCGGAAATGTAGACCAGTATACAAATGTGTTTATAAAGCAGGTATTCTCACTTTTGATGGATATCACGCAAAATATTTCAAAAACAATCTATGATTTAAATTCACTCTATCGCTCTTATAAAGAAGATGACATGAAAATGCGTTTAATCATTGATGAGATGGAATCAATGGTTAAAAATATACGTGTACTTCCTATTTCTACAGTATTTAACTCTTTTTCCAGAATGGTAAGAGATATTGCAAATGAAAAAGGCAAAGATATTGACTTTGAAATCGAGGGTAAAGATACATGTGCCGATAAAAAAATTATTGAAGAAATTAAAACACCGCTTATTCATATTTTAAGAAACGCAATTGACCATGGTATTGAATCAAGAGAAGAAAGAATTGCAAATGGTAAAAATCCTGTCGGAAAGATTCTTCTATCAGCAAAACAGGATGATAACAAAGTTATAATAGATGTTTTTGATGACGGTCAGGGATTTAATCTGGGAAAAATTAAAGACAGGGCAGTATCACGTGGTTTTTTAACTCAAGAAGATATTGATTCTATGACAGATGAGGCTATTATGAATATCATCTTTTGGCCCGGATTTACAACAGGAGATTCTATTACAAGTATTTCCGGAAGAGGTATTGGACTTGATGTTGTCAAGACAAAAATTTCGCAGCTTAACGGAAAAGTTAAAGTTATCTCAGAATTTGGAAAAGGAAGCTGCGTACATATAGAAATCCCGGTAACTTTAACTACCCTGAGAGTATTTTTGGTACAAATTTCCGGTCAAATATTTGCAATACCTATTCAGGTTATCACGACATTTATACTCAAAAATCAAAACGAGATTAAAACAAATAACGGTATAAGAACAATAACTTACAATAACAGCATAATCCCTCTATACTACCTGTCTGATATCCTGGAACTGGAACCCGTAGCGAGAGGGGAAAAAGAAACAATACTAATTATAGAATCGGATGATAAAATAATAGGTCTCGTAGTAGACAAACTTTTAGGTGATCAGGACATTTTACAAAAGAAGCTTCCCCCGCCTTTATATAAGGTCAAAAATATTTCAGGCATCACAAACCTTGCTTCTGGCGAATTATGTTTAGTCCTAAATATGCAGGATATTATGCATTTTGATTTTAATAAAACAGTTACATTGGCAAGTAATTCTAAGCTTTTACCTTTCGATGTTTTGTCATATAAACGTATTCTTATTGTTGATGATTCTATAACAACAAGAACCATGATTAAAAATATCCTACTTAACATTGGTTATTTAGTTGACACTGTCTTAGATGCTGAAGAAGCTCTTGCCAAACTGAAGCTTCACCACTATGATTTAATTATTACCGACCTGATAATGCCTAAAGTTGACGGCTATAAATTTATTGAACGCTTGAAGAATGATGAGATGTATGCAGATATTCCAATAATAGTTATGAGTTCTATGCCGGAAAAAAGTGCCAAAGATAAACTTAATCATATTCATGTTGATTATTATATTGCAAAAGATAACTTCAATCAGAACGAACTGGCAAACCAGATTAAAAAGATTTTGACAAAATATCATAACTAAACAAAATAAACCTCTTTACAAAAAATTTTTATTTGCTACTATAATAAAGTAATCGTTAGGTACGAAAGCACTTAATGTAAAACAGAATAAGACTGAATAATCCTCAGTAGCTCAATGGCGGAGCAACCGGCTGTTAACCGGTAGGTTGTTGGTTCGAGTCCAACCTGGGGAGTTTTTTA
>CAZXQM010000116.1:0-4317 GCA_964643455.1 uncultured Vampirovibrio sp. | reverse complement strand
TGATAAACAGATATCGCATGACAAAATTTATTCTCCAACGGATATTGTATCAATATAGGTAGATATTGGTACTCCGAAGAATACCGGGAAAACAGACAATCTTTGTTGCGGTGAGTTGTAAGCTGCCGCAACAAAGATTGTTCACCATTTCTAAAACCACTCCGTCTGTAAGGATAAAGAAAATCATGCAACTTTCACCAAACGTCTGGCGGTTTTTATCTGGATAAGCCGGACTTTTGTCTGAACGAGTTGGCTATTACAAATAGAGTACTCCAGGCATCGTTTTTTCAACAACTTCGTTGCCAATTCCTTGTCGGCTATCGCGGCATACTGTTTCTTTGAAAAGAAACCGGCTGAATCTACAATGTCGTAAATAATTTCTGGGGATATAATAACAATTAATAATTCAACTTGCCATCTGTATTTCTTTTATCAAGTTTCTAGTTTGTTCAAGTAAAGAATGAAGAATTTGAAATTCGCGATCTTTTATCTGAAACCCGTTTTCAATTGCCTGAATCTGATTATCTATCTCAGAGATTTTAGGCGATATATTTTCATTGATCCAACATTGAGTATCTTCATCAAATCTTAAATCAATAGCATTTGCAGCTTCTGCAAACGTATTTCTAATTTCACTTCGGTAAGAAATCAGCTGTCTTTCTGCCTTACTTTCTTGGTTATCTTCCCAAATCTGTAAAACAACTCCAATCAGTACACCTCCAGCTCCCAATATTTTTCCAAATTTACCTATTTTGGAAGCTGTTTTAACTGCTTCCCAAGGCTCAAACTTATGACCAAAAAAATGCCCTACTTTAAGTACTACTTGGTGTGCATCTGATCCAGAATATGAATTTAGTTTAAAAATAGCATCCCAACCAGACTTTGCATTTTTACCTTTTGCAAAATCAGATAACCATTTACCTACTTCACCAGCCTTTTGTACACCTCCACGTAATTTGGATGAAGTTTGCTTGGACATTTTAATTTCTCCAATTTTTCTTTCAATAGCTGATTTCAAATCTTTAGCGAATTCAGAGCTCTCTAATTTTGTTGAAAATTTATGTAATACATCATTTTCAGACTTTATTACGCCTTCTAGTTCCTTTACAGCTTTAGCATAAATGGTATCAGTTTCATCGTATTTTTCCTGAAGACGTTTGTTTACTTGTTCTTCACTATCTACAGAAGATAGTTGATTTGCAATCTCATCCCCCCAATTACGAACTGTTTGTGTATTATTGCGAACAATATAGTAAGCTTTGGATTGAATATGTTCCTTAGCTTCAACAAGCACTTTTCGTTGTTGGTTTAGTAAATTTAATGAACCATCTGCATAATAATCCTCCGTCTTAAATTCTGATAGAGATTCTGAAAGCAACTGTTCTAGCTTATATAAAGATGTAGTACATTTTCCTAATACTTTTTTTTCTTTTATAAACCTATTAATGTTATTAAATAAGTCCATATAACCACTCATTTCTAACAATTGTTGCTTATCATTACCATCAGCCTCCAATGAATCGAGATAAGAATAAGTATCGATATAAGTTATATAAAGGTCTTCTGAGTTATATTCAGGAGATATTACAGGTAATACATCACATTTAAAGAATTCTTCTTGCCCTTTTTTTATATTTCCATATTTCGAATCTTCCATCTTATTGAAGACCAACATCATTTCTTTCCCTTTTCCTTTATCTACCAATAGCTTTCGAAAATGTGTGCCCAGACTTTCACTAAACCCCTCTGCAGTACATACAAAAACTATAAGATCTGCCTCTGACATTGCCTGGTAGGTAATTTCATCATGATCTGGACGTTTTTGTGTATGAATACCAGGAGTATCAACCACCTCAATACCATTCCAGTCTAAATAATGACAAGTATTTGTAGTTACACCTTGTCCAACCTCTAGTTGCTGACCTGTTAGAATGGACAGGATGGAAGATTTACCTGCACTATATTGTCCAACAAAGACAATTCTTATTTTTTTGTCTTCATCTACAAATTTTGTAGGAACAAATTTAGAACGTTGCCTAATTACTTCTAAAGTAGAAGTAGAGAAAGCCTTTGAAGTTTCCGAAAATAAATTGATAGCATTTCGGCTTAATTCTTGAATTTTAATACCATTCATAATCTTACTTTAATATAATATGAACATTCATAATTTGCTGAATAAGATCCAATGAATCTAATTCTTTTTGATTATAGCTATTGTTAAATAGATATACGACTGTTTGTGAATTGTTGTTAACTTTTTTTATTAACGGCTTTAATTTAATGCCAAAATATTTAAGCAAAAAAATTATTTGACTTTCTAATGGTTTACTTGAATCTAACTTTATTACATTAATTTCTTCTTTATTTCCAAGGCGAGCTGCCAGTTCTGATAATTTTATTGGAAGATTCTCTCGACCATTTATAACTAGTGCTATTCTCCTGCCAGGAACTCTTGCTGCACAAATTATACGGTCAAACTCTATCATAGAAATACCCATAGACTTGAAGATATTAGCAACAATCATTTTGGTTATATCTTTATGGTTCTTATTATATCCTAATGCAAGCTCCCTTTCCCCATTAGAAAGGGAAAGTAGACTTTTGCCTACTAAACGTAAACGTCTTGAAACTTGCTTTTCTTGCTTAATAATATTGGCATCATACCATTTTATTATTTTAAATTTAACACGTTTCTCAGCCTTATCAATATTTGTTTTTAATTTTTCTTCTAATTGAATACGGGATTTTTTTAATTTTTCTTCCCTAGAATCACAAAACCAAGATAAAAGCCTAAAAAAGGCTGTAACCCCCAATGCAGCCCAGCCTAAAGGACTAGTACCTAGTAGCAAACCTGCTATAGCAAAACCAGCATATCCTAAAGTTCCAGCCCATCTCATACCCCTTTTCCAATTTACAAACGTGTAATCCCCTAATTTATTATCAATATTTACTTGAAATGAGAATTTCATTTCAACTTCTAGTTCTGTAAAAATTTCATTTACTTTTTCTTTCAACTTGTCCCCTATATTGCAAATGAAACTTTCTATATTGTATTGTATTTTATAGTTATTACAATGTTCATTCCATGCACTTTCTACATTCTTATCTTCTAAATGTTTTTCAATAAATCCAGATACTGAATTTCTTAGCTTATTAAATTCATTAGATACGATACTTAATAATTGATCTTTTTGATTTTTATTGAAATTTTCACACCAATCATCAAAAAGAGAGATTTTATCTTGAACCATACGGAATTGGCTATACGCATTAGAACTAAATACATAGAGCTGATTCATTTGTTGATATAATGGAGCATCTATTATAGAAAGATAACATTTTTTGCGATGTAATACACCATTTGTAAGAACTTCATTTATAATAGCTCTTTCAACGGAAGAAAATCGACTTATCTTTTCTAATTCATCTCTAACTTCTAGGTATTTAGGTTGTTGTGAGTAAAACTTAGCTAACAAATGTGAAACAATAAAAGACACATGTTCATTTGGTAGTTGTTCCTTTAAAAATGTATTAAACTGTTGATTCAATTCATTTATATTCATTCGTTGTTCTAACTTTTCAGGGTTAGACAACAGACGTTTTAATCTAAAGTCATTTAAATCTTCACCTAAACTTTGTTTATAATTACAAATGCATAAAATGGGCTTGTCCATTTTCTTAAGTTTAATCATCCAATCTGCCTCTGCTCCTTCTGGCTGCCCAGCTGTAATCATGAATAGAATCAAATCTGCATAAATTGCAGCTTCTTCAGCCTTGCTGTCATCCTCTTGCCCACCATAAGCTTCTATTCCAGGTACGTCTGTTACACTCATGCCTTTCCATTCATAGCTACGTACATCTCTTGTAGTTCGCTGTCCCCCATGACCCATATGAGAGCCATCACCATGGGTCAGTATTTCCATCAAAGTACTTTTCCCTGCTTTAGTTTTTCCAAAAAGGGTAATATTAAATTGTGAGGACATATTTTTTTTGTAGTTTAAACTATCTTTAGCATCAATATATGTCTGATCAAATTTTGTTTGTACAATTTGCAAATGAGTGTTAATACTTTGAATTATATTTTTATCGTTAATATGGTACAGTTTCATGTCCTCTATACATTCTGAAATGATTTCAGAGGCTTTTTTTATGGATTTTCTTAAACTCTTTAAATGTGTTTTGGCCTCATTATATCCTTGCTCATTTGCTATAGCACAAGCTTGTAGTGCTTTTTTAAGACTAATAAAAGACTTATCATGTGAAAAATTATGCATAAAAATTAGCTTTTATTGTTGAGGTTATTTAAACTTAGATTCT
>CAZXQM010000115.1:0-4404 GCA_964643455.1 uncultured Vampirovibrio sp. | reverse complement strand
GATAATATTATCGAAAAACCGAAGATTCTTCAAATAAAACAATATTTAATTTTCAAACCGCCATACGGCACAAAATGCATGACTATTCTACGTTAAACAAAATTATAAATCAACCCTTTCTTTTTTTATTTTGTCAAACTATTTACCACTCTCTGTTATTTGATGTATAATACCCGTAACATGACAAATCTTTTACAGGTAAAAACTTCAGCATCCGCTCTCACAGATACATTATTAGAACTTGGAGTCGACAGTATTTTCGGCTATCCGGGAGCTGCTGTGCTCAGTATTTATAATGAGCTTTCCAAGGTAAAAAAGATTAAACATTATCTTGTAAGACACGAGCAGGCTGCTGTACATGCGGCGGAAGGTTATGCGAGAGTAAGCGGGAAAACAGGTGTCGTACTTGTGACTTCAGGTCCTGGATTCACAAATACAATTACCGGTATAGCAAATGCTTACGCGGATTCGACACCGCTTGTAATACTTGCTGGAGATGTTACAAAAACAAATAACAGCGAAAAAATTTTTCAGAAAGTTGATATAAAATCAATAACACAAACTTGCGCTAAAAAAACTTTTGTTCTGAAAGAAGGGGATAATATTTCCGAACTGATAAAAGAAGCTTTCAGAGAAGCGCAATCCGGAGTTAAAGGTCCTGTTGTTGTTGCTTTACCGCGAAATCTTCTTGAATCCCCGCAAAATTCATCAAAACACATATTGCGGGAAGAAGATGAAATTGAAGAAAAAATGCCCGATTTAACGGAATTTATTCAACTTGTAAATTCTGCTAAAAATCCGCTTTTACTCATAGGCGGCGGCTGCATTGATGCTGCAGAAGAAGTTGAGCAATTTGTTTCAATCCTTCAATTGCCCGTTGTTTCGACACTTATGGGAATCGGAATTTATCCTTCTGAAAATAATTTATATCTCGGTATGGTAGGACTCAATGGCGTCGATTCTGCAAATGAAGCACTGAAGCAATGTGATCTTCTTATTGCATTTGGTACGGCATTTTCAGACCGCTCTACCTGTAAGAAAAACGATTTTGCAAAAGATTGCAAAATTATTTCTGTTAATATTAAACATTCCGAAAGAAATTTCAATCTTCAGATTCTATCAGATGTAAAAACTTTTCTGAAAGAATGTATAAGAGAAAAACAAAAGTTTCATGTTCAGGACAAGTGGCGTATGGAAGCGGATGTATTGAAGGAAGAATTTATGCCGGTGGAACCCCAAAGCCTTTATTCTTCTTTTGTTCTGGAAACGTTGTCCGAATTTACGAAATATTATGAGCCTATAGTTGTAACTGATGTCGGTCAACACCAGATGCTGACTGCACAGTTTTTTAACTTTAATAAACCAAGAAAATTTATAACTTCCGGAGGTATGGGAACCATGGGGTTTGGGCTTCCGGCTGCAATCGGAGCGCATATTGCAAAGCCTGAAAATCTTGTTCTAAATATTACGGGTGACGGCTCTTTTCAGATGAATTTGCAGGAGCTGGCAACATGCAGGGAGCATAAAATTCCTGTCAAAATAATTATTATGAACAACAGTTACCTTGGAATGGTAAGAGAACTTCAAGAAAAAATATATAAAACAAAATATCAAGTAGAAATGATTAATCCGGATTTTACAAAGATTGCCGAAGCGTATGACCTCTTCGCAGTACGTGTAAGAAAAAAAGAGGAACTTATTCCGGCACTTGAGAAAGCTATTAATTATTCCGGAACTGCAATTGTTGATATTGTAATAGATTCGTTTGAAAATATCTAGAAATTAATACGGGCGGAATCGTTTCGATTCCGCCCGTATTTAAAAAGGTTATTTTAAATTTATTCCACTTCAATAGCTGAAACAGGGCAGGCATTTGCTGCTTCTTTTACACATTCTTCATTACCTGCAATAGCTGAAGCAATTACTTCTGCTTTATCTTCTACGTGGAATACTGCGTCACAAATTGATTCGCATGCGCCGCAGCCGATACAAGAATCATTTACTGTTACGTTCATTTGAGTTTCTCCTTTTTTATTATATTAGCTAAGAAACCGAATAGAAGTTATATAATTTTTTTCGAACTTCTAAGCGTATTTCCTTCTAAACTATATTAATTATACACTTAAATTCAGAAAATTAAAATAACCAATCGGATATTCTCTTCGCTATTGAATCGAAGCCAATTTCAATACCTAAATCTTTTGCTTCTAATGCCGGAGAATAATAAAGTACCGGAACTTGCTCTCTTGTATGGTCTGTTCCCGGAACTGTCGGATCGCAGCCGTGATCGGCAGTAATTACTAAAAGGTCATTTTCGCTGATTAACGGAAGTATTTGTGACAAATATTCGTCAATTTCTTCTATAGCTTTACCGTAACCTTTTGCATTATTTCTATGACCGTATAGCATATCAGTATCTACAAGGTTTGTGAAAATCATTTCCCTGTTGTTGTCTGTAATATTTACACCCTGATACTTAATATTGTCCAAATCGAGACTGCCATCCAATGCCTTTATTGTAAGTTCCAGACCTTCTTTATTAGAACCTGTATGAATAGCATGAGTAATACCGGCTCTGGAAAAAATATCTTCAATTTTTCCAATGCCGATTACCTTGGCTCCGGCATTCTTAATTTTATCCAAAATAGTATCTTTAGGAGGTGCCATTGAGTAATCTCTTCTGTCTTTAGAAATCCTTGTCGGCTTGCCGTCAATAACCTTGTAAGGACGTGCAATGACTCTTGCTACGTTATATCCGCCCTCATCGAGAATCCTTCTTGCAATTTTGCACCACTCATAAAGTGTTTCAAGCGGTATCATATCAGTATCAAGTGCAATTTGGAAAACACTGTCTGCAGAAGTATAAACAATCGGAAACTTTGTCCGGTGATGTTCGTCGTTCAATTGTTCAATGATTGCGGTACCGCTTGCCGGAATATTAGCAAGAACTCCGCCGCAGCCGGTTTCTTCCGTAAACTTGTTAATAAGTTCTTTTGGAAAACCTTCCGGAAATGTCGCAAAAGGTTTTTCACTAACAAGCCCTGCGATTTCCCAATGCCCCGTCGTTGTGTCTTTTCCTTTTGATTTTTCCTGCAATATACCGTATTGGGCAATAGGAGTTTCAGTCTTTGCAATTCCTTTAAGATTTTGAAGATTGCCAAGTCCCATTCGTTCAAGATTTGGGAGGTTTAATCCTCCGTTAAATTCACATACATTTTTAAGCGTATTGCACTCTTTTATATCGCCAAATTCTTCACAATCAGGCATTGCCCCTATTCCCATTGAATCAATGACAACAATTATTGCCCGTTTTTTCATAACTCGCCTCCTGAATTCTAGTTTATTATAGCATAAGTTAATATTAAACGATTGGAAAAGGTTTGACATTTTGTAGTCTGATTACGGTCTTTCAAATAAATTAATGCAGGCGAACGGATTGGAACAGAAGAATTTTCTAAATAAACAGATTTTGATGGTTTAGGGACTTAAAATATTTTTCCGAATGAAAAATAAGAATAAATAAAGCAAAAAGAACAGTATCTCATAACTACTGTTCTTTTTTGCTTAAAATTCTGCCCGTTGAAACAATGAGTTTATTTTGCAAATTCACCGGTATAATTACTCATTAAGTTTGCCAGACGGTGCTGCTTTTCTGCAGCTTTTTCAATGTTTTGCTTGATTTCATCAAGTTCTTTTAATAATGTATCTAGGTCTTTACGCTGTTTGCTCTCTAGGCATACCTCCTTTTTTGTCTGCCCTTCTTTTGCCTGGCTTAAATCGACCTCAAGCCAATCCGGCAAAAAACATTTATTATCATATTTTTCCTTAGAATTCATTGATACTCCTTAATAATTTTTTGCAGTTTTTAAAGTATTAACAACACCTTTAACTAACTGCAAAATGTTCGATACAACATCCCTGCATTCAATGTAATCCCTTCTTACTTCCTGAAATTCTTTTGAATTAAAATCAAATGATGTCATTTCAGAATATTCAATTAGTGCTTCATGTTCGTCCATCACTATACCTCTTAATCAACAGCGGGAGGAGTAAATTTGTGTTTACCAATCCCTCTTATACACGATTTTGTTTTGCTTTTTGCTTACAGGTATGTTAACGGCATTTTTTTCAAAAACTTTAGGGTTTTTGATAAAATGTTTACAAATCGTTACATCATGAGGCTAAAAGGGCTGTAATTACTGGGGTTAATATAAATTAATGAATCCATAGAAATACAAAAATTAGAATTTGAATAAAAAAGTTCCGGAATTTCCGGAACTTTCTTTAAAAGATATCGGGATGACAAGATTCGAACTTGCGACCCCCGCGACCCGAACACGGTGCGCTACCAAACTGCGCTACATCCCGATATTATGTAAATGGGATTCGCGCCCCTACGGTGCT
>CAZXQM010000114.1:0-4435 GCA_964643455.1 uncultured Vampirovibrio sp. | reverse complement strand
ACTTTTTATTTATATATGAAACTTTTAATTACGTTGGGGAAAATTGGTACAAAAGAAGAATTCGTACAGCAGGCATATAGAAAATTTTCTGCAAGCTGTCTGAATAGTCAATCAAATGTTTTGAGTGTAAAACGGGATTTTCGTAAATTAGGAGATTTGTTTGTACGTACAAATGAATTGAAGAGTTTATGCGAGGAAACAGTTAAGCTTTCAGAAAAACTAAAAACAGATGGTAATACAAGGCTAAGTGATTTATTGATAAGTGAGTTGAGTAAAGTATGTATCAGATTTAATATGACGAAAAAAGCGGAAGAACTGTTAAATTTAGCAATTGAAAACAGCCGTAAAAAAAATGATGGACTACATGAACTTGCACGGCTTGTTGATTTAGAAAAAATTTACCGCAGAACAGGTGATAGAAAATCACTTTTAAACGTACTTGGACGGAAAAAAGAATGCTGTAAAAAGATTATGGTAAATTATGAAAACAATGCGGCAAACTTTGACAGTGTTATGCGCAAGCCGACTCCGAAAGAAGGAGTCGCAATTCAGCTTGCATTTGCATATTCCGATCTGGCAAGCATGATAGAGAGAAGAAAACCGCAGGATGCTGTCAAAATGTATAAGAAATCAAGAGAAATATACAATTCTCTGAATCGTCCGTCAGAGTCTGCATATCTTGATAAAAAAATAATTAAAATACTAAAAAAATATAATTTGTCTGATAATAATACTTAAACGGATTAGATAAACGATTCCCACTTGACTGATAGCAGCTCTAAAGCTTTATAATATTAAAGTGAGAGTTTTGAAAAAGGAATCATTATGTCAAAGAACGTTTTAATTATTGGTACAAGTCCGAGAAAGAACGGTAATTCCAACAGACTAGCACAAGAATTTCAAAAAGGTGCACAGGAAGCCGGAAATAGCGCAGAAGTAATTTATTTGTATGACAAGAATATTGGGTTTTGCAAGGGCTGTCTTGCATGCCAGAATACACAAAAATGCGTAATAAGAGATGATGCTGTTGAAATTGTAGAAAAAATGAAAGTTGCAGATGTAATCGTCTGGGCAACACCGGTTTATTATTACGAAATGTCAGGTCAGATGAAAACACTTATAGACCGTACCAATCCTCTTTTTTCTTCGGATTATTCTTTCAAAGATATTTATCTGCTTGCAACTGCAGCAGATACTGGAGAATATTCAATGGATGGGGCAATTAAAGGTCTTCAGGGCTGGATTGATTGTTATGAACAAACAAAACTTAAAGGTGTAGTTAAAGGCTTGGGTGCAACAGATATCGGAGATATTGAAGATAATCCGGCACTTAAACAAGCGTATGAAATGGGGTTAGAAGTATGAAGATGAGAAAATTTCTTGCTGCAATCTTGTGTTTAATGTTTTTTCAACCGGGATTTGTTTTTGCAAAAACTATTAAGAAAGAAGGTTTAAATATGACAAGAGCAGATATTTGCAAAAAGAATTATGAAGCATTATTTAAATCAGATTGGAATCCGAATGTAGGAAATGATCCCGAAATGATGGAAATTCTGCAAAAGTATATTTTCGGAGAAGTATTTACTGTCGGCTCTCTGGATATGAAAACAAGAGAGATGATAACAGTTACGTCCCTCGCGGTGCAGCAAACACTGCCTCAATTAAATGCACACATTAATGCGGCATTAAACGTAGGTGTTACTCCTCTTGAACTTAGAGAAACAATTTATTTATGCGCGCCGTTTATAGGTTTTCCCAAAACTCTTAATGCTCTCGGTGTATTGAACGAAGTTCTTGCTTCAAGAAATATTTCCACGCCACTGGAAAAAGCAGGAACAGTAAGCGAAAACGAAAGATTTACTAAAGGTTCTGAAATTCAAACTCCTTTATATGGAGATGAAATTGCAAGAGATATGCAGGGACTTCCTGATGGTATCGGTGATGATGCGGCAAGATTTTTGACAGAATTTTTGTTTGGAGATATTTATACAAGAGGTGTTCTGGATACAAAGACAAGGGAACTTTTAGCAATTTGTATTCTGACTACCACAGGCGATACAGGTGTTTTAAAGAGCCATATTTCAGGAGCAATGAAAGCTGGTAACACTCCAGAGACAATCGCTGCTGCAATTGTTCAATGTCTTCCTTATGTAGGTTTTCCAAATGCTCTTGCGGCTCTTAGAAGTTTAAAAAATGAAATAGGAGCGAATAAAATGACTGTAGATTTTAAACAACCTTTTAAATTGGGTGATATAAATCCTTATAACAAGTACTTTACAGGTACAACTTACCTGAATATGCTTTGCCAGAAGGACGATGTCTGGAATTCTTCCATAGGAAACGTAACTTTTGAAAAAGGTGCAAGGACAAACTGGCATAAACATTCCGGAGGACAAATATTACTTGTAACTGCAGGAGAGGGTAGGTATCAGGAAAAAGGGAAAGAAATTCAAATTCTTAAACCGGGTGATATCGTAAAGATTGCACCAAATGTTGAACACTGGCATGGTGCAGCTCCTGACAGCATTTTTGCACATATTTCTATAGAAACAAATATTCCAAATAATATAACAACCTGGCTTGAACCGGTAAGCAATAAAGAATATAAATAAATTTAAAGATACTCAAGTCGTAAGAAAGGGTTGATAACGATGAGTGAAAAAGATAAAATGCTGAACGGTGAAATGTACTATGCGCCTGATAAGGAACTTGCCGCAGAACGTATAAAAGTAAAAGAAATGAATTATGATTACAATCTTTTAAGACCTTCACAGAGCGAAGAAAAAGAGAGATTGCTCAGAAAAATTCTCGGTAAGGCAGGAAAAAATCTTTGGGTGGAAGCGCCGTTTCAGTGTGATTATGGATATAATATAGAGGTTGGTGACAATTTTTATGCAAACCATAACTTAATAATTCTGGATTGTGCAAAAGTTAAGATGGGCAACAATGTTTTTATAGGACCGAATGTCAGTATTTATACTGCCTGTCACCCTATTGATGCAGAAGAACGTAATACATTTTATGAGTTTGCAAAACCCGTGAGCATAGGAAATAATGTTTGGATAGGCGGCAGCGTAACAATTTTGGCAGGTGTGACCATCGGTGATAATGTTGTAATTGGCGCTGGTGCGGTTGTTACAAAAGATATTCCCGCAAATACAGTTGCAGTCGGAAATCCGACAAAAGTAATTAAGAATCTGAAATCTTAGATTGAAAAAAATATTTGAAGATTTGTAATTTTTGGACAAAAACCAAATTATTATGATATACTACACCTGTTGTTAATTCAGGTGTGTGTATGGAAGATATTTTGACTACAGAAAATGCAAGAAATTTGCTATTAAAATTTTGTGAGGAAGTTGAAGAAAGACATAGTAAAAAAGCTTTTCAATGGGGAATTCCCACGGGATTTTATGATTTGGATTCAATACTCGGCGGCTTGCATGCTTCAGAGTTGACTGTAATTGCCGGCAGACATTCTATGGGAAAAACTGCATTTGCAATTAATTTAATGAATAATATTATTACTCAGAAAAGAGCTGTATTATACGTTTCTTATGAAATGAATGATCACTTCATAGCTTCACGTATGGTATCATCGTATGCCGGAATTGATAATCAAAAATTAAATAGCGGTTGCTTGTTAACAGCCGAGTGGGAAAAGTTTGCAGAAACACTGGATGAACTGGCAGGATATGCGGAAGAAGAGTTAATACATATTATTTCGGGATGTACGCTAGATTGGAAAGAATTATTTGAAGAAATCAGATTTTTTGCAAAAAATAATCCAAACGGAGTTGTAATAATTGATTATTTTCAGTTGATAAGATTAATTGGTGATACGGATAGAATCACAGAACTTTCTACCCTTGCCGGTGCTTTTAAACGGTTGGCGATAGAACTTGAGATTCCGATTATACTTGTCTCAGAAGTTGTTAAAAAGTCACGTGATTCAAAAGATAAACGTCCGCGTCCTGAAGATTTAGCAGAATGCGATGCTCTGGCGCAACATTCTGATAATGTTGTTTTCCTGTATAGAAAAAATTATTATTACGAAGAAGAAGAGTATCTGGAAATAAATTCCGCACAAACAAAAGGCGAAGTAGAAATAATAGTTGCAAAACAGAAAAACGGTCCTACTGGAGTTGCAAAACTATTGTTCCTGCCTGAATTTTGTAAATTTAAGAATCCAACATAATAATCAAAGACTTAATTAGGAATTTGGTAATATCTTTTTAAATTAAATATTATCATATATCCCATTCAGGGGTTTGAATGTCTTTGTTTGAGTGTTTTTTATATGACAGTTCTATATTTTTGAGATATTTCCTAAAATCAGGATTCTCTGTTGCAATTCTATCAATCATTTTCCAGTCTATTTCAGTTTTTGGCGCTTGAATTATTACATCACTATCTAAAGGATCTGTTTCATTTA
>CAZXQM010000113.1:0-4463 GCA_964643455.1 uncultured Vampirovibrio sp. | reverse complement strand
AGATTATCCTCAAATTCTTTCAAATCCTGAACCTCAGATTTTTTAGCTTCAAGATTGGAAAGTAAACCATCGCATTGCGTTTCAATATCACCCAATGCTTTTGATGCTGCTTCTAAGTTTGCTTGCTGTTTTTTAAGATCAGCCAACTTCTGTTGCAACTCTTTAAGCTGTTCTATCTGCTGATCAATTGCGCTTGTATCTCCGCCGTCTGCAGCGATTGCAGCTTTTTGGGTTACAAGGTCGGACATTTCCGGAAACTGCTGTATACTTATTTCGATCGATTTAATTCCATCTTTAACCTGACCACTCTTTGATGAAACGGCATTTTTTGCGTCGTCAAGATTGTTTTCTTTGAAATTAGTTACCTTATTATGATCAGAATCAATAGTTTCAATAGCTTTTTCTAAATCATCTGATTCCAGATCACTCAATGATAATGAGTCTGTATTAAGCGTTACTCCAGCCGACTTCAGACCTTCTTGTACGCCCGCTGCATTAAGTGCATAATCAACGCTGGATGTTATATCAAGCCGCTTATAACTAGAATCCAAATTAGCTTTTTTATATTCTGCTTGTTGCTCCAATTGTTTAATGGAGCTAAATGAATTTGCACTTGACAATTTGCCGCTTAAAGTAGTTGCTGTTGGTAATTTACCATCATCCGAACCAGGTCCTTGCTTTGACAAATTATCAGTGTCGCCAAACACGCCAAGCTGATTTAACATCCCAAATATCGAATTAGCTGCCATTGTGCCTAATTGAAACCAAAGTGCTGTTTTCGCTGCACAGTCATCAGTTGCTGTAACACCTCCAGGTCGACCCATATAGCGCATATTATAAACACCGGCATATCTGTTTGCTTGCGCACGCATCTTTGCATATTTGTTTACTTTGTTGCTTTCATTATCATACGGATTGAAACTTCTTTGCGCACTAACCCAGCCGCCCGTACTTTTTACACTTGTATTGTTGCCTATAGCACGCGTATATGTAAATACACTCGATTTTGAAACAGACTTAAGTCCGCTGGCTCTTGATTTTAAAGAGCTGCTATTCGTCGATGATGCCGCTTTCCGCGCATCACTCAACGATATCTTTGATTTTAAAATACCTGGCGTACTCATTAATCTGCTCTCTCGTTTTTATACCTTAAATATATAAAAACTTGAGATGTCCTCCGATTGCTTTTATATTTTAACTTCGTTACAAAAGTTAACATGCCAAAAACCATGCAGCACATGGCTTTTCACTATCTCGACCCTATAACTTTATTATTCCCTGTATTTGTATAATTTTTCGCAAAATGTTAAAAAATTTCACATGGCAAAATTGACACAATCGCCCTCTACAAGATTTTTTTCAAAATTTGCAGTATTAAAAAGCTTAATATAAGTCCTTTTTGTTTCAGAAATGAAATACCGGACTAATTTTAGGGAAGGTCCGATTTTTTATGCTTAATAAATTTTTCTGCCGGAAAGAATTCTAAAACTTGTAGGTTGAAATTAACATAGATTTTTCAATAAATTCATCCTTTGGCATTTTTATAACACTATTAGGATTGTTTGATTCCACCAGATAAACAAATTCATCATCCATTTTGGTGACAGCATAAGCATGATTGCTGCTGATAAATGGGGAACCCTCCGCAGGTGTTTCAGAACCTTTAACAAGAAGGGAACTACCTGAGTTTTCCCCGGAAACACCATCAGTGAATACACACATGATAGCGCCTTTACCACTATCTAACAGAGCTTTTAAATTAGAATACTTCGAAGATGCGGATGAACTGAAATTGGTAAAACCTACTCCGTCAGGTATTCTAGCAGATGTAAATACTTTAGGCTTTTGCCCTGACAAAATCTCGAACATCCTACTTACGGAATTGCCGCTTGTTCTTGTTTCTTCAAAATTTGCGCTTTCTCCGGTTTCTTCAAAATATTGTTCTAATGCCAGCATAACAGCCGTAACATCACCGTCGCCCACGCTTTGTACAGTTAATCCTTCCAATAAATCGAGTTCAGTAAATGTATAAATACCATCCCCGTTCGGCTTCGGCAATCCATTCTGGGCAGCCTCGGGTAAACACACAGTTATAACACCATCACGTTTAGTCACAAGGTTATTTATCATTTCCCTGCCTTGCGGGGTCGCTATCATAGCATTCAACCCTGCGTGCGCCCAACAGTTACCTGTCATCTGTAAAGCCGCATTATCTATTTTACCGTTTCCAAAAGTGTCTTCACCATCTCCTCCGGTTATTTCACCTATTAAAGATTTTATTTCTGTCAAATTACCAACTTGTGTAAACCCCTGTTCTTGCATATAACGTTCTCTTGCGGCTGCATCCATCTTTTCCATTGTCTCTATCCGTTTTGTATATTCGTTTATAAGTTTATCAAGGTCAGAGGTATTAACATACTTTATTTTTGCAAGAATTCCGCTTGTAGCCTTATCAAAAGCTTTTTCAAACTCCGCATTCAAAACACTCACGTCAACCCCGAGTTTTTGCGAACGGGCAATCAGTGCATCTTTAATATGTGTAACACTCGCTATTTGACGTTCTCTGGACATCCCAATTTCATCAAATATTGCCTCAACAAGAGATTCTTTTGGAGATTTTGCGTCATAAGCTCTCAAAACGTCAACAACATTGTTCTCATTGATATCCTGAATATGCTTATCAAAATCTTTACCCGTACCAATCTGGTGGATATCATTATATAAATCTTCTGCGACATCCCCTCCATCCCTTGTTTTAAAAGAAGATAAGAGCTGTGCAAGTAAATCTTTGCTAAAATGCAACTCAAGATTAACTGTGTTGTTTTCTTCGGTTTCCTCCACAACCTCATCTGCAGGTGTTTCCTGTACATCCTGTACATCCTGAACATCCTGTGCATTTTTAGGCATAATAATCTCAGCTCCTTTAACAGGCTGCTTTCCGGAATTCAGTTTTTGAAGTTCATTCATTCTTGTCACAATATCTGCATTTGTCGGAGATTGATTACCTTCGTCAATTAGAGATTGCTTTGCAAGATTCCACCAGCTTGTATTGCTGTCCAGAGTCCTTGATTCTGTATTTGTTTCGTTATACTTGCTGATGTCTGCATTTTGAACAGCTTTGTTATCAAACTTACTAACCTCTTTGTCAGCATCAACATTAAGTCCGTCCAAATTTATAACAGCCTCAGAACCTGCCGGAATTTTAACCTCTGCTCCAACCTGAAACCATCCGTTCTTTGCTGCTTTTGCGTTTAATTCTCTGAACTTTTCATACTCTGGTGTACCTTTCTTAATGCCGAGTCTTTCGGCTGTCTGGTCAAATGTTTCTCCGTTTTTGGCATTTGAAAGTATGTTGCCGTCCTTGTCATACTTCACACTAACAGGCTCCCCGCCCGGATCCTGAATTGTTGTACCGTTTTCGGTTTTTGTTATTATACGCCCGTTGTCAAGAACTGTCTGATTTGCACCATCTTCATTCTGCGGCGGAACTTTTGTTTCTGGTGTTTCAGCACTTCCATCTTCCGATATAACCTTTCCGCTGCCGTCTGTAACAACACTACCGTCCATTCCGGTCTTTGTTATTTTTGAGGGTGTAGTTGAATCCCCCTCATATTCGTATTCTACAACTTCTGAAAACCCGTTGCCTTTGTTTATTGTTTCTTTCAGAACTCGGCCCTGACCATCTTTTACGGTTGTCTTTGCACCTTTTACTATTTCTTCCTGAGCTATTGAGCCGTCTGTATTATAACTGACTGTTCTGGCTTCAGTTCCATTGTCATAATACTCCTGAATTAATGCGCCGGTTTCTCTGTTATATGAAGATATCTTTTCAAAACCATTACTGTCTTTTTTATACTTAACATTTAAAGCTTCGGTGTAGTCAAATAATGAATAAAAACTTTCTTCTATATCTTCACTTTCAGCCTGGATAGATTCAAGAAATGTATATAATTCTTCTCTATCAATATTTTGGGCATTTATTTCTTTTAATACTTTTCCTGCCTCGCGTTTTGACAATACACCATCTTTACCATATTGGGCAACAAATTTTTTGATATTTTCAATTTCGTCTTCATCTAAAATTCCGTTGTTATTTTCATCAAACTTTTCGAATATAGCTTTGTTAATATCATTTTGTTTTATACCTTCCTTAAGCTTATCCAGGTCAACCTTCTGCCCATTTTTCCCAAGCGACAACTGCAGGTTCGTATTCAGTTCACTCATTATAAATGCTCCTTACTATATTTCTGTACTTTTAACATTTATCGGAACATTTAATTAGAAACTTTATACACGCATCCTATCCTATCCTATCCTATCCTATCCTATCCTATAGCAGATTATAACCGGATTTCAGCTTTTTAATTTATTTTTACAAAACTTTACAATTAATGTTTTACTAAATACCATGTTTGTAATATTATAAAATTGGTTATACTAGTCCGATAGGTTCGCCCTAGTCC
>CAZXQM010000112.1:0-4540 GCA_964643455.1 uncultured Vampirovibrio sp. | reverse complement strand
CTAAAACAAAATAAAAAAGTCCATAGGGTAAAGAGCTGATGAGAAAAATTTTATGTTGGGTTTGATAAAAAAAGGCTAATCCAACGTAATAACTATAGATTCTTTGCTGCTAGGAGATTTGCCGGATTTAATAGCTTTAAACAATATCTAAAAAACAAAAATTAACCTGATTTATTACTTTTTAAATTCTCAATCACATAAATTTGAATTTGTCTGCTGATTTTACTGTCGCAGACAAAAATTTTACACATAAAAAGAAAGGATGTTTTATGGAAGAAATTCAAGAAAAAGATGCTTTTCAAGAGCCGGCTGCAGCAGTCGATAACTCTGGAGCAGCATTAAAACAAACGGATGGACAAGTCCGTGATGAGACCCCGTCCGAACAACTTATTTTAGGAAAATTCAAATCCGTTGATGAGCTTTCAAAAGCTTATACAGAACTTGAAAAGCATCAGGGTGCGCAATCCAAAGAATTAGGTTCTCTTCGGCAGCGTAGTGCTTTAATTGACGGGATTAACAAGCTATGGGATAAATTCCGTATTACAGAAGGAGCAAAAAATGAACTGACTGAAGTAGTTCAAAAATATAATACACCGGAATATTTTCAAAACCCGATATTCAGAGAGATTTTCAAAGAAGCTTTTCAGATTCTTGGAAATAATCTTGATACTGACAGGCTTGTTGATTTAGCTGAAACTTATGTGAAATCAAGAATTTTTGCAAGCGAAAAAGCCAAAGCCGCACAAAAGGAAACGGATAATGCAATTGATTCAATGACTTTTTCAAAAAATAAAGTCTCATCAATTACACCGCCTAAAAAGAGGCTCGACGAAATGACTCCTAAAGAAGTTGATGCCCTTCTGGAACGTCTTATTTAGTGAAAAACGTAAAAGTTTAGGAAAGGATAAGTTTAGAAGCTTAGAAGAAATTTAATTTGCTTGCACTCATAATCATTTTAACTTCTTCTCAACTCCCAAACTTCTAAACTCCTCAACCTTCTGCTTTTATGATTGTTAATTTGCAAACCAACAACAGAAAGGAACATTATGACAACAACAAAACAAATGATAGTTAATGCTTTTTCAAAAGCTTTCAACAAACATTTTTACAATGAACTTGTAGTCGGTAAACTTGCTCATTCAGAAATGAAAGAACATATTAACAAAGGGGATGAAGTTGATATCCTGATGCCGGGGCTTGTAACTTTATTCGACTATGACGGCGGCGATCTTCCGGATGCGGAAGCTGCAACAACATCTACCTGCAAAGTTAAAATTGACAGAGGTAAAGCTTTCCACTTTGAATTATCTGAAATGGAAGAAAAAATGATGGAAAGATCTGCTGATAATCCGGAAGGTCAAATTGAACTTGCAAAGGATTATACAAGTGATGCTATTAAACAATTTGCGGCTGCTGTTGATACAGCTTATGCAAATCTCTACACAAGAGCCGGACATTACCTTGATAATGACGGTGAAGCTATTACGCTTACAGCAGAAAATGCAAAAGATATTTTTGCGTATATGCAGGCAAAATTCCAGAGAGGTGACGGCAAGGGGCATACAAACTGGCTTGACGGTGCAATGGTTTGTGTAATTCCGCCGGAATATCAGTTCTATTTAGGCAAATTAGATGACTTAAAATATACCGAAAGCGGTAAAGATGAAATCAGAAAAGGTTACATCGGTCACTTATGCGGCTGGGAAATCCTTGTTTCCAACAATATTGCCCAGCCGGAAGACGGTATTTTCTATCCTTTATTCGGTGTTAAAGGCAAAACCCTTGCAGGCGGTATTTCATCTGACTTAAATACAGTTCTGTACACTCCGGAGAAAAATTTCAATACCTGCTACAAAGGTTACGGTTTATACGGAGTAGGTGCGCCTAGGGCAGATTACTTAGGTACGGTAAAAGTGTCAGCTTCTCTGTCACTGTAAGAGTATATGTATAAAGTTTAGATTGTAAGTCGGACAAATCCAATTAAAAATGAAAGGAAAAATATTTATGACAAGAGATGTTATAGAAGTTCAATATCCTGAACTTGATCACACAGAATCAATCGCAAATATTGGTATTACTGCTCAAACAGTAACTCAAGCTAATGGTATTACAATAGCGGAAGCCTTTTCTAATAAAAATAATTCTTTATTTATCGTAATTGATAACACTACAGAGGCAAGCTCTTCAATGACTGTTAAATCAGGGGATGCTTATCCAAATTCAATGCTTGGGGATATCGTAATAGAGCTTCCAGAAGGAATTTCCGCAATTCAGCTTCAGGATTTATCAAGATTTGAAAAAGCTGACGGTTCAATTGATTTAGACTTCGCAGAAGGATTTACAGGCACTATTTATGCTATCGCTAAATGGGCAGGTGTTAGAGAAGTTTAATAACTATTAAAACAGGAGACAAAAGTCTCCTGTCTTTTAAAAAACACAAATAATCTGGCACGAAATACCCTCTCACTTAAGGAAGGGTAGAATGGAGCCTGTTTGTAAAATAATTTTTTTAGAGAGGATTCTTATGTACAAAATAAAATTTATACCAACTGGTAATGTTTTTGTTTTGCCAGAAGAAGAAGCTAAAAATTTAAAAGAAAAAAGTCCTAATGAATACATAATTCTGGAAAAAAACGGAAAAAAGTTTAAAGACAAAACCTCAAACAAAAATATAGAAGATACAAAAAGCATTTTATCAAAAGTGCTTGATAAATAGCCGGGGGTGAATTATGAAAACTTTACAAGATTTTTTGGATGCTCTCGGGAAAAGAGAATCCGGCGGAAACTACAAAGCGTTTAATAAATACGGATATGCTGGGAAATACCAAATGGGAGAAGCATCACTGATTGATGCCGGTTATTATAAGAAAAACGGTAAATACAATAATGACTGGACAGGAACTTTTACCGGCAGGGATAACGTTCATTCAATACAGGATTTTTTGAATAATCCCAAGGCACAAGAAAATGCGCAAATTGCATTCAAAAGACGACAGTGGCTTTACCTAAAAACCGTTGGGGCAGATAAGTTTTTAGGAAAATTTATAAACGGATATTTAATTACACCATCTGGCTTGCTTGCCGGCGCCCACCTGAAAGGTGCAGGCGGAGTAATTGAATATCTTAAATCTAACGGAAGAAATAATCCGAAAGACGCATTCGGAACTTCCATTGAAAACTACATGAAAAATTTTGGAGGATACGATGTAACCTCTATTTGTACATAAAAGGAGATTTTATGACACTAACACTATTAGATCTATATAACTCGACCGCAACTCAGGAATGGTCTATGTATGACAATAATGCATCGGGACAGAGCGAATTTGAATCATCTCTTACGCTTGCAATTAATAAAGCTGTGACTGAAATACTATACTCTTATCCATTCAATTTTAGGGAAAGAACACACATTATTATTACAATCCCAAATATTAATTCATATAAAGTTCCAACCGGAATGATAATGCAAGATGAAACAAGTAATTATTGTATAAAAATAAATTCCAAATATTTAAAATTGCTTAAAAGTAAACCGGCTGGAGACAAATTCGGGATTCCTGAATCGTTTTATATTCAGGGTGACAAAATTCTTTTATACCCGATTCCTGCAGCTCAGTGCATTGTAACCATTGATTACATAACACTTGCCATAGGAGAAAATCAAAGCGGAGAAGAGATTTTTACACTCAGTGAAGATACTGATTATATTACTGTTCCGGAACATTTGGAAGAGTTGCTTAAAAATGCAATTATAGCAAGAACAATGCTTAATTCTATTGCATCAGAAAGTGATGAAAACTACTCAGCTTACAAAAAGCAATCCGAAACAGCATACAGGTTGTTAATTAAATATTCAAAGGGGGTGGGGCTTGAAAAAACCGTGAAGTTTTAGTTACAAGAAATATATACAGAAGAGTAAGGGTGAATTTTGTTGAATTAAGACTTGGTAGTTAATGTCAGGCAATGCCTGACATTAACTTTGATATTGCGAAAAATCCCCATCCTGTGTGTAAAACTTAGTTTAGTAAGATGGGGTTAATATATTTATTTTTTTCCCAAACCTACTAATTGAACGCAAAAAAAAACTCCCTTTCGGGAGTAAAACCTTTTTAGTAAGATGTAAGATTATATAAGAGAGTTGTGTGTGTAAATGAATTTTAAAGCATTATTTTGCGATTTAATTCAGTTACAAAAAACTTAGCTTACCGGTTCAAATATTTACGGGGGAGGGGAAATACTTTGGACTTGTAGCGTTACTTTTGAGGAACATTTGTAGTTTAAAGTTCTACTTGTCATTTTATCAATGTGAACGTGCGTAGCACCTAGGCGATGAAGTTGTTGCCAAATCTGTTAGCGCCGTAAAAGAACGATTCTTGCATAATCTGCTGCAAATTTCTTTTTCTTACGATTCTGTTTCCGACCTTAGTATTTGCTATATCGTTTACAGATTTGGCGTAGCAAGAGCTTACAAGAGAAGTAATATATTTAGAAACCGGAGTTTCAACTACTTCTTGAGTATCAGAAGCCTCGATATTTT
>CAZXQM010000111.1:0-4678 GCA_964643455.1 uncultured Vampirovibrio sp. | reverse complement strand
GAAGAGCCCAAATTCAGAACTTGACAATAAAATCCAAAAAGTGGAAAACGAAAATTCAATTAATAAAGAATATTACTCTAATACTAGAATACGACTTATAGAACGATAAAGCCAACTATTTTTTTGTGATATATTTTTCTCCCCAAACTCTATTAAAGTATCAAACATACTCTACTAACGTTGATTTTACTGGCTTGTTAGTTTATTAAAATTATCCAGATATGTTTGAGCAAGTTTCGGCTTGTTTAATTGTTTGTAAACGTATGCCAGATTATAATGAAATTCCGGAATATCAGAGCGGAGCATAATTGCTTTATTTAAGTTTGTTTTTGCTTTTTTTATTTCCCCCAGTTTAATATACGTGCAGGCAAGGTTATATAAAATATAAGGATTCTCTTTATTAATAGAGGCTGCTTTTTTATAGTTTTGTACTGCCATATTCAGCTGGTTGTTTTGCGCGTAATGATTTGCAAGATTGTAATATGCTTTATAATATTTTGAATCAACGGTGATTGCTTTTTGATACATAAAAATCGCATTATCTTTTTCACCTTTATCTTCAAGAACATTTCCCAGAATTAACCAATCTTGGGCAGTGCGTTCTTTTTCATTAATTTGTAGAATCAAATCCATTGTTTTCTGGGGATTATTGTCACTATAGAATGCTGTTGCCTGCTTAGATAAATCTTCTGAGGCCAGGCAAACTGTTCCGGTTAACAATAAAGCAGTAATTAAAAATCTTTTCATAATTAGATTATATTAAAAAGTTGGCTGATAATCAAATTATGAGAATAAAGAGAGGGATGTTAATTTATTTGACTAACAAACATTTACAATTTATTGAAATACTTTTTTGTCAATGGTAGTATTAATTGTGAAGAGTATTAAAGGAGTAGTAATTTATGGTCTGTTTAACAACAAATAAAATTGATACTAAACTTGTATCAGAAGCTTTAAAAGCATTGGGAAAAGACAATTTTGCACTGATTATTCATGGAAGCAGTTTCCCTTCAAAAGAAGGTCAGGATACCGGATTCGGAACATTTAACTCTGAAGGCGGACATGAGCTAATTGATTATGCTCGCGGAATTTTTAATGCAATACAGTTGGGACCTGCAGGAAAAACAAAAAGTTCCGATTCATCTCCTTACACGGGAACTATTTTTTCGGGTAATCCTTTATTTATAGATTTGAAACAATTAACAGAAAGTAAGTGGGAAAATATTCTTTCACAGGAAACTTTTGACAGGGTTGTTGCCGGTAACCCTAATCAAAATAAAGCCAGAACAGCTTATTCTTATATAATTAAAGCACAAAACGAAGCATTGAAAGAGGCTTGGGGTAATTTTAAAGAAATTCACGGAGGATTTTTCGGCTCATCACTGAAAAAAGATTTTGAAAAATTTAAAAAAGAAAACAGCTTCTGGCTGGATAATGATTCCTTGTATGAAGCTCTTTCTATCGAAAACGGTAGTGATTTTTGGTATACATGGAAAAATGAAACAGATAAAAAGTTAATGAATCCGAAATCTGATGAGGAGAAAAAATCTTACGCTAAAAGAATTGATGAAATTAAAAATAAATATGAAGATGAAATTGAGTTTTACAAATTCTGTCAATTTGTTTTAGAAAAGCAAAACGAAGCAACAAAAAAATACGCTCTTTCAAAAGATATTAAAATGATTGCAGATCGTCAGGTTGCTTTTTCTGACAGAGATGCCTGGGCATATCAATCACTGTTCCTTGAAGGATGGTATCTTGGCTGCCCGCCGGATTATTTTTCAAAAGACGGTCAGGCATGGGGATTCCCTGTAATGGATCCGGATAAGATGTTTAACTCCGATGGTTCATTGGGTGAAGGCGGAGTATTAATGAAAAATCTTTACAAAAAGATGTTCAAAGAAAATCCGGGCGGTGTAAGAATTGACCATATAGTAGGTTTAATTGATCCTTGGGTATACAAAGTTGGTAAAAAACCTATGTGTGAAGACGGTGCCGGCAGACTTTATTCTTCTCCGGAACATCCTGAACTTTCTAGGTATGCTATTGCAAAGATGGAAGATTTAGATACTACTATGGAAGCTGATAAGGAGAAAAGAGTCAAAACTTTATCAGAAGAACAAATAAAACTTTATGGCAGATTAATTGAAAAAATAGTTATAGCTGCAGCGAAAGAATGCGGGCTTGATAAGAATGCAATAGTTTGTGAGGATTTGGGTACTCTTACTAACCCTGTAGATGCTGTTATGAAAAAGTATGCACTTCAGGGTATGAGACTTACACAGTTTGTAGTTCCGGAAAAACCTGAGCACCCGTACAGATGTAAAAATATTACGGAAAATGTATGGAATATGGTAGGAACCCATGATAACAACCCTATTGCAATGTGGGCTGAGAGTATTATTAATACTCATGAAGGATATTTGCATGCTAAAAATCTTGTAGAGGATTTGTTTGCAGAAGCTGAAAATAAGGATGACATTATCGTAAGGTTGACTCAGGATAAAGATTATTTGACTTTTGTTAAAATGACGGAAATTTTTGCGTCAAAAGCAAGAAATGTTCAAATGTTCTTTACTGATTTCTTCCAAATAAATGATGTGTACAACAGACCTGGAACATCAGGTGATCAAAATTGGTCGCTTAGACTTTCCAATAACTATAAAGATATGACGACAATAGATTTGCATGCAATTTTAAAGGCTGCTATTATAGCCAGAGGCAAAGATTTTGCTTCAAAACATGCGAGTTTGATTGAAAAACTTTCGTAAAATATAAAAGATTAATGAACCTCCGGAATTATAATTCCGGAGGTTATTTTTATAAGTGAAAAACTTCCTGCTTTACCCTTGTTTTGGTTTTTGTTAGTATAAAATAAGGAGGGTTTTTTATGAGTATTAATCAGTCAATTAAGCCATTTACATTGGAGGAAAAAGAACATTTGTTTATAGGCGGATGTGATATGGTTGAGCTGGCTGAAAAATATGGTACGCCTCTTTATGTAATAGATGAAGAAACTTTGCGCAAAGTCTGCAGAGATTATAAAACAGCTTTTAAAGATTATAAGAATATTCACATGATGTATGCTTCAAAAGCTCTGTGCACATCTGCAATCGTTAGAATTTTAGATGAAGAAGGTTTTGGATTTGATACAGTTTCAGCAGGAGAAATATATACCGTTTACAAAGCCGGTGTTGATATGTCTAATGTTTTATTTAACGGTAATAATAAGTCAGCTGCTGAGCTTGAACTTGCACTTGAGTACAATGTTGGGAGATTTTCCGTAGATAATTTTTACGAAGCTGGACTTTTAAATAGTATTGCGGAAAAGAAAGGTGTAGTAGCGGATATTCTTCTCAGAATAACTCCCGGTATTGAATGCCATACCCATGATTATATTCAGACCGGCCAGATTGATTCTAAATTTGGATTTGATCTTTCACAGCTTGATGATATAGTTTCATTAACGATTAATAAATATAAAAATCTTAATTTAAAGGGGCTTCATGCCCATATTGGCTCCCAAATTTTTGAACTGCAATCTTATTATGATGAAGTGGATATTCTTGTAAAAGAGATTTCCGGAATAAATAAAAAATACGGGCTTAAGCTTGATGAAATGAATATTGGCGGTGGGCTTGGGGTTAAATATACTGATAATGATACACCTCCTTCTATTATTGAACTTGCAAAGGCTGTAACTGATGCGATGCACAAGTATGGAACAGAAATTCCTACAATTTATATTGAACCCGGAAGAAGCATTGTATCAACTGCCGGTGTGACTCTTTATACCGTTGGAAGTACAAAACAGGTTCCGGCTGGTAGAAAATATGTTGCAGTAGACGGCGGAATGGCTGATAACCCGCGTCCGAGTATGTATCAGGCTGAATACACGGCTCAATGCGTTAATAAGGTCGAATCAAAAGATGAAGAAGTTGTGACAATTGCCGGCAGATACTGCGAAAGCGGTGATATTTTAATTAATGAAATAAAACTGCCAAAACTCGAAGCCGGTGATATTCTTTGTATATATAATACAGGAGCATATAATTATTCAATGGCATCAAATTATAATCGGGTAGAAAAACCTGCTATGGTACTTGTAAATAATTCACAATCTGATATTATTGTATATAGAGAGACGTTGGATAATCTCATATCACATGATAACATTCCCGATAGGTTGAGAAAAAATGATTGATGCGCTAATTTCTTTAATTCAGGATATTATAAGTCCGCTTCAGTGGTCTTTGAGTTGGATTAATATACTGGAAATTGCTTTCATTGTGGGTATTTTGTTATTTTTTTATAATAAATTTATTAAAAATACCCAATCTGAAAAACTTGTAAAAGGTTTATTATTTCTTGTTTTTGCCTGGATTTTTAGTGAAATTCTTATACTAATCGATCTCAGGATAATAGGGGTTTTCTTAAAATCACTTGTGACATTGATTTCCTTGAGTTTGATTGTAATTTTCCAACCTGAATTAAGGAGGCTTCTTGGATACCTCGGGCAGCCGGGGTTTATAAGAAAAGCATTATTTTCTTCAAACCAGAATAATGCCGGTGATAAAAATGAAGTTGATGTAATAAAAGAAATTATAGAAGCTGTTAAATATATGACTAAAACAAAAACGGGAGCGTTAATTGTTTTTCAAAAAGAATTAAGTACCGG
>CAZXQM010000110.1:0-4846 GCA_964643455.1 uncultured Vampirovibrio sp. | reverse complement strand
GATGTAGTGTAATATGCGTGATAGGCATCCTCCCGCCACATTTTTTGCCGCTCTTTCTTGTAGGCTTCCGCAACTTCGTCACTTACAGTAACGATAATTTTGTTCCCGTCCGCGTCTTTGTAATAGATTTTTTGCATTTTTGAAATCCTCCGATTTGTGATTTTTGTTTTGAAAAATCGCAATCGGTGGATAACACAATCAAATCAAGCCATCTATCAGAAAAATTTTTGCCGATAAAATGGCTATTGCCCGATTGCGTGATTTTTTCCGCGCAATCGGGCAATAAAAAAGTCCGGCAAACAGACCTACCCGAAAAACGGATATAATCTGTCTGCCAGACTCATCCAGACCTCTTTCATCAGGTTCAGCCTCTGCAAGACGTTAACAATATATTCAACGGAATATATTGTCCAAATTATTTAATTTTTATAAACTATCATACATTATGATTAAAGCTTGCTATTTTTAGCGGTTTCAAACTTATATATAATTCATCAGTTCCTATTATGACCGTAATACTTCGCCCACATTTCGGGCATTCAATTTCAACTTTTGTTCCGGCAGTGCCTTTGCATAATCGTCTTCCACATTGCGGACACATAACATAATTCATTTTTATCTTCCTCCAATATTTAAATAAAATCAAACTCTTTTACCAGAACAAAAATAGCATTTACAACTTCACAATATTTTTTCCTGTATAACAATAGTGTACGCTCCTGTACATACACTGACCGTTGTATTTGCCTAATTCCTACAACAAAAATATTGTCCTTGTTGAAATATAAAGTTTTTACTATTTTAGCATGGTCAATATTTGTAAAAACACTAATTATTTCAAAGCAGAACATTATAAATTTTAGCAAGTTATTTGCGATTATATAATCTTCATTATCCTCCTTTTTCCTACTACAATAATATAAATTTACTAAAATTTGCTCTATTTTTCTTGTATTTGTTATCTTCATAAATTCCTTCTTTTGCAGAATAAAAGACAGTACACTAGTTGGTACTGCCTCTTATATGTCAATTTATTAACAGCTCAACATATCGTTGAACTTGTTCTTCCGAACTATCGTTGGTTAATATTTGAATATAATAATCTACATTTCCGTAACTAAATTTAACATAAAGATTTTCAAGATTACTTGATAAACTGCTACTGTATGACACCTCCGTTCCAGAAACTGTCATAGTTGATATCATTTCTTCATAATAACGGAAGAAATCAATCTCTGCATTCGCCATAACAACCATATACAATCTTACAGTATCTATCCCAGATTCGCAGATAAAAACCGCATCTTGCATAATAAAGACAACCTCACCGGTATCCTTATCAGATGCGATATTGACATCTGAATTTATGCCAGTTTCATAATAATTAAATTCAAGTCCGCTGTCTTCTTTGAATTGATCGATATCTGATATATAAGAATACACGAGATCTGATGATGAATAATAAACTATTTTTATGGAATGTTCAAACGGATAATAAATTGGAATAAGTATGCTTACCAGTAAGATACATACTATTAAAAAGCTTGCTGCCGCCAATAATATTATTCTACGTCTTGTCATAGGGTCATCGGCACATGTAGCACCCGCATTTATATCCTTAATTGCATCCTTTACGATTTCCGGATTGCCTTCATATTCATCTGTGATGTTTATAAGCTTATTCAGTTTATCTTGTTTATTATCCATCGTTTCTCCAATCATGATATTGAAACTATATACGCCTCATCTATAACAGAAAAATCATTGAGCAACATATAGCCAACATTACTATCCCCTTTACTATTTGTAACACATAGGAATGTATCAGTCCGGAAATTAACACTGTCTTTATAATATTTGTAAGTCATATAGCCATATACCATCATCATATGCGGGATAGTTGAATTATCTTTAATTACTTTTATCCTGCCTTCATCAGAATAAATATTGATAGTATATATATAGTTATACTCACTGCACATAATCACCGCAACTTGATTGTTGTCAATCGCATTCTTTAAGGTGTTTAAATTTACTGTGGTTGCGGTGGAAAAGAAAGATGAATACGACACACTGTATCCAGCATCATTGACATAGTCCATTAGGCCGTTCCTGAAATTTTCCGAAGTGGTCCCACCGATCTCTCCTGTTTTCATTTTATTGTATATACTGTCGAAAGCGGCTCTTGTTTCAGTATTATTGATATAGAGAAAATACTGATAGTTTTCGCTAAATGATATACCTGGTTCAAAATTGGGGATAAGATTCGACTGCCACCTATCATAATACACCACTATGTTCATACCTGTAAGAGGACCGCAGTAATTATCATACTGTGAACCACTCACACCATACGATGGAACGCTTGAATGATAGACACTTTCAGTTACTTCATAACTATCATAATATACTTCATAATCAGCCTGTGTCGTCGACCCTACTGAAGCACCATACGTAGTATCATAATAAATAACTTCTTGATTGGTTTCAGCACTTGCCGTGGCAGAATTGTTAAACCGATATGCTACAATAGAAAAAAACAAAAACAAAATTGCAAGCAAAAAAGAAGTAATTTTTAAATTCTTTGCATTATTCATAAATGCACCTCCTGAAGTATTTCTACTTATTAAATACTTTAGAAGGCTATTTCGTACGATAATATTTACAAATTCTTTAATTTATTTTCTAATTTTTGCAATTGGGATTCTACTGTACTCTTAGGTTTATGTATAATATCAGCAATATCTTTTATCGAACATTTGCCTATATATCTATAAAGAGCCAACTCCTTTTCATACTCTGTTAAATGGCTGAATAGCTCTTTATAAAAGAGATAATTTTCAATGTAAGTTTCATCTCCGTTATGACTAAGAGCCGTGTCATCTACATTCCTATCTATGTTGTTTTCCTCAACTCTTCTATGTTCTAACTTTCTCAAAATCATGTTTTGATATAGCTTAATTATCCAAGCACAAGCATTTTTATTAAATTTAAACTTACTTGCCTTGGTATATAATAAAAGCATCAAATCATGAATCGCGTCTTCGATATCTGCCCTTTGAGAATAGTAAATATTACCAACAGCATAAAGAATCTTATATACAATAAGATAAATTTCTTCAAGCGCTGAAATATCTCCGCGAGCAAGTTTAAATATTAACTTCCCTAATCTTTTGTTTTCTTCTTCGTTCATATTATTTAAATTATTCGCGGCCAAGTAAATAATCCAGCGATTTATTCGTTTTTTCTGAAATACGTATTAACACCGAAACTTCAGGCATTGCGCTTTTCTTAAACCAACGATCTATGGTAGATTGCTCCATCTTTAAGCGCTTTGCAAGAGTATATTTTGTTATCCCCTCCGCCTTCATATAATTATTTAATATTTCTACCAACCACGGCTGAACAGAATCAATAGGAATCTTGCTAAAATATTTTTCTTTTCCATAGTCATCAATTAAATCGACAAGATAATCAGTGCTTACATTTAAAAAATTTGCGAGTTTTATAAAAGCATCGTACCTTGGATAATTTACTCCGCTCAACCAATTTATAATAGATTTTCTTTGTACGGATATTTCCTTTGCCAATTTATGATTGCTTAATCCATTTAACTGCATTAAATCCTTTAATCTGTCAGCGAATATTGGAAGATACATATTATTTCCTCTTATATGGGTGAGGTAATAACAGTATTATCCGATATTTTTTATTTAATTACTTGTAAGGGTGAACTATTCACACTACTCAAAGAGTAATAAAGTTTTATAAAATGTAAAAAAAGCCGAAATATACATGCTTCTGTTTTTTTTACACAATTTAAGTATCCGCCCCTATGCGGGGGGGGGCATAATAACAAGTTTAAAAGTGAATCCCTTTTAGGTATAATAGTAACTTCTGTATCTGAACAGGTTTAAGTTGCCGATATGGCTTTGGTCGGTAATTTCGTTGCCGTAGGTATCAACTACTTTATGGTTATTCCATGCATCGTACAAGTATTGTACCACCGCTTACAAATGCTGTCAATAGTAAAAAAGTATGCGCGACGGCAAAGCCGTCGCGCTTTGTGAGATTTTAACTTTTACATCAACCGTATTCTATGACAATATTATCACGTTCATATTTTTTTTCGTAATAAGCTTTAATTATGAGCTTCCAACCAATGTTAACCACCATTCCCAATGCGGTAAGTGTTGCTGCAAATAAAAAATAAAATAGAGTTGCAAAAGTTCGCCCTTCCACATAATAAATGTTCCGAAATGTTAAATAAAGGATCCCAAAAACTATAAATTCAATAACAGGTATGCACACTTGTATTATTGTAATTTTAGTCACAACAATATACTGTTTCTCTATCGCTTTACCTTTGATGGAAATGAAATATGGGCTGTCTTTTCTGTATCTGTCATGCTTTATGTTGTCAAATATCCCGTAAATTTCAACAAGCGAAGTCAATAGCCAAACTCCTATCCCAATTAAACCGTAATATTCGCTTACAGGAAAAAGAGCCGCCCGCACAGAAATATAAAATAAATGACATGACCATATAATGTAAATCAAGCCGAGCGAAAGATATATATCAGATTGCTTTTTAACAAAACATGACCATATAAAATATATTAAAGCAAAAAGACACAGCGCGGATCCCATACAAACATCTAAGATCGACGAAGTATGATTTAACCAATCAAGTTTAAATACATACCATATAATATCGCTTCCGCCGAATATTAGAAGAATAAAAAAAGCGCCTAAATTATTAAAAAATTTATATCTGATATCATCTTTTAAATCAAGAAAATTTTTGATATTCTGCGGTAGCAATTTATTCCTCCCTTTTTACCAG
>CAZXQM010000109.1:0-4921 GCA_964643455.1 uncultured Vampirovibrio sp. | reverse complement strand
AAATACATTTACCCCCTTTACCCTTTGAATTTTTCATTTATAATGTTACAGAGGCTAGACGAAATGATTAATGACTTAACAAAGGGAGCTCCATTAAAAATAATGCTGCTGTTTTCTATTCCGCTTCTTATAGGGAATATTTTTCAACAGTTTTATAACATTGCAGACATAATTATTGTCGGCAGAACTCTTGGTATGAATGCTCTTGCGGCCGTGGGCGCAGTTTCACCTTTGTTTTTCCTAATAATGTTTATAATTGTGGGGATGACAAACGGGTTTTCTGTAATAACAGGTCAGAGGTTCGGGGCGAAAGATTATGATGGTGTAAGACGTTCTGTTACGATGTCCGCTATTTTGAGCTGCTGCTTAACACTTGTTTTTACTGCGGTATGTGCGTGTACTATGCCTTTAATTCTTCATCTGATGAATGTTCCGCAGGAAATTTATAAAGACGCAAATTACTATATCCAAATTGTAATCGCTGGACTCATTATTGCAAATTTCTATAACCTTCTTGCCAGCGTTATAAGAGCTTTGGGTGACAGTATGACACCTCTTTATTGTTTGATTATTTCTTCTATACTTAATATTTTTCTTGCTCTTTTATTTATACTGAAATTCCACTGGGGTGTTCCGGGCTCTGCCTGTGCTCTTGTACTTTCGCAAGCTTTTTCGGCACTGCTCTGTGTATGGTATGTCAAGAAACATTTTCCAATTTTGCATTTTAAAAAAGAAGATTGGATTTTTAACTGGCAGCAGGATTATAAATTTGCTCTTGAGCATATCAAAGTCGGGCTGCCGATGGCTGTTCAATTTGCGATATTAGGTACAAGTGTGCTGATTATTCAGAGTGTTTGCAACTCTTTTGGGGCTGATGTAATTGCAGCTTTCACTGCTGCTTTACGAATTGAGCAGGTAGCAACACTTCCAATGGTTTCATTCGGGATTGCGCTTGCATCTTTTGTAGCGCAGAATTTTGGTGCTGGGAATTTTTCAAGAATAAGATATGGTGTTAAAAGGGTTTCGCTTATAAATGTTGGTTTGAGTATTGTGATGGCTTTTATTATGCATTTCTGGGGCGGGAATTTTGTAAGGATTTTTATCGGATATCAAAATGAAAATGTCGTTAAAATTGCTCATAGTTACCTGTTTATAAGCTCAATTTTTTATTTCTTTCTTGCACAAATTTTTATATACAGAAATGCTCTTCAAGGTCTTGGCAGAGCTTTTATCCCAATGCTGGCATCATTCGGAGAACTTCTGATGAGAGCTTTTGCGGCAATATATCTTGCAGCGAAAATCGGATATTATGGTGTATTTTATGCGGGTCCAATTGCGTGGGTTGCGGCTTCGCTTGTACTGGCAATCGGGTATTATACAACAATCAAGCAGTTTATATTGAAAACACAGCAAAAACTCCGTGCCAGAAAATGTAAACAAATTTGAATAAATAGCCTTGACACCCTCTTTCTGCTTGTGGTACATGTATATAATATAAATAGTATTAGATGGGTTAATCGTGTCTAAACGGGCTGTTTCAGAGGAAACAAAGAGTTATAAAAATTACTTTAATCCGGAATAACCCTACGATTCCCGAAAAAGAAAGGAAGTACAATGTACGCAATAGTCGAAACAGGCGGTAAACAATACCAGGTTGAAGAAGGACGTTATGTTGACGTTGAATTATTAGGCGAAGAAAAAGACGCTAAAGTTGTTTTTGATAAAATCGTTATGATTGTTAACGGTAAGAAATCAAAAGTTGGTCAGCCTTATGTAGCTAATGCTAAAGTTGAAGGCACTGTTATAAAAACAGACAGAGCAAAGAAAATTATCGTTTACAAACAGAGACCTAAAAAAGGTTACAGAAAAAAGCAAGGTCACAGACAGGGATTTGCAAGAGTTATGATTAACAAGATCAGAACAACTGCTTCAAAAGCTAAAACTGAAAGTGCGGCAGAAACAACAGAAGCATAGCGTATAAAAGCTGCTGATTTGTAAGTTCGGAAGTTTAACCGGTAAAAGTAATCAGCGGCGGATGACAGGTTTAGGTTTTGTCATCCGGTAAGTAAATTAAAAAGGAGAAATAAAATGGCACATAAGAAAGGTATGGGATCTACCCGTAACGGTCGTGATTCAGAAGCCAAGCGATTAGGCGTAAAGAAGTTTGGCGGCGAAATTGTTAAGGCTGGAAATATTCTCGTTCGCCAGAGAGGAACTAAAATTCACCCTGGCAATAATGTAGGAATCGGCTCAGACGATACATTATTTGCTCTGATTGACGGGCAGGTTAAATTTGAACCGCATAGACGTGACAGAAAACAAGTTAGTGTTTATGCTGTATAACTGAAAAATAAAAAAGCTTCCCTTTTCTAGGGAAGCTTTTTTTGATAAAGAAAATTTAAGAATTAAGATAGCAAAAAAAAATTTTTAGGAGTTTTTAATAACTCAAGAAAGGATGGAAAGTATGAATATAGATAGCGTATCTCCAATATCATGCAAAGCAAACTTTACTAAAAATTTAAAGCAATTAAGCGTACCTTTGAAGGATGGAACAACAGCAAACTTTAATGTCTCAGACAATTATCTTGAATGTCTTATCACTAAAGGTAACAAACTTGTTGAAGGTAAAGGCAAATATTCATCTCAGGGTATAACTTCAAAAGATATCTGGGGTACTTTTGAGAAAGTGCAGCAGCATGTTAAAAGTGGAGTTGATTTTTTCAAAGAATTTTCAGCAACAATTTTATCATAATTGAAGTATGAAGATTTAATAAGTAAATAAAAGCAGGTTATATTTCTTATCCTGCTTTTTATTTAACTTTGATAGATTGATATGTTTTATAAAATATTGTATAATTAACTGGTGCAATCCTACAAATCTTGTGAGAGCAGGCTTTTTAACCGGATTCAATTATTTTGGTTAGGAGGCAAGGGGATGAAAATATGAGTGAGATTTGTAAAAATCGGACACAATGGTTGAAACTGAATCGTTTTGCCAATCAAGCTCCTGAACAATCTTCTTTGAAAGAAATGTTTTCGAAATATTTTGATGAAGCAGCTGTAGAAAAATATATTCAAGAGGTTCAGGGTTATCTGTCAGGCAGGAAAATTAGTTTAAAAACGAATACGGTGTTTATAAATGCAGTTAAATAATTTGGTCAGGTTTAGAGGAGAATAAATATGGAAAGACAAACAGCAATAATAATACCGGCAAGATATGGTTCTTCAAGGTTAGAAGGAAAGCCGCTTTTGAAGGCAAAAAATAAGCCAATAATACAATGGGTCTGGGAAAAGGCTTCTACTTGCAAAGGTATCGACAGGGTTATTGTTGCTACTGATAATGAACTCATATTTAATGCTTGCAAGGAGTTTGGGGCAGAAGTTGAAATGACTTCGGCTGAACATAAAAGTGGAAGCGATAGAATTGCCGAAGTTGCGCAAAGACATCCTGAAATAGGTTATATTATCAATCTTCAGGGCGATGAACCTTTAATAGAAGAGTCTAACATAGAACTTGTTATAAGAGATATAAAAGAAGATGAGAAAGCTGATATTTCGACGCTTGTGAGAGAAATAAAAGAGGAGCACGAGGTTAATAATCCGAATCTTGTTAAGTGTGTGTTTAATGTTAATAATTATGCGATGTATTTTTCCCGCTCAAAAATTCCTTATGAGAGAAACAAAGGTAAGGCAAAGTTTTATGGGCATTTAGGTATTTACGGATATAAGCGTGAAGCATTGTTCAAGATGACTGCTCTGGAACAAACAACATGCGAAATGGCTGAGAGTTTAGAGCAGCTGCGTGCGCTTCAAAACGGTATGATAATCAAGGTTGCAGTTGTAGATAATATTCCTGTTGGAATTGATACAATGGAAGATTTTGAACATTTTAAGGCTATTGTTGAAGGTTAGATAGGTGTATTCAATAAAAACAGAAATAACAAAGTTACATTATACAAAGGAGCCGAAGGGAAAATTATTTAAGCTGCTTAAATTTTGTTCTTATTTTTATGGAGCAGGAAGCCGGCTAAAGAATTTTCTTTACGATAAAGGGATTCTAAAATCGCGAAAAGTTGACGCTTATGTAATATCAGTCGGTAATTTTACAACCGGTGGTGTCGGTAAAACACCTGTCGTTGCGGAACTTGCGAAATACTTTGTTTCAAAAGGTGAAAAAGTTTGTATAATATCCCGCGGATACGGAGGCAAACTTAGTAACAAAAAAGTGAATGTTATATCTGACGGTGTTAATATTTACTATAAAGCAGATATGGCAGGCGATGAACCGTACTGGCTTGCGGAAAATCTTAATATGTGTGCGGTATTAACCTGTGCAGACAGAGTAAAGGCGGCAGAGTATGCAATAAAAGAGTTTGGTGTTACAAGAATAATTCTGGATGACGCTTTTCAGCACAGAAAAATTTACAGAGATTTAAATATTGTACTTGTGGATTCGGTTAAAATGTTTGGAAATGAAAATCTGCTTCCGGCAGGACCTTTGAGGGAAGGACTGGAGGGTTTTGAGCGGATAGATAAGCTTGTGATTGTAAGCAAAGATGTCGACCATACAAGAGCGGAAAAGCTTGCAAAAATTATGACAAAAAAGCAAAAAATTTCAACTTTTGTGGCGAAAGTTGAGCCGAATTATGCTTATAATATTGCATCAGGAAAACATCTGGCGAAAACTACAGAAGTTACGGCAATTTCTGCTATAGGGCAGCCGGATCAGTTTTACGGATTTTTGGAGAAGGATTACAAAATTAAAGATAAGATAACTTTTGATGATCATCACCAATACACTATTGATGATATTAAAGATATTGACGGGAATATTGTGACGACAGAGAAAGATGCCGTAAAACTTGCGCTTCTGAACCGTACGAATATTTATGCACTAAAATTAAAAACGGTTTTGGATGTA
>CAZXQM010000108.1:0-4973 GCA_964643455.1 uncultured Vampirovibrio sp. | reverse complement strand
CTTGGCGTTGACTCAAACGGAAATGGTGCAGATATTTGGGAGGGAACGCGCTCTGACACAATTGTAATTGTTAATATTGACCCCAAAACACGCTCTATTAATGCAATTTCAATTCCTCGCGACAGCAAAGTTTACCTGCCGGATAATAAAGGGATTCAGAAAATAAATTCTGCGCACGCAATCGGCGGAATCGATTTGGTTAAAAAAACTCTCAAAGAAACCTTCGGAATAAAAATCGATAAGTATATAATTGTTCATGATGAAGCGGTAGAAAAGATTGTGGATGCTCTTGGCGGAATTCCGATTTATGTAGAAAAATCTATGAAATACGATGATTATGCAGGAAAGCTGCATATAAATCTTAATAAAGGATACACGGTTTTGGACGGTAAACAGGCTGTAGGATATTTGAGATACAGAAAAGACGGACTCGGTGATATAGGAAGAACCCAAAGACAGCAATGGTTTTTGAGAAGTTTGTTTGAAAAACTTCACTCGCCACAGATTATAACAAAAATTCCTGAAGTGCTTAATATTTGTAATACTTATGTCAAAACAGATATGAGTTTTTATGAGCTTTCTCAGTATGCAGCTTTTGCCAGAAGTGTTGATGAAAATAAAATAGAGCTTGCAACTCTTCCGGGTGCGCCTAACCAAAGAGGACATATAAGTTATTGGATTCTTGACCCGCAAAAAACCCAGCAAGTTATTAATCGAATGATTTATCGTGAAAAACCGACACTTAGCGGTAATAAATTTAAAGCCGGCATAATGTATTCGCCTAGAAAAGAAGAAGAAGCGCAGGCAATGAAAGAAAAACTTTCCGAACTCGGGTTTGAAGTTAATACGCTTAAAATCACACATCTTGCACATACGAGATTTGTTGCCAATAAAAATGATGTAACAATTGACTTCCTGAACTGGCTTCAGAAAAAAATGCCGGAACTTGATAATATGCAATTTATTTATGACCCAACCGAAACATTTTCTGTCGGAAGCGATTTTACAATCATACTTGCGGAAGAGGGGAAATAAAAAGATTAATCTTCAGCCAGATAAGAATTTGTATATATAAAAAACACTTTGCTTAATTAGGCAAAGTGTTTTTGTTTTTATGTGATGCGATAATTATTCTACAACTGCATCATCGGTGGCTTGAAGCTGTTTTGACTTGTAATTATGGATGACTGCATCAACCAGTAAGTCGTAAGAAGAACTTTTCTCAATATTTGGAAATTCTTCTTTTAATTGTTGTCTGACCATTGCTTCCAGCCTCTGTTCGTCAGCTTTTATTTTTAGTTCATGACTTGATAGTGATTCTATATAATCTTCACTCAATTTTCTTTGTGAACTGGAAAATGTTAGTAAGTTTGCTTTTGTGTCTAATGCTTGTTTCAGTGACTTTAAAAATTTCAGGTTGAACATAACGACCTCTTTTATTAGCTTTTACTACCTTCACTTGTACTTTTATAAAGTTCCCTCAAAGTAAAAATTGACTGTTTTTCGAGAACTTGTTACAAATTTTTACATTTTTGAGAAATCTGTTAGTATTATATACTTATTTTTCAAACTCTTCAATAGTGCAAGCCTGTTATTTTTGATTTCTTCGTCTTTGTCCATTACAAGAACATCATCAAAGAATTTTGTAACAACAGGATTAATCTCTGTTAATTCTTTGAGATAATTTTTGTAATCGCCGTCAAATTTTACACTTTCAACAGCTTTATACAAATCTTTTTCCGCATTATGTACAAATAGTTCCGGCTTGATTTCTTCAGCTTCTTCTTTTAAGATACGCAGAACTCTGTTGGCATTTTCAACAAGTTTTTCATCAACACCTGCAGAAACTGCTTTAACTCTTTTCACATAATCACAAAAGTCTTTGCAAGGATTATTTGTTGAACATGCTTCAAGAATATTCTTAGAGTAATCATTATTCAAGAAAATAATTAATCTTTGAACAAAGAATTCTTCCACATCTTTTTTAATCTCAGCCTTAACCGGTAAAAGTGCCAGAGTTTCATCAATCAATTTTGAAATATCAAGCTTAAGATTATGTTCAAGTATTGTTTTAATAATACCTAAAGCGGCACGTCTTACACCGAGCGGGTCGGAAGAGCCTGTAGGCTTTTTGCCGGATACAAATACCGCACAAATTGTGTCAATTTTATCAGCAATACCAACAACCTGACCTTCAATTGACTTAGCAGTTTCGCTATCGGCATTGAGCGGGAAATAATGTTCCTTTATACCTTCCGCAACTTCCGCAGATTCTCCTGAAACTCTTGCATAATCAGCTCCAATAAAACCTTGAAGTTCGGTAAATTCAAATACAAGATTTGTAGCCAAATCCGCTTTACAGAGCTCTGCCGTTCTTCTGATTGATGGTTTATTTATGCCGAATGCTGACGAAATTTTTTCGGAAAGCGCAACTATTCTTTGAGTTTTGTCATAAACTGAACCCATACCCTTCTGGAAAGTCATACCTTTAAGGTTTTCCACATAAGATTCAAGAGGCTTTTTTGTATCTTCTCTAAAGAAAAATACCGCATCATCCAATCTTGCTTTGATTACTCTCAAATTACCGGCTTTAATATTTTCAAACTCATTACCAACGTAGTTTGTAATAGTTACAAACTTATTAATTAATTTACCGTCTTTAGTATAGAGAGCAAAATATCTCTGATGGGTCTCCATAACAGTAACAGCCACTTCCTGAGGAATTGTAAGGAATGCTTCATCAAAACTGCAAACTACTGCAACCGGCCATTCACAAAGGAATGTAACTTCTTCTAACAAATCATCGGAAATTTTTGTAACTGCATTCAATTTATCAGCTTCTTTTTTAGTTAATTCGAGAATGCGTTCTTTTCTCTCTTCCTGATCAACTATTACACATGCTTCTCTTAATTGATCTGCATATTCATCAGGATTATTAATTACAATATTTTGTTTAGAAAACCTGTGTCCGTTTGTGATATTAGAAGAATCTTTATCAATGATTCTAATCTTCACTTCTTCATTATCTAAAATTGATAATACCCATCTGATAGGTCTTGAAAATTTAACATCATTGCTGCCCCATCTCATAAAGTGAGGCCCTTGAAGTTTTGAAAATACTAAAGGAACATTTTCTTGCAACAAATCTTTTGTATTTTTACCTTTAATGAAAATTTTTGCAAAAACGTAGTTGTTTTCGACATAAAGATCATTTACCCCTACACCGTTTTTGTTAGCAAATCCTTCACCGGCTTTTGTAAGTTTGTTATTCTCGTCAAACGCAACTTTTGCGATAGGCCCTTTAACAACTTTTTCAACATCCGGCTGTGCATCGGCAAGCCCGTCAATAATCACTGCCAGACGTCTCGGCGTAGCCATAACTTTAATTCTATCAAATTTGACTTTATTATCATCTAAAAAAGTTTTGAACCCTCTTTCCAATTGCTCAATTGCCATTGGTATAAATTTGTAAGGTAATTCTTCAACGCCTACTTCCAATAAATATTTACTCATTTATATTTCTCCGTTTCTCTTATAAATTATACATGGTAAAGAGAAAATAGGAATTTGAAGAATAGATTATCGTAAACAAATATTAAATATAATTTTTTCGTTGAATAAAAATTTAACTTTCAATAATAATATATCGACAAAATTTCTAAATTTGTGTATAATTACTTCAAATGTGTGTCAAAAAAATTCAGGTTAGTAATGCCTAAAAGTAAAGTATTCATTTAATTTTCACAGGGCAGAAAACGTGAAATGCGTTCCTATTGAAAAGATAATTAAGGAGTAAAAATATGAAAATCAATCCAATCAATCACACAAATCAAACCCAGCCTGCGTTTCAGAAGGTTAATCAAAAATATTTGAAAAAAGCAGAAGAATGGTACAGAAGAAGAGGGGATATTGAGACTGTTTGGTATGAATCATTAAGAGATGATGTACTTCTTTTTAAAGATATCTCAAAACAAGATGGGATTGATACAATTAATGCAGCTAGAAAATATGTAAGTAAAGGCAGTATGAAAGCTTACAATACTTTATTAAAAAATATCAAAGATGCTTAATCAATTAAATCGCTGATTTTATTTGCAGCAATAGCACCTAATCCCATACCGACCAGCGAGCCAACCGGACCAAAGCGTTTTGCACCTATAGCTCCGCCGTAGCCGATTCCGGCAATTGAATAAATCCGTTATACAAATTAAAAGAATAAATTAAGGAGTAAAGTATGAAAATCAATCCAATTAATCACACAAACCAAACCCAGCCTGCATTTCAAAAGGTTAATCAAAAGTATTTGAAAAAAGCAGAAGAATGGTACAGAAGAAGAGGGGATATTGAGACTGTTTGGTATGAATCATTAAGAGATGATGTACTTCTTTTTAAAGATATCTCAAAACAAGATGGGATTGATACAATTAATGCAGCTAGAAAATATGTAAGTAAAGGCAGTATGAAAGCTTACAATATATTAATGCAAGAGATTAAAAATGCTTAGTCAATTATCTGACTAATTTTGTTTGCTGCAATAGCACCTAATCCCATGCCGACAAGCGAGCCAACCGGACCAAAACGTTTTGCACCTATTGCTCCGCCGTAGCCGATTCCGGCAATTGAGCTTACGAAGTTGACTGCGGATTTAGCCGTTTCTTTTATTGCATTTTCTCCGTTAGAGATTTCTTTTACCAGATGTGCTGCTTCCAGTCCGCCTAAGACCGCTGCACCAATTTTGGTTGTCCTTGTCATTGCTCTGGCAGTTAGTTCGCCAAAGGTTGATTTTGTAACAAATTGTTTGGCACAAACAGGAATCGGTTTTTCTTTTGTTGACGTTATATTATCTATTTCTGTATCAATTTTAGTTGTTTTTATATCAAACAACTTTGATATGACATCACCAAATTTTGTGTCCCAGAGTGTCGTATCATTCTTAAGCAGCCATTTCGCAAGATTCGGATAAGGGCTGGTTG
>CAZXQM010000107.1:0-5060 GCA_964643455.1 uncultured Vampirovibrio sp. | reverse complement strand
GGAATGGGTGATTTTAAAGAACTTTTAAAAACTATGAGGTAGGATATGGCAAAAACAATTACATTAGAAGGATTAAAGAAAACAGAACAACATTTAACAAACCTTTTTAAAGCAAGGTTCAGTTTTATATATATACCCACCTGGGAAGAAGTTCGAATTGTTGATTTGATAACAAAAATTGCAAACAACGTCAAAACTATCAGAACCAAACGAGATGTTTTTATATGGAGTTCAACAGAAGGATTAAAAAAGAACCTTAAAGATGGGCAGGAAAATGTTAATAACGGCAATCAACCTACTGATGCACTGAATTTTATTGATAATTACAACAAGCCGGCTATTCTTATTCTTAAAGACATTCATCCATTACTTGGTGTTAATGGTCGAAATGCAGATTATAACTTAATTAGGAAAATTAGAGATGTTGCAGGTTCTTTAAAAAATGCAGAAGTCTCAAAAAATGTTGTTATTATTGCTCCTTCATTAGTTCTTCCGCTGGAATTACAAAAAGATATTACTGTTGTTGATTTTGACTTGCCTACACTTGATGAAATCAAAGCACTACTTGATGAAATGATAGAAATGAATAAAAATTCAGGGATTTTAATTGATTTAAAAGAAGATGAAAAAGAAGTCCTTTGTAAAGCCGCCCAAGGTTTAACCTTACAGGAAGCAGAAAATGCATTTGCAAGAGCAATGGTATCAAAAGGACAATTAACTGTAAAAGAACTTGACGTAATACTTGATGAAAAATGTCAGGTAATTAAAAAGACCGGAATTTTAGAGTTCATTAAGTCTGATTTTAATATGGATGATATCGGAGGGTTAGAAAATTTAAAAAAATGGCTTGTTAAAAGAAATAACTCTTGGCTTGGGAAAGCACAAAAAGATTATAATTTACCATCTCCTAAAGGAATTTTAATAACAGGGGTACCGGGTTGCGGTAAAAGTTTAACAGCCAAAGCAATGAGTGCATTATGGCAGCTGCCTTTACTGAGACTTGATGTAGGTAAAATATTTTCCGGATTAGTCGGAAGTTCCGAAGAAAATATGAGAAAAGCAATTCAGACAGCGGAAGCCGTTGCTCCTTCAATTCTATGGATAGACGAAATAGAAAAAGGTTTTGGAAACGCCGGCGGTGAAATGGACGGAGGCACATCAACAAGAGTCTTTGGAACGTTTCTTACATGGATGTCAGAGAAAACAAAACCGGTATTTGTAATTGCAACAGCAAACAATATTCATGCCCTGCCATCAGAAATGCTCAGAAAAGGAAGGTTTGACGAAATATTCTTTGTTGATTTACCGACAAAAACTGAACGTAAGGTTATTTTTAAACTTCATCTTGAAAAAAAATTAAATGGAAGTGTTTCCAAAGATTTTAAGATTACAGATGAATTACTAAACAAACTGGCAGAGTTGACAGAAGGATTTGTAGGGGCAGAAATTGAACAAGTAGTAATTGCCGCTTTATTTGAAGCATTTTCCGAAAATAGAACATTAGAGGAAGACGATTTGCATAAGGTTATAAAGAACACTGTACCGCTTTCAACAACTCAGGCAGAACAAATTCTTGCAATAAGAGACTGGGCAAATGAAAGAGCAGTAGCTGCAACAGCACATGATGCAAGTTATAACTATGTGCCTGAAGAAACACAGGAACAAATAGAAAAGAAAAAGAAAGAAAAGAAATCAACCGAAACAGTCAAACGTGCCAGAGGCGGCAGAACTATTGAGTTTTAGTTTAAATGTATGTAAAAGGATAAGTAAGTGATTTTAGATATGATTATTAAGTTCATAGATATGATTACTAGGTTCCTTGATAAATGGGAACATATGAAAATCTATTATAGTGCACTTATGTATTTCAAAAGAAAGGATTATAAAAATGCCGCCTGGAAGTTCCAAGTATTTTGGGATTTAGAACCTAAAAATACGGAAGCTCCTAAATACATTGAGAAAATATCTCAAATCCCTGAATTAATTGAAAAAAATAAAAAATTACTTAAAGATGTAAATGACTTAATGGACAAAAAGAAATACCGAGATGCAATGTATAAACTAAAAGATTTTATCGCTATAGATAATGAAGAATGTAATCAAGAACTGAGTACAATAAGAAAAAAGTTTCTTGATGCAAATTTCAGTAATGAAGAGTGGCATGGCTTCCAGTGGCGTTTAACTTGCTTAACAAGAGAAAATCCTAAAAATCCGGAATTTTTTCTGATGAAAAAAGAGTATTTTAAAGCTTTTACAAAAACAGAAACTTATAAAAAAAATTTTGAAACAAAGTATATATTAGAAGATTATTACTTTGTTGAAGCGGAACGAAATTATGTTAAATTGAGATATACAAAAGAAGAGTATACTCAATGTCACTATGAATATATATTATGGCTTAAAAAACTTGGATATTATAATATTGCACTCCGTGATATTAATAAACTAATTATACGTGGTCTGAGTAATGATAATATTTTGACTCTCCAACAAGAACTTGAAAAAGAACAACTGGCAAAACAAACAATAGCAGATACTTCAAAAAAAATTACAAACCTGGCTGAACAGAAAATAAAAAGTACTCCAAAATCCAGCAATAAAAAAATTAATCTACAAAGCTGCACTGAGGAAGATTTATTAACTATTGACGGATTTGATTTGAGTAAAGCAACAAAATTTTTAAAAGAAAGAATGAACGGTAAAGTTTATTATGACTTAGAAACTTTTGTGGAAGATTACAATTTAATGCCACACCAGATGATAAATATTCAAGATAGGTTAATCTTTACACCTAAACCTAAGAATAAAGTAGGTAGAAAGATAGATTGGTAGCAAAAATTTGTATGTATAAGGAGACCTGATGTCAGTATATGTGCATTTAAAATACAAAACAAAATTTACAGATAAAGAAATGCTTAAAAAAGCGTTAAAAAAAGCAAAGGTGCCCTATAGAGAACAAAGGGGAGCATTAATTTGTTCTATCAGTTTTTATGAACTTCATTTTTCGAAAAACAAAGACGGAGAATATGAAATAAAAACTAAAGGGTATGATGATTGGAAAAACGATATTATAAAGTTTCGTAAAAAAATAACAACTCATTATAACAAGTTATCGCAACAAGAAACGCAAAAACAAATTCTTGAAAATATAAAGAAGCAAATTGCAAAAAATAAATCGATGCAGATAGAGCAAGAACAAATATTAGAAGATAATTCTGTGCTATTAACAATTAGGGTGTAAATATGGCTAGAGATAGTGGATTGGGCGGAGGCTGTTTAACATTTATAATATTTGGCGGGTTTGTTATATTTAGTAATATTCAAATAATCGTTGCATTGCTTGTCATTGTACTAGTTTTAATTATCTTTGTGGGACTTCTGATGCGGGGAGGCGAAGTTTTAATAAATTATCTCAGTCGCAATAAAGAAAAAAAAGTTATTGAGAAAAGAAAAGAAGATGAACTACTAAAATTTTTCTTGAAAGAGTGCAAGCAAGATGGTTCTGTAAAAGAGATTGAGGAATTGAAAAAACTCATTGAGCAAAATATTAAAACAAATGGTTCAGATATAGAATTTTTGGAACTAAATTTTTCTGTTGCAAAGATTTATAATTCAGGGATTGATTCTTCAAAAGCTACAATATATTTTGAGAAAGTGAAAAGTATTATCTCTCATTTAAGCTATGAGGATATATGTTTAGCTGCAAAAAAGAGCATAGATGATAAAAAATTTCATGATGCGGTATTCTATTATACTTATACATTGCTTTACGACAAAGTAAAAGATATTAAAGAATCTCCAGAAATTTATTATAATAGAGCAATCGTGTATTTGGAACTAAATCAGAATAAACTTGCTATTAATGATATTGAAAGTGCAATAGAAAAAACCAAGGCAATTTTAAATACACTAAATAATATGCCGGATGGAACTTTACTAAAGAGTCGGTTAGATATGTATAATTATAGACTTGCAGAAGAATATGCAAAGCTAAAACAATTTGAGCAAGCTATCAGATGTTATAAAGAAATTTCTGAAAGTTACAATAAATACACGGAAGTACAAAGCAAAATACAAGAATGTCAAAGTTTGTTCAATGAACAAAAGCTTAATAACTCACATCAACAAATGATAAATACATTAAAGAATCATATTGCACAAAAAGAAAATAACTTAAAAAAACAAGAAAAGCATATACAAACAAGTCGTACAAAATCCAGCAATAAAAAAATTAATCTACAAAGCTGCACTGAGGAAGATTTATTAACTATTGACGGATTTGATTTGAGTAAAGCAACAAAATTTTTAAAAGAAAGAATGAACGGTAAAGTTTATTATGACTTAGAAACTTTTGTGGAAGACTTTGGACTTCAGCCACATCAGATGATAGAGGCACAAGATAGAATAATCTTTCCACCTAAACCTAAGAATAAAATAGGTAGAAAGATAGATTGGTAAAATATAGGAGAAAATAAAATGTCAGTATTAGTAGAATTATCACCACTGGAAACGTTTATCTGGGTTCTTACAGGTAGAGGAGACCAAATATTATGGACTGAAGCAGATGTGAGAGAACATTACAGACAAAAACAACTAAAAAGACAATCCGCTACCGGTGAAACGATAAAAAAAGCAATACCTAAACAGCGACAAACATTACAAACTAAAATTGCTGATAAAGAACTCCTAAGAATATCTTTAAAAAATACTAACATACCTTTTACTGAGAAGAATAACCGTTTTACATGTCAGGCTGGTAACAGCAATATTACTATTGCTAAAGCATCAGGCGGAAATTACGAATTTAGAGTTGTAGGTGATGGAAATCTTACTCCAGTTCAAAATTTATATAACAAATTAGGTGCAGAATATGAACGTCAGGTACAACGAAAAATTTGTAACAACATAAAAGAAAAAGTTTCAATGAATAAAGCCATGAAAATTGAACATGAAGAAGTATTAGAAGATAATTCCGTAGTCATTACTATCAGGGTATAGAGGGGAATAATGGCAAGACAAAAAACAGCAATAACAACAAGAGATATAATAGCATTTATAAC
>CAZXQM010000106.1:0-5106 GCA_964643455.1 uncultured Vampirovibrio sp. | reverse complement strand
TCTTCCTGTTTTGGAGCTGTAACTACTTCAGGAACATTATCGGTATTACTTTCTGCTACAATCTGTTCTTCCTGTTTTGGAGCTGTAACTACTTCAGGAACATTATCGGTATTACTTTCTGCTACAATCTGCTCTTCCTGTTTTGGAGCTGTAACTACTTCAGGAACATTATCGGTATTACTTTCTGCTACAATCTGCTCTTCCTGTTTTGGAGCTGTAACTACTTCAGGAACATTATCGGTATTACTTTCTGCTACAATCTGCTCTTCCTGCGTATAAGCTTCATGAACGCCTGAAACAACAGTCATATCATTATCAAAATCTATATATCTGCCATCATAAAACGTTTCAAAATCATTTTGTACAGATTCATCAGCCTCATTAGACTCTGATTCATCGTCACTGATAATTTCAAAATTACTGCTAAATTTATCGAATTCAGTCTGCATGTCTGAAACCGTAGGAGGAGGACCAAAATCGTTAAGGATTTCAAATTCCCTTGTTCCGTCATCCCAAGGTTTAAAGGTTACATTAGAAATGTTTCTTAAAAGAGCTTCTTCATCGACTATAACTTCCTCAGGTTTAGATGTCTCATATTTTTCCGGATGTTTGAGCATATCTGCTAAATCCGGAAGTTCGTTTGCAATTGACATTTTCTGTACTTCATAACTCGTATCAACCCATTGAATATCATCAGAAGGTCTTGATTCATAAGCGTCTTTATTACCAAGTTCTTTTGATAAATCAGGCAATTCCATGTTAAGTTTAAGTGTACTAACATCATATCCTTCACTGTAATAAACAACCTGAGGTTTAACTTCTGATTCAATCTCTCTCCCTCCCTGCCTTTTAAGGGCTTCGGAAAGGTCAGGCAGCATATCTTTTACATTAAGAGTTAATAACTTAGAAGTTTTATGAGGTTTTGCCTTCTGTTCTTTAATCTCATCCTGCATTTCTTGCACACGGCTCGGATTAGTACGTAAATCCGTAATAAAATCGTTATCAAGTTCAACACTAATTAATTTGTACAGCGCTTCTACGTCTTCTCTCGTAAATGTTATATTTTGCTGCAGAATATATGTAGTAACAAGGTTTTCAAGGACTTCAAGAGGCGAAGGTTTTTTATTCTGCTCAGAAGATTCCATAAATTCTGATGCATTACGCAAAGCATCATCGCTAATTTCGGAATTCAGCAAAGTTTCAATTCTTCCTACATCATCCTTAGAAAACTCCATGCCCTCGTCATTGATATATTTGTTATAGAGTTCTTCATTAATACCCTGTTCTTGGTCTTCTTCCTGAGTTTCGTCGGCTTCTTCTTCATCATCAAAACTAAAAGAGCTTAAAAAATCCTCTAAAGCTTCATTTACAGGTGCTTCCAGCTCTGCAGTTTTTGTTTTTTCTTGCTGATTATGTTTACTTAATAATTCATCTAAGTCTACAATATTTTCAACTTCCTGAATATTTTCAACTTCCTGAACATTTTCTTCTTCATTAACTTTTGGTACTAAATCAGTTTCATATTTAGCCCGACTAACCGGCATCGTAACAGGTTTAGTATAGCGTTTGTCTAGATTTTTTATTGTCGTATTAATTTTTGATTGTTCTTTTTTCTTTGAGGTTTTAGGTTTATCACTAACATCATATACCCCTCTTTCTCCGGTAATCTCAATGAGCTTCTCTTTAGCCCTTAACATTAAAAATACTGATATTGCAACAGCAAGCATTCCACCCAGTATAATATACAGAACATCCTGTTGTACTGATTTTTTTTCCCTTTTATTGATATCCTCTATTGATACACTATTGGTAGATTTTTTTCTGGCTACCGCCTGCGTATTACCCTGATTCTCAAATTGTTTAAGTGCTTGATTAATATCAACCGCACCTGTTTGGGCAACACCATTACTTGAATATATCGCGTTACTTTGATTGTTAGCAGCTCTGCGCGCTTCCATCATAGCTCTATCCCGCCGTTCTTCTTCCCGTGAAATTGTATTTCCCGAATCGGCTGAAACAGGCACAGAATCAGTTTGTATTGAAGCAGTTTCTTGAGGGGTAATTTCCTTCTGTGTAGTTTCAATCAGAGCAGATTCCGGACGACTCACCGGAACATAAACAGCTTGTTTAGTAACTAAAGATGTATTATTTTTTGTCTTAATTGTAATTTTAGTATAACCATTACCAGATGAAGTATATGGCATTGTTCTTATATTAACACTTTCTATATTTGCGCCAAGATTTATTTTTTCAGGCACTTCGCTATTTGTTTCGGGAAGCATGATAACATATGTATTTGCATCCGTCTTCTTAGTAGAAATATTACTTGTATATTGTTCTTTTGTATATAACGTTGCAACAACAGAACTAGGGGTAGTGCCACTACCAAACGTTAATGACATCAAACTATTCTTATAATTTTCTGCGCCAAAAGCCCCGACTACTGTTACAGCTGAAGCCAGAACTAATGCTAACGTTCTCTTCTTAAACTGCTTCATATACATCGTATTTTATCATAATATTTTGAAATTCATATACATTATTTAAACTACATATCCGTCACAAATATTCGTTTATCAGATGTTATTTTATCTACATTCAAAACTGTGTACAATGTTCCGTTATAGATTAATTCCTGTAAATAATATCCTTCAAGTGTTTCTTCCGTATCATTTTCCTGAAACTCAAAAAGCTCATTAATTTTGTCTATCAAAAATGCTAATTTTAAATCATTACAATTTACAATTATAACAGGATTTTTGTCCGACTGTATTCCAGAAGAAAGATTCAAAAACTGTTTTAAATTCAAAACTGTAATATAATCTCCCCTAAGATTCATAATTCCTTCTATAAAATTCGGAACTCCTGGAATATGCGTAATTGTCGTATCTTTCAAAACTTCTTTAACAAAACTCAATTCAATACAATAAAAATTATCACTTAAATTAAATGATATATAGTTATTTTTAGCCTTAAACTCTCCGGATACAAACTTCAGCGCAGACTTATCCGCAATTGCCTGAGTTCTGTTTTTCATAATATTTCTTGAGATTTCATCCTGAGGCATAAGGGACTTCATATTGATATTACTATTTTCCACATCATGCTGTTTAAGCAGATTCTCAATGGCATATACATTAATGATAAAAATTGTATCCTGATTATACTTATATAACGATTCCACTATCGTTTTGTTATCAACAAACGGTATTATATCAATTTGAGTAGCCTCAAAAGTCGTTATGCCGAGAATTTTGTCAATTATAATCCCAAACATAATTTCATCAGTTCTAATAATCAAAAGCTCGTTGTTAACGCTATAAGGCTGAACTTCTGCATCAATATAAAACCTAAGATCTATAATATTAATAACAAAATTATTATATTTTAAAAGCCCTACTATGTTATTTGGGAGTTTTTGCGGATATTCAAGCTCCGGCAGCTTCATTATTTCAAGTACATTGTCCGTATGAACAGCATACTCATTATTACCTACCTTAAAATACAGGTAAGTATTTTTCTTCTGCTCTAAACAATCATTACTGCTCATGCAAAATTACCCTGTTTCTGCCGCTTTCTTTAGCTTTATACAAAGCCTCATCTGCTGATTTCAATATTTCTGAAGGAGAACTAAACTCCTGATAATTCATACTCAAACCTATACTTATAGTTATTTTTGTTTTGATTCCGTTATACTCAAAATCGTATTCTTCAATAGTTCTTCTAAGCCGCTGCACCGGAATAACGGCACCTTCAATATTAGTTTCCGGCATTACAATAACCATTTCTTCACCGCCATATCTATAAAGAAGATCTGTTTTTCTAAATACAGATTTCATTAAATCGGCAACAGTTTTAAGTACATAATCTCCGTACTGGTGACCATACGTATCATTAACTTTCTTAAAGAAATCAATATCTAGAATCGCCAGACTAAAATCTGAAGGATGGCGTTTCGTTCGATTATACTCCTGCTCAAGATTTATTTCCAACTGACGCCTGTTATAAAGTCCAGTTAGCCCGTCTAAAACCGACATAAACTCTTTTTCCGAATATTGATATTTCATTTTAAATATGGTAAGCAACTCGCTTATCATAATATCGAAATATCTGAAAGAAGCATAATCTATATCCTGACGCGTATAAAAGCAAATTCCGCCTATTAATTTTTTATCAAATACAAGAGGAATAATGATTTTTGAAATTAAATCTGTGAATTTGTAATCAAGTTCTTTTCCAAGAAGTATTCTTACAACTTCAAATTTAGTGTCTTTGACACTTTTATACTCTTCTATTTTTCTGAAAAAGTCATATTGTACATCAGAAAGCAGACTTTTATTCAAATTTCTACCGAGAGTATCCATATAAAAAATATTTTCAGCCAAATCATCCGGAGATGCGAAATATATACCTGCGACTGAGTACTCAACAAAAGAACTCAAAAGTGAAAAAAGTTTTTCAACCAAAATCCTTTCATAATTCATAAAGTCACTTAAATTTCTAAACTCATTTGCAAATACAGATTTAAGCAGCAGGTCGTTCAAAATAGTATTGAGCCTTGCCTGAGCAGAATCCGGAGAGGATTTTTCAGTAAGCGCAGCTTTATATTCCTCCGTAAGGGGATACCTTCTAAGCGTTGCCTTTACATTTTTTATTAATTCATTCATGTCAATTGATTTAGATAAAAAGAGCTGCGCACCGGCTTTTTTGCCCCAGAAACTATCAATCTTCTTGTCCAGAACAGTTAAAAGAATTACAGGAATTTTCTTGATTTCATCAACATTTTTAATCATCCTGCAAAGCTGGTAACCGTCAATTACCGGCATCATAATATCCGAAAGCACCAAATCAGGAACATATTCAAAAATTTTTTTGTATGCTTCCGCACCGTTTGTTGCAGTTTCTACATCAAACCCATTCTTAATAAGCCCTTCCTTCAGAAACTTTAATTGAGTGTCACTATCTTCTACCAATAAAATCTTTGCTGTCATATATTCGTATATTCCAATTTTACCTGCTTTAGTATAAAATAATTATATAATAAAACAAGCAAAAAAACTATAGGAGAGAAGAAGTGCAAAGTGAATTTAAGATTGGACTAAACCA
>CAZXQM010000105.1:0-5152 GCA_964643455.1 uncultured Vampirovibrio sp. | reverse complement strand
CTTTAAAAATGTTGAATAATGTTGTAAAATAAAAAAGTAGTACTTTAGGAGGTGTAAATGCATATACACGTAAATGGAAAAAACATTGAGATTACAGATGCTATCAAAGCTTATGTAAAAGAAAAAATCGGTAAAGTAGCTAATCATTACGATCAGATTACCGGTATTGATGTAATGCTTTCTGTAATCAAAAATCCGGCAGCAACAGGCAAACACGTAGCAGAAGTCTCCTGCAAAATGAACACCGGTGTAGTTCATTGCGAAGAAGCTGCGGAATCTATGTATGCAAGCATCGATTTGTTAGCTGACAAATTGTCCAGACAGGTTAAAAAGTTTAAAGACAAAGCTTTATCGTCTGACAAGTCTTCTATCAGAAATGTCGAAGTTGAAAATTCGATAGAAACCGATGAAATAGCGGAAGCGATAGAAAATTAAACGTCAGGTTGCTCTGGCAGAGAGTACTATAACCGGAAGTTAGAGTTAAGAATACTAAGTGGTGGATGTGTAGGTAAAAATTCTACATACCGGAAAGTGAAATTAAAAAAATGATTAACAACAAAAAAGTTGTAGTAATAATGCCGGCATATAATGCAGAAAAAACTTTAGAAAAAACTTATAATGAGATTTATCAAAAATTCGTCGATGAGATAATCCTTGTCGACGATTTCTCTTCTGATAAGACAAAAGAAATCGCAAAAAATCTCAATATTACAACAATTGTCCACGAAAATAACAAAGGTTACGGCGGGAACCAAAAATCCTGTTATCGTGCGGCATTGAAAGCCGGTGCCGATATTGTCATAATGCTTCATCCGGATTATCAATATACTCCAAAACTTATTCCGGCAATAGCTTCTATGATGGCATTTGAAGAGTATGATGCTGTGATAGCGTCCAGAATGCTTGGTAATTCTGCACTGAAAGGTGGCATGCCGCTGTATAAATTTGTCTCCAACAGATTTTTAACCGAATTTGAAAATATTATAACCGGCAAAAAGCTCTCTGAATATCACACAGGTTTTAGAGGATTTACAAGAAAGATTTTAGAAACATTACCGTTGGAAGATTGCAGTGACGATTTTATTTTTGATAATGAAATGTTAGCTCTAATCCTCTATAACGGTTATGAAATCGGCGAAATTTCCTGCCCGACAAAATATTTTGCAGAAGCTTCTTCAATCAACTTTACCCGCTCATGTAAATACGGGTTAGAAGTTCTGCTTGTAAGTCTGAAATACAGACTTGCAAAAATGGGATTCCAAATAAAATTATTTAATAAGGGCGGAAGAGTATTGGATACAAAAAAAGAATTAAATTATTATTATAAAAAGGAAAAATAAGTTTTGAAAATAGTTTTGGCAACTTCTAATAAACATAAGGTTCAAGAAATTAACGATATGCTATCCGGCACAAATATAGAATTCATTCTGCCACCGGAAGGTTTTGATCCGGTAGAAAATGGTGAAACTTTTGAAGAAAATTCTAAAATAAAAGCATTAGAAGCATGGAAGATTTCTAAAAGCTGGACTCTGGCTGATGATTCGGGATTATGTATAAAAGCACTGAATGGCAAGCCAGGGATACATTCCGCAAGATATGCGGAAACTCCGGCTAAAAGAATTGAACGGGTTTTGAAAGAGATGGAAGGAATTGATAACAGAGATGCAGAATTTGTATGCGCAATGACACTTATTAATCCCGAAGGAATAGTTGAATATACTTGCCGTGGAGTTTGTGAAGGTTCAATTACGCATAAACCGGCCGGACAAAACGGATTTGGATATGACCCGATTTTCTTAGTTAAAGGTTTGAAAACAACCATGGCAGAACTTTCAGAGAAAGAAAAAAACAAGATTTCACACCGTTCACTGGCACTGCATCAGATAATCAAATATTTAAACAACCATGCCTGTTTATCTTTACAGGAACATTAAACTATATATTTTTCTTTTTAGCCAGCACCAAAAAGGTCACTGTCAAAGTTTAAACCTTTTGCCTCTTTGAGCAGCGGATAGTCATTAATATTATTGGTTTTAACAAAATTAATCGCTTCACTTCTTGCAAGTTCAAGAATCTTTGCATCGTGTACAATATCTGCAATAATCATGTCAGGAAGTCCGCTTTGTCGAGTTCCTAAAAATTCTCCAGGGCCCCTGATTTGCAAATCCTGTTCCGCAATCACAAAACCGTCATTAGTTTCTGTCATTATATTCAGTCTTGCACGGGTTTCCTGTGATTTTGTATAAGAAGACAATAGACAATAGGACTGAAGTTCGCTTCTTCCGACACGACCTCGCAACTGGTGAAGCTGCGAGAGTCCGAAACGTTCCGCATTTTCTATAACAATAACGGTCGCATTAGGAACATCAACTCCAACCTCTACAACCGTTGTTGAGACAAGAATATCGTATTCTTTATTTTTAAACTTGTTCATTACATCGTCTTTTTCATCGTTTTTGAGTTTTCCGTGCAAAAGTCCGATTTTGTATTCAGGGAAAACTTCTTTTTCCCAGCGTTCTTTCTCAATAGTTGCGGCTTTTGCAGAAAGAGTTTCGCTCTCTTCAATCAGCGGATAAACAATATATGCCTGACGTCCGGCTTCAACTTCATGTCTTATTAATTCAATTATTTGTTTTCTTGAGTTTACAAGCTTTGTAATAATCGGTTTTCTGCCTTTTGGAAGTTCATCAATTATTGTCAAATCCAAATCCCCGTTCATAGTAATTGCAAGAGTTCTCGGAATTGGAGTTGCTGTCATTGTAAGTATTTGCGGGTTTTGAGATTTTTTGCGGAGTGCAAGACGCTGTTTTACTCCAAATCTGTGCTGCTCATCTATTACTACCGCGCCGAGGTTTGCAAACTCAATATTATCCTGAATTAAAGCGTGGGTTCCAACCGCTATATCTACCTGTCCATTTCTCAGATTTGTTTCTGACAACTTCCTCTGTTTTTTGCCGATGCTTCCCAGAAATAATTCAATTCTGATTCCAAGCGGTGTAAGCCAATTCATCATATTATTATAATGCTGCTGCGCTAAAATCTCCGTTGGAGCCATAATTGCCGCCTGATATCCATTCTCTATTGCGGCAAGAAGCATAATTGTTGCCACAACTGTTTTTCCGCTGCCTACGTCACCCTGCAAAAGCCGCTGCATAGGTTTTGTTGAATTTAAATCATTCAAAATCTCATTTACTGCACGTTTTTGCGCACCGGTAAGCTCAAACGGAAGTCCGGTAATAAATTGCATTACAAGCCCGTCTTTTTTTATCTCCAGAGGTATTGAAGAAATAGCACGATTATTTTCTTCTCGTAAAAGAGCAAGTCTTAGCTGGATTAAGAATAATTCTTCAAACACAAGTGAGAACCGCGCTCGCTGCAATGCTTCGTTATCATTAGGGAAGTGTATTTGTTCGATAGCTTCACGCTTTTCCATAAGATTATATTTTTTTAGTATGTATTCGGGAAGAACTGTCTCAATCTCATCCTTAAAGAGTTGAATAGTATTAAAAATTGCTTTCCGAAGAAGCTTTATATTGAGATTTTCGCCCAGCGGATAGATTGGAACAATACGGGCAAGGTTAATATTTGACGAGGCTAGAATTTCATCGTCCATTATTGAATAAGTCGGTTTATCAAGGGTTAGCATCCCATCATAAGAATTAATCTTAACAGTTCCTGAAACCATTATCCCCGAACCTTTCGGAAATTGTGATTTCATCCTCTCGAGAGTATATTTGTTAGTTTTTGAAGAAAAGAAATTTAAACTAATACTGCCGGTACCATCTGCGATTCGAAGTTTTACGACTCCCAGATTGTTTTTAGTTGTAAACGCTTCCACAGAGCGAATAGTGCCAAAAACAGTAGTTGTCTCTCCAGGTTCTAAATCCCGAATCTTAGTTCTTGTTGAATAATCAACATGTTTACGGGGAAAATAATACAATAAATCTCCTACCGTATAAATACCAAGTTTATTAAGGATATAGGCAATCTTAGGACCAATACCTTTCAAATACATAACATCAGACTTCAAGGTCAGACGGTTATCCCTTGTCACTTGCGGAATTATGCCTGTCTCTGTCTTAATTACATTTACAAGCCGTTCCAATGACTTTTTTCTTTGCGGAAGTGTATCCGACGAATATCGTTCAAAATGTTCTAAAAGCACTTTCCATTTTGGGTTTTGGGAACTTTTTATTTCCTTACGAAGTTCAGAACAAATAAACGAAGAAAAGCTCCTTGTTTTCCCGTTAATATTGATATATTTATACTTAACCTCAATCTCAACAGCTTTCTTAATCTGTTCCAAATTATCCATGAATAGATTATACTATATAATCGGATAAATTGTGTTTTATTATCTTTGCCGGATTTCCGGCTACAGTAACATTATCCGGAATATCTCTTAGTACAATAGAACCAGCACCTATAATTGAATTCTTTCCGATATAAATTCCGCCTATAACAACAGAATTTGCATATATAGTAACATTATCATCAATAATCGGGGTGCTTCTCCCGTTCTGTTTATTCAATCTTCCGGTGCCTATTGTTACGTTCTGATAAATAACACAATTTCTGCCTATTTGAGCGGAAGGATTAATTACAATACCAATCGGATGCGGAAATGCAACATTATTCTTTCTCAAGCTTTCAATATCAGGAATACAGCAAGCGTCTGCAAGCTGATTTACTGCAGGATTTCTAAACTTAAATTTTATTCCAAATACCTTTAAAATAAGTCTTGCATTTTCTCTATATAATCCAAACAAGGAAGCATATAATTTTTTAATATAAAAACCCATCATTTTCTCCGTTGATTGCAATCAACATTTAACAATCATTATAAATCTAAAATTAATGTTATGCAAGTTGATGATAAACAACATTTGACAAAGAAAAAACAAATATTAATGAATGCCGTATCTGTTGTGATTAAAGATCTGGTGAAAAATTCCGGTAAAAGCGGAAGAAAAATTTCTGAAGAATATGACATCGGATTGGGTGTTATATCAAAGTTAGAGCGAAAACTAACAACAGATATAAAATTTTCTACTGTATGGAAACTTGCAAATGCGTTTGATATCTCTCCGCTTGAAATAGTAAAGCTTATTATAAATGAACTTCCGGATGACTTTAACTTTTATGATTAGTA
>CAZXQM010000104.1:0-5261 GCA_964643455.1 uncultured Vampirovibrio sp. | reverse complement strand
ACTTATCTTTCAATTCTCAAATGTCTGTTTGGCTCTTCACCAATTGAAGTACTTTGCAAATTGTACTGTTCAACAAGCTCATGCTGAAGCTTTCTAATATGAGCATTCTGCGGTTCTAAATCAACCATTTCCGCTCCGTCAAGAATCTTTTTAATACCGGCTTTTGCCTCATCCAGCGCTTTTTCTGTTTCATCATTATATCCGGTCAGAGATTCCATATCTCCAGGCTGAATATCAAGAGCATCTTTTAAAACCTTTTGAATCTGAGCCATGGAGTTTGTCTTTACATAGAATATCTGAACTCTGTATTCTTTTGCAGTATTCAGAATCTTTGCACCGCCTTTAGCAAAATTTTTGTGCGCAATAACTATATCGGCATCTTCAACATTCCTTATAATTTCTGCATTCAAATCCAAACGTTCAATAAGTTTTTCCACAATTGTACGCGAAACAGCATAAAGATAAATCTTTTTAACAGGTTTAGCCTGTTCAACGTACTTTTGACGTGAGAAAGAGAAATTCATTTTGTTATCCTGCGGAGCGTCATTTTCCTGTTTATTAACCTCAGGTATGATAACTTTTTCTACATCTTTTTGCTCAACCTTTCTAATCTCAGGTCGAATTGGCCAGCCTCTCAAGATATAGTCTACTGCCTCTGAAGTATTTCTATAAACGGCAAGTGTATTTCTATCCAGAATTTCTATTACAATATCAAAAGTAGGCTGCTTTTCTCTTTCAAGAACAGTTTTTTGAGAAGCTCTTCTTTTTGCCTCATCATCACCTAAAGTAACAGACTGAATGCCACCAACCAAATCAGAAAGTGTCGGATTTTTGATTAAACTTTCAAGACAATTACCATGAGCTGTCGCAATAAGCATAACCCCGCGCTCAGCTATTGTTCTTGCTGCCTGCGCTTCCGGCTCTGTTCCTATTTCATCAACAACAATTACCTCAGGGGTATGATTTTCTACAGCCTCAATCATTATATCTTTTTGATACTCAGGTTGAGAAACTTGCATTCTTCTTGCAGAACCAACTGCTGGATGCGGAACATCCCCATCGCCTGCAATTTCGTTGGAAGTATCAACAATTACTACACGTTTGCCTAGTTCATCCGCCACAAGCCTCGAAATTTCCCGTAGTTTTGTAGTTTTGCCAACCCCAGGAGGTCCAAGAAACAAAATACTTTTCCCCTGTATGCAAATATCCTTTATACAATCAATCGTACCCGTCACCACACGTCCTATACGGCAAGTTAAACCCACAACTTTTCCCTGACGGTTTCTTATTGCACTGATTCTGTGCAAAGTTCCAGGAATACCAGATCGATTATCGTGAGTAAACTCTTGCAGGTGAGAAGTTACAAAATTAATATCATCATCACTTACTACTTCGCAATTTAATTTATCAATCTTGCCGCCTGAATGCCTAACTTCCGGTACTCTTCCAATATCAAGCACAACCTCAATAACATCCTCGAATTTTTCATAAGACAAATTTTCCACAACTTTACGGGGCATAATAGCTAACAGTCGTTCGAGGTCATTTTGAAATTGTAAATTACTCATCATTCTTATATAAAACGCCTTTCTGCATCTGCATTTGGCTGATAACGATTCAAACTTGAACTCCTATTTTAATTATATCATATTATTTGCATATTTTCTATAGACATACCTCTATATAAACAGCCCTAATTTCTATAAGCGGTTAAAATCCCGCCAGGAACATCGACAATGGTATACTGAAACTCTTCGTCAGAATCAATACAATCAATAAATGTCTGAACTTTTTCCGCATGCGAAGTTATATTATCCGCTACAATCATCACTTTTTGCATTAAATGCGGACGTATTAACTCAAAATATTTTACATACTCCCTTTTATTAGCATCTATAAATACAAAATCAAATTTTTCACTATCATCAAAAGCTTCCAAAATATCACAAGCAGAGCCCTGCAGAGGACGCACAATATTCATCACCCCGCATTTTTTAAAATTATCAACCGCAATACTCTGTCTTTTATCATAATATTCAATAGTCGTAAGTCTGCCTCCGGTCTCCTTTAAAGCTTTTGCAAGCCATAGACCTGAATACCCGTTAGAAGTACCTATTTCCAATGCACTTTTTGCATTCATCATCTTTATAAACATATTCAATAGAACTCCGGTAGTCCTCGGTACATTCCAAAAACTTTTCTGAGTCTTTTCTAACTCTGACAATACCTCTGAGGTAACTTCATCAAATACAATATCCATCTTTCCTTCTATTCAAATAATTTTACTTTATCAGTTATTACAATAGATTTTATAGGTACATTAATTTGATACGTTTTCAACAGCTTTCCTTTTGCTAAATCAAAAATTGAATACTGATTATTTTTTATATCATTAATAACAGCCAGAGAAGAATTTCCTACTTCTTTAAATCCAGAAGAAAAACCATTTGTTTGTAGTGATATAATTTCCTGAACTTGATCGTTATCAGTATTAATTTTTTGTATTTCATTATTCTGTGCGCCTAAAACATACAAATATTTATCGTACTTAAGCATTGCAATAGGCTTATTTACAGTTGTAAATTCATTTATCAAACCAAGTGTTGAATAATCAATAATAGCAATTCTGCTTTTTGTTCTACTTGTAATGTATAGTTTGTTATTTTTAAACGCAAGCGCAGAAACATTCGGAAACAGACCGATGTCTTTCAACTCATATTGATTTTTAAGCTCTATAGCCCAGATTTCATTCTTAAGCTTATCAACATAAAATAATTTATCCTCGGCTAGCAACAACTTCTCACAATATCCATTAACTTTAATTTTTTGGATAAGAGACATTGTTTCCAAATCAATTACAAATATAGTAGAAGCAGAAGGAGAAGTTACATAAGCTTTATTACTTGCTTCATCAAGCAGAATTTCCTCAGGATTTGTAGGAACATTTATTTGTTTAATAAACCTTGAATCCGCAACAGAAATTACATCAATAAAAGGTCTGTCATAAGTAGTTACAAGCAAGAACTTACCATCTTTTACAGCTTCAACATCTATTGGAATCGACTTTTGAGCCAGAGAATAACTCGGAACGGCTTTTGCTGGTTCTACGACCTGAACATTTTTAGAATAATTTGTTGTTACAAAAAGTATTTTATTTTTTAATTGAGAAATCAAACTTTGTGCTAGTTTCGGCTCGGTTTCAACCAGAAAACCTTCATAAGACTCACTATTCTCAACACGAATCATATCTTCATTTTTAGTATCAATCTTCAGGTTTCCTATAATTCCTTTAATATTTTCCGGAATAATCAAACCGCTTGGAACAAGCATATCCTGCGGCAAAAGTCCTGTTCTAACCTGCAAAGGCGGATTTGTCATGTGTAAAACAGTTTTTCGCCCTTCACCATCGGTTAAAACTTTCAACAAGACAAAATCGTTGTTAAAAATTACAATATCAGGCTCTTGGTTTAAATCCTGCTTTGCCGGATAAGCCTCTTTTATCTGTATTTTAGAAACATCAGAAAACAAAGATGGGTAAAGCGGAAGATAAATTGTATTATCAGGAAAAATTATTACGCCATCAAACCTTATATCAGCCTGCGGAACTTTTTGCAAAATATAGTCTTTAACTTCAGACGGTAATTTAGCCGCAAAAACATTTGCACAGCTAATTATAAAAATACCTAATAAAATTAAAAGCTTACGCATCATCTCTCCAACGCATTCTAACAATTGTTATTTTACCATAATTTTATTTATTTAAAAACACCTTTTATGCGTTCCCGAACAGAGCCTTTTGCTTTACGTCCCATTTGCATTTCATACAGCTTTTCATATAAAACCTTCTCATCACTTGAAACATGAGTCGGTATTTTCACACTCACAACAACTATATGCTCTCCTCTTACAGAAGGTTTTGAAAGATTTGGCACACCGGCGCCACGAATTTTCACACTCTCACCAGACTGTATTCCGGCAGGAATAGAAACTTCTTTTTCTCCGTCAAGAGTTTTTATCGTAATTAAGTCTCCAAGAACTGCTTGCGGCGGTGAAATTTCCAGTTTTGTATAAACATCTATACCATCCCTCTGAAAATAAGGAGACGGTTTCACATGTACTACAATATATAAATCTCCTGCCACACCTCCATTCAATCCGGCGTCACCCTCGTGTGATAATCTCATTCGGGAACCATTATCAACTCCGGCAGGAATTTTCAACTCAATTTTCTTTTCAACAGTTTTTCTGCCTTCACCATGACAATCCGGACATGGATTAGATATAACAGTACCTTTACCATGACAGTGAGGGCATGTAACAATCTGAGTAAAATGCCCTAGAACAGTCCTCGTTGTCTGTTGAATAGAACCTGTTCCACCACATGTCTTACAAGTTTCAGGCTTTGCCCCCTCCTTTGCACCTGTTCCTTTACAAGATGAACAGGTCTCAAGATGATCAATTTTAATTTCTTTTGTCATCCCAAAAACAGCTTCTTCAAACTCAACCTCTATATCAAGCCTTAAATCATCTCCTCTTTTTGGCGCATTCGGGTCAACTCTTCTGCTTCCGCCGCCACCAAAGCCAAACCCGCCGAAGAATGAGTTAAAGACTTCTTCTAAATCGCCAAATCCGCTGGCAAATGGTCCTTGAGTATTAAAACCAGCATTTCTTAATCCATCTTCACCAAATCTGTCATAAGTCGCGCGCTTCTCATCATCCATCAATGTTTCATACGCTTTTCCAAGCTCTTTAAACTTAGATTCAGCTTCCGGCGACTTATTAACATCCGGATGCCACTTTCTAGCCATCTTTCTAAATGCACTTTTAATTTCTTCCTTTGAAGCGTTTTTACTAACGCCTAATATTTCATAATAATCACTCATTGCTATTCTATTTTCCTTTTATTGCAACTATTCAGATACCGCAACATTAACCAGTGTAGGTCTCAATACTTTATCTCCCAATTTATATCCCTTTTGAAGTTCTGCTATTATTGTATGTTCCGGTTTATCTGAATCCGGTGTTTGCATAACAGCTTCATGAAAATTCGGATCAAACTGTTCGCCTTCTGCTTTTATTGGTTCCAAGCCGGCTTTGGTAAGAACATCGGTAAAATTCTTATATGCCAGATTATAACATTCTTTTACCTTCTCACAATCCTCTACTGTTTCAATCGCTTTCATTCCCCGTTCAAAGTTATCAAGAACTTCTATCATTTTTTTTAAAGTATTTTCTGCGCCATATTTTAAAAGAGCCTCTCT
>CAZXQM010000103.1:0-5273 GCA_964643455.1 uncultured Vampirovibrio sp. | reverse complement strand
TGCATGTTTACACTATCAGATGTTCGCTGCTGCAAAAAGGCATTAATTTTAGGCATCATCTCAATTGCAATATCAAGTTTCGGGTTAGTTCCGGGCTGATACATACCTACATCAATTAAGTCTTTATTTTCTCTGTACATAGCCATAATTTTTCTTAATTTTGCAGCAGCCTCCTTATGAGGCTGGGTTGCAATAGCAGACATAAGCCTTGAAATGCTGCCTAAAATATCAATTGCCGGATAATGGTTAGATTCGGCAACTTTTCGTGAAAGGAAAATGTGTCCGTCTGTAATACCACGAACCGTATCTACAATAGGGTCATTAATATCATCACCCTCCATAAGTACAGTATAAAAAGCAGTTATAGAACCTTTAGGACTGTTGCCGGCTCTTTCGAGCGCTTTTTGCAGCCAAGAAAATATTGAAGGCGGATACCCCTTCATTGTAGGCGGTTCTCCGATTGAGAGCCCGACTTCGCGTCCTGCCATTGCACAACGAGTAACTGTATCTGTCATTAAAAAAACTTTTTTCCCCTGATCTCTAAAATATTCACATACAGCTGTCGCCGTTAATAAACACTTCTGTCTGATGAGTGGCGGCTGGTCACCGGTAGAACAAACCAAAACAGACTTTTTCATACCCTCGGGACCAAGAGCATCCTCAACAAACTCTTTGACTTCTCTTCCACGTTCTCCGATTAGCGCTACAACGTTAACATCAGCATCCGAATTTCTTGCAATCATACCAAGAAGAGTACTTTTACCAACACCTGAACCAGCAAACAACCCCATACGCTGACCGCATCCGAACGTCAAACAAGAATCAATTGCCCTCACACCTGTTGAAAACATTTCTGTAATGATAGGTCTTTCGAAAGGACCCGGCGGTGGACCTTCAACCGGACGCCAAAGAGCACCTTCAATATTCATAGGTTTTCCGTCAATCGGCTCCCCCATAGGATTAATCAATCTGCCAAGAAGAAAATTACCTACAGGTATTATAATCGGTCTCCCCGTTGTCGTAACCAAACTGCCCTGTCCTATACCAGATCCGTCATATAATAGAAGCAATTGGGCAGAATCACCTTTAAAAGCAACTACTTCTGCAGGTTTCTTCTCGCCGTTTGCAGCTTCTATATAACATAAATCGCCTATTTTAAGTCCTGGAAGCTTAACCTCTACTGTTAAACCCACAAGTTTTGATACGCTGCCTTTAAATTGGTAAAGTTCAAGATTTTCTATTTTACTGTTTACCCGTGTTTTGAGATTATCTATAAATTCCTGATCTACACCTTCCATAAGCTTTATTTTACCATAGATTAATTAATTGGTAAAACATCGCTTAACCGCGCTCACATATAGTTCTTGCAACATAAACGCCAGAAGCAGAAGCCTGAATCAATCCTCTTGTAACACCTGCCCCATCACCTATCGTAAACAGATTTTTTACCCCTTCTGTCTCCAGCTCATTAGTCAATTTAACTCTTGCAGAATAGAACTTCACCTCGATACCGTAAAGAAGAGTATATCTGGAAGCCGTTCCCGGAGCAATTTTATCAAGAGCAAAAAGCATTTCAATAATACTCTTCATTTGTCTGTACGGTATTACCAGACTCAAATCTCCAGGAGTTGCGCATGTTAAAGTCGGTGTTATTATACTTGATTGAATTCTATCAGGAGTTGAACGTCTGCCTTCAAGCAAATCTCCAAATCTCTGAACAAGAATCCCGCCTGCAAGCATGTTTGCCAGACTTGCAATATGCTGACCATAAGCTATTGGTTCCTTAAACGGTTCTGTAAATTTCTTGCTGACAAGCAGAGCAAAGTTAGTATTATTTGTCTTAATATTTGCATAACTATGCCCGTTTACTGTTGCAATACCGTTATAATTTTCCTGAACAACTTCCCCGTTCGGATTCATGCAGAAAGTCCTAACCTCATCTCCAAACGTAGGAGAATAATATACAAGCTTCGATTCATACAACTTATCGGTAAGAGGTGCAAATACCGGAGCCGGAAGCTCAACTCTTACACCTACGTCCACAGCATTGTTGACCATACCAATCTTATTTTTTGCAAATTCATGTGTAAGCCAATCCGCCCCTTCTCTTCCAGGTGCAATGATTGTATATTCAGCTTTTATTGTATCGCCGTTATCCAGCACAATACCTTTCACCTGCTCGCACTCTACAATTAAACTCTGGGCTGAAACATTGTTAAGAATAGTAATCCTTTCGTCAAGAAAATCCTGCATATGTTTTAATACATCTAAGCTTCTTTCAGTACCCAAATGTCTGACAGGTGAATGTACCAGCTTCAACTCTGCAAGAACAGCCTGACGTTCTATTTCCCTGAATATTTCCATATCAGTACCAAAAACTTCGTCAGTGGCACCATGCTCCAAATACATATTATCTGCATATTTTATAAGTTGCTCGACCTTTTCTCTTGACATATAGTCAACAAGATGCCCGCCTACATCAGGAGTAAGTGTTAATTTCCCGTCAGAAAATGCACCTGCACCGCCCCAACCGCATAAAAGACCGCAGCGCTTACAATTTACACATTTTGCAGCACCTTCTCTTATCGGACAGTTTCTTTTTTCAATCTTTTGCCCTTTTTCAATGAGGATAATTTTCCATTCCGGACGCAGCTTTACAATCTCCAAAGCAGAGAATATTCCTGCCGGACCGGCACCGATTATTGCAACATTGTACATTCTGTCTACTCCTAATTGCCCTATTACTTATTTACAATAGCTTAAACAAGTAACAAATACAAGTAGCAGCAGGAAATATCCCGCCTTTACAACAATAATCCATTTTTTAATTGTATAATTATATCTTTGCTTTTATTCTTTCTACTAATTTTGAAACACTTTCCTTCTCTGAATCCGGAATATCAAAATTAATATACTCTTCAAAGTACTCGACAGCATCTTCAAAATCTTCTCTTGCCAGAAACAATATTCCCACTTTTTTGTATGCAAGTGTAAATTTATCATTAACTGCTATCGCTTTCAGGTAATTCGAAATTGCTTTATCAATTTCATTATTGGCCTCATAAGCTTGAGCAAGCGCATAATACAAAAGCTCGTTATTTTCTTTATACTCAATTACGTTTTCAAAATTGGAAATCGCACTTTCGTAATCACCAAGTTCAAAACACACATGCCCTAAATCATAGTAGGCATCATAATTTTCCGGTTCACCATCCAGTACTCGTTCCAATTCAACAATTGCATCTTCCCACCTTTGATCTTCAATATAAACTCTTGCAAGAAGGTGTGCTATCGCAAGATTGTCCGGCAGTTCATAACTACCTCTCTGCAAAGTTCCGAGCGCTGACGGAATATCCCCCGTCTTATAATACAAATCCGAAAGGTTTATATATGCCTGCGCAAGCTCTGGATCCAATTCGATTGCCTTAGTATAGAAATTAACAGCCTGATCATTATTACCAATACATGCATACGCAACTCCCATGTTGTTGTAAACATCTGCATTATCAGGTTCTGTTTCTAAGACAGTGCTAAAAGCATCAATAGCTTCTTCATACTTACGTTCCTTAAAAAGGCTCATGGCTTTATCAATCTTCTCAGACATTTATAGGTCCTCTTCTTTTGTTTCAACATTATGAATAATTGTCCTTACATTTCCCTCTGCGACAAAGTCTTTCGGATCCATTGTCATCTTAATCTTATCTGCAATTATATCCTTATCTTGCTGAACAATTTTAGAACGACCGACAAAATAAATTTCATTTAGCTTTCCTGTCGCTGCATCAGGGAACACAGAAACTTTAGGTCCCTGAGCATAATAATCATCATACCAGATTTTGACATGACCGCTTCCTATGTAAGAATTTTGCGCTTTATGATACTGCTGGTAATCCGAATGTATTACAAGTTTTTTCCCGTCATTGGAATAAGCAATTGTCTTAGTATTTCCGGAAACACTCATTTCATCAGTTATAGGATTGTACACAAAATGGTGTCCTTCCGATTCATTTTGTTCCTGCTTAACTCTTGCATTTCCAATTAAATCAATTTTTCTTAATCCGCCTTTTTCATCCGCAATAATTACAGCCTTATCCGAATACGTATCAATATCTTTATATTTTATTGTAACCTTGCCGGTACATACCATAACGCTGCTTTTGATATCATATTCCTGAGCATCCGCATTGATAACTACAATCGGAGTATTACCCTCAGTTATTATTGACTGGGCTTCACCTTCTGCTCTTACAACTTTATTAATCAAAGAAACCTTTAAAATATTTGCCTTTACTTCACGTTTTTTGTTTTCATTTACCTGATAAGCATACGGCTTGTTGTAAAAAGTTGCAGTATCAAGTTTGTTATTACGTCTAACGGTAACATCCGCACGTTCACTCTCAATAGTCAAATCATCAAGCTTTACTTTGACACCGCCGTCAAGTTTAATTTTCTTTTCTTTGTCAGAAAAAGTTTGCGTTTTGGAATCTATAATCAAATCTGCTGAATAAACAGCCAAACTTGAAAATATTAACAATAAAAATACTAAAACCTTTTTCATTTAGCCCCTTTCTTACCGTTCAATTCTATAGCAGAATCTGAAGTTTCACTGCCATCTTTATCATACAGCTTTGTTGTAGCATTACCCATTATTTTAAATTTTTCGTATCCTGCACCGATTATACCTCTCTCAGCTGTTGCAATCATCTCATTATTTTTTTTAATTACAACATTTCCCTCTACAATAGTATCCTTATCAGAACCGGACCAGATTAATTTATCGGTATTTAATGATGTCGAATCTTCCAGTACAATAAACGTATTTTCATAAAGAGTAATTACCTTAGTTTTTTCATTATACGTCCCCTTGGATGACTGAAAACTCATAGAAACTTCATTGTCTTTATAGAAATTCCCGACAACATTATAAAGCGTTGCAATATTATGATCATTGCTGTAATGTCCTTTTTCACCATAAATTTCAAAATACTTACCACCGTCTTTTGTCTCAGTAATAATAACACCTATAGCATCAACGTTCTGCTTGTCGGGAGAACCTTTCAACTGTATTCTTGTGTAATTTGCAGTTATCATAATAGCACTTATAAATGCCCAGCCCATAACAAGAACAACCGCCAATCCCGCAAGAAGATAAGTACGATTCTTTTTATCTATTTGCTTTAATCTCGCATAAAGTCTCTTAAGAGTTTTCATAGGTACATTTTATCATGGTGATATAGTATCATCAATAAAATAAAAAGAACTAATTTTTAAAT
>CAZXQM010000102.1:0-5419 GCA_964643455.1 uncultured Vampirovibrio sp. | reverse complement strand
GTAGGCGATGTAAGGATTTTAGCACTGTAGCCGTCCTTTGGCGGAAGTTTAAACATCACAGGATCATCGCCATGGTGCTTCGCTAGAATATTTTTTATTCCGCATAATTCTTCATATTTTACATCCTTTTTAAGGCTCAACGTAACAATATTTGAATTTTCGACAGATTTTACATTATCAATTAATACACTTATCTGACCTTCATCACCTCTGTGCTGGACTTTTCCGGTTATAACAACCTTGTTATCCTGTTGTAATAAGTCACCGAACTCTAACAGTTTTTTGTGAAAACATACACAATCAACTTTTCCGGTTAAATCTTCCAATGTGACGAATCTTAAAAATTTTGTCGGATCTTTTTTTGTAGGAATTTGCCTTGTAGCAGTAACTAGTCCGCAAATAGTAACTTCTTCTTCCTCTTTAACTCCCGTAAGTTCCATAATTTTATGAGTCATTAAAAACTGCATTTTATCTCGTATTGAAAACAAAGGATGTGAGGTTACGTAAAAACCTAAAAATTCTTTTTCAAACTGTTGGATTTCCTTATCAGAATACTCGGTATCATTTCCTATAAGCTGATATTGAACACTTGAAAAATCATCATCTGCTCCCATTGCCGCAAAGAGACTTACCTGCCCCATAGCCTTGTTTTTTGCCTCTTTTGAAGTTACATCAAGAATATGTTCCATGTTTTCAAAAAGCTGCTTTCTGCTCTTCTCAATATTTGAGAATGCGCCGGCTTTAATCAAGCCTTCAAGAGATTTTTTGTTAACGAATTTTGTATCAACCCTTTTGCAGAAATCAAAAATACTCTTATATTCGCCGTTTTCTTCACGTTCTTTAATGATTGCTTCAACTACAGGCTCGCCCACCTGTTTAATTGCAGCAAGTCCAAACCTTATATTTTCTCCATCCGGAGTGTATTCAAGATAAGAGTGGTTTATATCCGGCGGCAAAACTTTTATCCCGTATTTTTGTGCTTCTTCAATATACAATTGTGTTTGATCTTTATTATCTGAAACACTTGATAGTAGTGCAGAGAGGTATTCTACAGGATAATGACATTTCAAATATGCTGTCTGATATGCCACAAACGCATAGGCTGCAGAATGTGACCTGTTAAAGCAATATGATGCAAAAGCTTCTATTTGTTCAAATAAAGTTGCCGCATCTTCAGGTTTCATATCGTGATGAGTAGAAGCAAGTTCAATAAATTTGCCTTTCTGCTTCTGCATTTCTTCTACTTTTTTCTTACCCATCATACGTCTGACAATATCAGCTTCTCCAAGAGAATAGTCAGCAAGCGTTTGGAACACCTGCATGATTTGTTCCTGATATACAATTGTTCCGTATGTATCTTTTAGAATAGGTTCAAGCAAAGGATGTGCATAAGTTACTTTCTTAAGCCCGTGTTTTCTTGCTACAAATTCATCAACCATACCTGATCCCAGCGGTCCGGGTCTGAATAATGCAACAAGAGCACCTAAATCTTCAAATACGTCAGGTTTTAAACGTTTAACAAGGTTAATCATGCCTTGAGATTCCAGCTGGAATACTCCTACAGTTTCTCCCCTTACAAGCATTTTATAGGTTTCTTTGTCATCAAGAGGAATATTATTAATATCAATATCTATTCCTCTGTATTTTTTAACCATATCAACCGTTTTATAAATCATAGTGAGGTTTCTTAACCCCAAAAAGTCCATTTTTAACAATGAAAGAACTTCGGTTACCTCATGAGGCGGATATCCTGTTTGTACTATACCGTCTTTTGAAGGCTGAACAGGGATTATTGTATCTAACGGGGCGTGAGAAATAATTACACCGGCGGCATGTGTACCGGTACCGCATTTTAGCCCCTCAATTGCTATAGACATATCAATAAGTTTTTTAAAGCTAATCGTTTTTCCCGTTTCAGGATTAGAAATTTGATAATCTTCATCATAAAGCTTTCTCAGTTCAGAACCTTCAACCTGAATGGCATCTCTTATCCACTTTGCTTTAGGATTTGATGCCTGAGCAAGTTCAATTGCCGGCTCAATTAAGCCTGTAAGTCTGTTACTTTCTGCAAAAGGGACTTTTAAAATTCTTGCAACACCTTTGAATGCAGCTTTCGGAGCATAAGTCGAGAAGGTAATAATCTGACAGACTCTGTCCTCGCCGTATTTTTCCGTTACATAATCTATTACCTGCCGTCTTTTTTCAATACAAAAGTCGATATCAATATCGGGCATAGTAAATCGTTCTTCATTTAAAAATCTTTCAAACAACAGATGATGTTTAATCGGATCCAAATCAGTAATTTGAAGAGCGTACGCTACAACACTTCCGGCAGCAGAACCACGTCCCGGACCTACGGGAATCTCATGAGTCTTAGCGTAATGGATAAAATCCCATGTTATAAGAAAATATGCAGCAAACCCCATTTTGTTGATAACGCTCAATTCATAATCAACACGCTGTTTTAAATCTTCTGTAATTTCGCCGTATCTTTGTTTTAAGCCCTCATATACAATATGCTCTAAATAACTTTCATTTGTATACCCTTCCGGGACCTCGTAGTGCGGTAGAGGCGCATTGCCAAGTTCTATCTCTACATGGCACTTGGCAGCAGCCTCTTCTGTATTTTGGACACACTCTTCAAACGTAGCGTCATCCATCCAAGAAAATGCCTTGCGCATTTCTTCTTTAGATTTGATATAAAATTCATTATTAGGGAAATGGAATCGGTTTGGATCATCTTTATCAGCATTTGTCTGCAAGCAAAGCAAAGTATCCTGAGCATCCGCATCTTCTCTTCTCAAATAGTGAGAGTCGTTGGTGATAATCATTTTGATATCAAGTTCTCGCGCTATCTTTATTAAATCAGGATTAGTACGCTTTTGTTCTTCTAAATTATGGTCTTGGAGTTCTATATAGTAATCATCTCCAAACAAATCCTTATACCTTTTTGCAGTTTCTTTTGCTTTATTATAATCTCCTTTCAATAAATTTTGCAGCACTTCACTGCCCAAACAGGCAGAAGCACACAACATACCCTCGTGGTGTTCTTTTAAAAGTTCATAGTTGATACGAGGTTTATAATAAAAACCTTCACACCAAGCAGTTGAGACGAGTTTTATAAGATTTTTGTATCCGACAGCGTCTTTGCATATCAAAATCAAGTGATAAAGCGGGTTATTAGCTGCATCGTGTACGTGAATATCTCCGTCATGTACATAAAATTCGCATCCTATTAGCGGATTTATTCCGGCTTCTTTTGCTTTTTCATAAAACTCAATGGCAGAATACATTACACCGTGGTCAGTTACAGCTATGGCAGGAAGCTCATTTTCCTTTGCATAGTTTACCAAATCCCCTATTCTTATTGTTCCGTCAAGGAGTGAAAATTCTGAGTGAATATGTAAAGGTATAAATTTTGCCATAACCTAAATCTATCACATAAACGTATTAAGGTTTGTAAAATTATTCGGTACATTTATTAATTAGCAGATACTTTCTTCCGCTGTCTATAATCATATAATTCAGTTTTCTTATCTCATCATTAACATGTTTTTTCTGAATAATAACAAGATTGTCTTCTACTTCAAGAGCCTTTTTTAAATCCTCAATATCAAAAGTAAGTCCGTAAACAACAGGCTTCCCGTCTTTTCCATAATAATTAAGCGAGTACTTGTTCCAGAATTTGTAAGTAGTCAGAGCTTTATTATGTTCATCAGCATACTTTGCAAACCTCAATAAATCATCTTGACCGAATTTATAATCAATTTTGAAAAATATTTCCGTACCAAAAGCTGAGAGCAGAAGCATTAAAAAGACGTACGTAAGAAATACTTTGCCATACCTTTCGATTTTTGTAAAATAAATTGAAAATGCCCCTGCAACAAATAAAAGCACTATGCACATAGGTTTGGCTGTTGCAATATCATTGTTTAATTGTTTCGGCAGATATAGCGGAGTAAAGATTGCAATTACAGATGCAAGTATAAATATTCCTCCTAAAATATAAACAGTTTTATTAATAAAACGGCTGTATTCACCGCGTTCTATATAATTTGTCCATATATACCCGCCTAGACATCCCAATGAACCATAAATCGGGAGTATATAAGTAATTAATTTTGTATCCGAAGAAGAGAAAAATAGAAGAGTAAACAGTGCTATTATACCGTTATATGCCATAAATAGCTGCGAAATTGTTAGATTTTTGAATTTGAAATCTTTTTTTAGAATTTTTCTTATAAATACAACCAGAACCGAAAATATCCATGGTAAAAATCCCCAGAGCAGCGTTAAAAGATAAAAGTAAAAAGGCTCTTCGCGCCCTAAAACATTACCACCAATAAATCTTTCCACATGGTGTTTCATAATATATTCATTGAAAAATAGCTGGTCGTGCATTTCTAACATTGTAATGTGCCATGGAAGAATTACCAGCATAAAGATAAGCATCCCGACTATAAAATATTGAGGTTTGAATATTTCTTTAAATTTTTTAGAAAAAATAGAAATGAAAAACATTGAACCAAAAGGGATAACAAACCCTGGTATACCTTTTGCCATAACTGCCAGACCTGAAAAGAAATAAAACAGCCACCAGAAATATTTTTTATTCTTTTCCTGACAGAAATTTGTGTACATACCAAAACAGAGAGAAAACCAAACACAGGTTGATACAACAATGTCCAGTATAGCAAATTTTGCAAGAATCAAAAATTCCATAGAAGTTGCCTGAATCAAAGCTGCAACTACACCATAATTTCTGGAGATAAGCTTTCTTCCCATAAAATATGTCAAAAAGCATGATAAAGTACCGTATAATGCAACAGGAAACCTTGCTGTGAATTCATTAATCTTTCCGAAAAGTGCAAATGACAAGCATTCGCCCCAGAAATACAAAGGCGGCTTTTCAAAGAAGTATTCATGGTTAAGATATAATGTTAGAAAGTTCTTTGTTCTGTACATATCTTCCGCCATAGAAACATATCTGGTTTCATCAACATCCATAAGTGCATAAGCCCAGATATTATGGAAGAATATAAAGTAGAATAATATACATAATCCAAGAACCGTGAATATATCGGGGTATTTGGCAATAAAAGTTCTTACATTACCATATATTTCTTTTAATATTTGCATTTCTCACCCTTCATCTAATTTTCAATATTTTAAAGCTATTCTTTTTCAACTTTTGATACGATTCGAATTATATCATAAAAGCTTAGGCGGCAAAACAGCTTCTCTCTCTACCGTAAAGCAGCTTCCCTCAACGGGGAATGAATGCGCTAAATTTGGAATACTCTCTCCCTGAATGAGGGTGGTCTTGGGTGGGTGATATTAATACAAAAAAACAGGGTGTTTCCAAAACACCCTGTTTGTAAATATATTATAATTATTAACCGAGTCCGAACTTCGGTGC
>CAZXQM010000101.1:0-5439 GCA_964643455.1 uncultured Vampirovibrio sp. | reverse complement strand
ATAACTTACCTTTTTTGATAAAATTATTCAAAATTAAAATATAATATTACCCCATTTAACAACAGTTTTTTAAATGCGCATAAAGATTTTATTAGGACTAGAGAGTTGACAAATTAGGCTTAGTATGACTATAATATAAATATATACTTTATATATAAGATTGAATTTACCCTTGAATTGTGCACAATATACTTAGAAAGGAGCTTTCGATGAGCAAATATTCCCCTTATTATGCGTATTCAGCTTTATCAATGGCTGATGCAAAAGACAGCAAAGATTTTGATGACTTAATTCACAAAGCTGAAAATATAAGAAATTTAGTTTCTGCAGATTCTGCAAAATCTTACATAAAAGAAAACTGGGGTCTAGAAGGAAACGCGAATGCATATTTTCTTGCTCCTGATTGTTTTTTAAATATTAAAGATTCAAAAAAATTATATTATGTAAATTTTATTCTCAAAAATGAAAATATAAGCTATTACTTTAATAAATAAAGGAGAAATACTATGAAATTAAATGATGCCGGATACGTCGAATTACTGAAAGACCACAGTCGTATTACCAGTAAGACCACTTCAGAATCAGGGATGGTAAAAATTACGTCCAGCAGTTCTACAGAGTTTGATATAGATAGTATTAATGAACGTTTAGGTCAAGGGGATTTGGATGCTTTAAAAGAACTTGAGGAGCAGAGTATCTCTTATACACTATCAGAATCTTCAAGCGGATACACTGTTAAATATAGCTATGGGGGTATTAATTATACAATTGTTTATTATGCACCTAAAACTATTGAATCTGATGTTAATACAGACAGTACAGATAGTACAAATGACTCTGAGGTTGATTCTACAAAGACAGATATAGTAACCGAAGAAACTGAGGAAACTGAAGAAACCGAAGAAGTATCAGAGGAGGATACTTCACTCGACTATTCTTTTGACTTTTCCGATGTTGATAAAGATGCTATTGCCGAAGACTTTCGCAATGGCTATGCGATGAATTCTGCGGCGTGGAACGGGAATACTACTTGGGATGATTTGTATGCAGAATTAGAAAAAATGGAATCACAACTTTTAGAATATATACAAACTAAAGTTGAAGCTCAAGGACTTACTTTTAATGAAGATAATGCAAAGAAATTCTTAGCAGCTGCCATGACAAAAATAACCGATTTTGTAGATAGCACTATGATGCATATGATAGGAGCCTACAACATTAAGCTTCCGGAAAATGCGACTATTGAAGACGTAATAAATGCTATTAAGGGTATGATTGACGCAGAAATCTCTTCTAATGAAAACGCATTCTCTACAGAAGATACAACCGACTATGACTCTGATGAATATCTATTGAACATTGCAGATTACTTCTTAACAGAGGAAGAACAAAAGATGAAGCATGTTCTGCAGATTGCACAAGACGGTTACACTTATAGGACTACAGATATAGATACTGTATATGAATATATTGAAATCTATGCAAAACATATGAAAAATGTTCTGACAGAAAACTATCCAAATTTATCAGAAGATGAGATAGACAACATCATATCTACTTGCGTAGAGTATGCAAAAAGCACCTTAACTACTAATGAAGAGGGTTACTACACTATAGATGATGCATTATCAGCTTTTGATACAGTTTATTCAATGTGTATAGAACTGGCAACAAGGTAATATTTGTTTCAGGGGGACTGCCAAGATTCAAAAGCAGTCCCCCTATTTGTTGGGTAGCCACAACTACTATATAAATTTGCAAAAACATTTACAGAAAACCGACAACATTTTCAAAACAAAACTGCAATGGCAAAAGCAAAAGGAGAAAAGTTTATCGGTGTGATAAAAACGATTCAGTTTGATAAAGATATTATAACTTAAAAACCTTTGTCAAGAAACAATATTTTGTTCTAATTCACCGTCTGAAAGTTTCAGTTTTTCTTCCGCGTTTTTTAGATATTCTATTTTAAAATCATTATTTTTGCGGTTTATTTTATCTTTCATTTGATACATTTTTGAATTATTTACAATGTACTCAAGGTTTCTAAATGAAATTTTTCTTTTTGCCATCTTTTGAGCTAATGTTCTAAGCTCTGCTTCATTATCAGAAATAAACTTTTCATTATTTTTTAATGTACTCAAATTCATTTTTAAAGCTTCATATAAACAATTTTCATCCGGATAAGGAACCTCGGTCAGATTTTGGAAACGACTCATTGCAGCACGATCTAATCCATTATTTTTTGGAGAAAGATTTGTTGTTCCTATAATTGTTACATTAGGAGTCTTTTCTTTCAATTCTTCCAAATAATTTAAAAATACCGAACGCTCTTCAAGTTTACTTACCCAATGTGTACCTTTTGTTTTATCGCTGATTTTATCAGCCAGAACTATTACTACATCAATTTCATTAAAAGTAACAACGTATTTCTTACCCGAATTTCTTTGTGCAGTATTAAGTATATTTTCAAAAACTTTTTTTATATTATTTACTTTACACCTTCTCCAGCCCACATAGAGTTGAAATCAGAATACATCACTTCCATATATTCTGCATCAATAGATTTTGCGTAAACTTTCGCAAAATAAGACTTACCCTCCCCAGCCGGACCATATAACAACAATCTGTTCATTGGTTTCGGACTACCGGCTGAATCTATAATATCACTTCCTGCATTATTGTAGCTAATTTACAATTCTAACATTGATTTTAAGTCTTGATTAATACTCTTACAATTATCAATTGTCGGTATTTTAGAATCTTTTTTTAATGATTCAAACTGACGTATTGTTGCAGGCATGTGAGTATTTTTCTTATTAAACAATTCGGATAATGTTTTTATATTAAAAACAGAACTTCCTAAAAGAACTGTAATAGCAAGAGAACCTAATATAAAAATCAAGCGTTCATTTTGCTCAACCAGCTTTTTTTGAAAATCCTGCTCGTCGTCAAATTTTTGAGCAGATTTCCCCCACAACACAAAAATCTTGCGGCTTCATTTGCTTAAAATTTGGATAGTTAGTTATTTTGGGCTGTACCGGTTGAATCATTTGTTTACCCCTACACATATCAAAAAAATATATCATTAAATTTGCAGATTTACAATATTAATCTAATATTACTTAAATTTCTGTTACATTTAGGCAATTTTATTGAAAAAATTTTCTTTATTAATATAGAAAGGTTAGTCTATGTCAATAACTGTATCAAATGGTTCAGCGAAAAAAACATCATTAAAAAATTATCTTCCTTTTGGTGTCGGAATTTCTGCTGCATCAATAGCATCCAGAGCTTTATTAAAAGAAAATCGTGCAGACACTTTTGTTAATACTGCTAAAAACTGTGCAAAAAAATATACAGCATCAAACAAGAAAGATATAGTAACCTTTATTGGTGACTTTCTTAAAATGCCTGATATTGCAAAATGGATTGATAAAATAGGAAACAAAAAAATGTTTGCAATGTTATTTACTGCAGGTGCAGTCACCAATGCTTGGTTTCTGGCTTGGATTTCTAATCTATTTTTCAATAAGAAAAAATAAACCCCACAAAATATGTGAGGCTTATTTTTTATGAATCTCTTATTATAATCTGTCAAATCCGGTGTATTTTCTTAATACTTCCGGAACAATTACCGTTCCGTCCTCCTGCTGGAAGTTTTCAAGAATTGCAGCAAAAGTTCGACCTACCGCAAGACCTGAACCGTTTATTGTGTGAACAAATTTAATCTGTCCGTCTTTAGTTCTGTACCTTGTATTTGATCTTCGTGCCTGATAATCGCCATAGTTTGAACAGCTTGAAATTTCTTTGTATGTATTGTACGAAGGAAGCCAAACTTCTAAGTCAAAACACTTATTGGCACTAAATCCGATATCCGCAGTACATAATGCTACTCTTCTGTATGGAAGCCCTAATTTTTCAAGACAAACCTCTGCATCTCTTGTTAATTTTTCATGTTCTGCAGGGCTTGATTCCGGAGTTGTGAGTTTTACCATTTCAACTTTATTAAACTGGTGGACTCTTATTAAACCTCTTGTATCCTTACCGGCAGAACCTGCTTCACGTCTGAAACAAGGAGTGTAAGCTGTCATATATTTAGGTAAATCCTCTTCTGATAAAATTTCGCCGGAATAAATATTTGTAACAGGAACTTCTGCTGTCGGAATCAGGTACAGGTCTTCATCAACACACTTGTACATATCTTCCGCAAATTTTGGTAATTGTCCGGTACCTGTCATTGTTGCAGCATTTGCCATAAAAGGAGGCAATATTTCTTCGTATCCGTGTTCTTCCGTATGAATATCAAGGAAGAATTGGATAATTGCACGCTCCAGTCTGGCACCTTTTCCTCTGTAGAGAGTGAATCTGGATTGAGAAATTTTTACACCGCGCTCAAAATCAACAATACCTTTTTCTTCACAAATATCCCAGTGAGCTTTTGGGGTAAATGTAAATTCAGTTGGTTTTCCCCAAGTAGAAACGACTTTGTTATCGTCTTCAGAAGTACCAATCGGAGTTGTTTCATCAGGAATATTCGGTATTCTTAAAAGAATGTCTTTTTGTTTTGTATCAAGTTCAACTTGCTTTTCTTCAAGAGCTTTAATTTCATCTCCCAAAATACGTACTTCCTCTTGAATAGATTCAGTATTTTCTCCATTTTTCTTCATTAAACCGATTTTTTGAGATTCGGATTTTCTTTTTGCCCGAAGTTCGTCTGCTTGAGTTTGAATTTTTCTTCTTTCCGAATCAATTTCAAGAACTTCATTTATTGACAATTCAGGGTTTCTTCTTTTTAAAAGCTCATTGACTTTTTCAGGATTCTCTCTAATCAATTTAATGTCTAACATTTATACTACCTCAACTATTAATCGCAAATATCTAAATCAAGTTTAACATAAAAAAGTTTAGTGTAACAATTTTAGGTGCAGCCTTCGTAGTGTGAAGCTTGCTCCACAAAAAACACTCATAAACATTTTAAAAAATGTATTATCCAACTACACCTGCTTGCAAGGTTTGGCATCATTGCAAGACACATTAGGAGCACAGAAGCCCATTGTATATTTTTTTAATATTGCTTCGGTCTGCTTTGGTTGTCTCCTCGCAATAACACTAAATCTATAGTCTTAGCTGCCAATCCAATACATTGCCTCATGCGATAACGCCAAGTTTGTAGTTTAACTTACTAATCCAATACATTTACCCCTGCAGTGACATGGCACTCATATACAACAGCTTAAACACATTTATCTCACACAAAATAACTACAAACTGATACCGCACCTACCGGTCAAAATCTTTACCCCTAGTTGATAAACATGCAATCACCGTAGCTGTAGAAGCGGTATTTTTCTTTGATTGCTTCTGCATAAGCTTCAAAAATAAAATCTTTTCCGGCTAATGCACTAACCAGCATCAAAAGCGTAGATTTCGGCAGGTGAA
>CAZXQM010000100.1:0-5446 GCA_964643455.1 uncultured Vampirovibrio sp. | reverse complement strand
GATTCTTCAAAAAGTTTTTTCTTAATTTTATAAGGATATGTTTCATTTCCTTGCAAATTACCATTATGAATTTCTCTTATAATATCGTCAATATACATTTGCATGTATTGGGGAATTTTAGGGTGCCTTTTTATGTATTCAGGAAGCGGCATATTCTCACGGTAACGATTTCCGCTGGCGGAAGTCAGAAGAAAATTCCCTATTGTGTTCATTCCGCCAAGTGATGCTGGAGTTACGTGCTCAATCGAGCCTGTTGACGCTATAAAAATACGACGGATTATCTCTGTCTGGCTGCGTTTGGAATACTTTACCACAAACGCGTTTCGGCTGCTTTCTGAAGTCGGGAGAAACAGGGCTTTGTTCTTAATATCGTTTAAGATTTCACGCTCGTTTTCGTTTGGAATAATTTCTTCAAGTGAACTTAAAAAAATCTTACGCTTAAAAGTGTCATGTGAGGAATTGCTTATAATTATCTGTCTGCATTTGGTTGTTTTGGCCCTGATTTTTAGTGCTGTTTGAGGCGAAAGTTTTTTTGTTAATTGGTCGACATCATCTAAAACTTCCATTTCTTCAAGTTTTAAGCGTGTCAGACAATTCATTTTAATCATATTAAGGCAGTTTTGAAGATTATCATCCGGATTGATAACAGCAAAGTCCTTGAATATTGCAAACACTGCTTTTTCAACAGGGAGCATATTTTTTTGATAACCGGAAAGAAGTTCTACTCCGTCTGTTGCTGTCTTACATCGCTCCAGCTGCTTCTCAAAACCTTTAATGGTATCTGTGGAAATAATTTTTATCCCTCTGTAAGGACAGGTTATATCTTTCAATTTTCTGAGCGGTTTTCCGGCAGAAGTCTTACCTTCCTGAGGGATATCATAATAATACTTTAAATAATTTTGGGGGGTAATATGTTTTAGTTTCTTTTTGGACATAAAAAGTCCTTTATTTAATTCTATCTTCATGATACCAGATGTTATACCTGACTGCAACGGGCAGGTATGTTTTTTAATTCCTGATGGCAGGGTGGTTATTAATGCCGTTTAAAGATAACTCTGTGAGTTTTTAGTTAATCCATCTGAAGCTTGTTACATAGTCGTCGCCGTTAATATTACCTTCAATCTCAGCTAAAAATTTTCTGTAGGCTTTGCTTGAAAGCTCGATTCCAGGGATTTTGTTGATTTGTTCAATGATTTTGTTATCTTTTGATAAATCAACGCCAGGAATTGCATTAAAAAGGGTGTTTAAAGATAAATTACCTATCGGGCCGAACATTGTTGAGATTTTTTTTGATAAGAGCCCGAATACTTCCATTTTTGCATTAGATGTAGAGAAGTTATATTTTCCGGTTATAAATAGGTTCAAATCATTTCCGCGTGTAGAAATTTCTATTTTGTCAGCTTCTCCTTCTTTGATATTAATCTGCCCGTTAATATTAGAGAAATTCCCTGTTTTTAGAGGAGTGATAATATCAATTATACTGTTAATCGATACGCCGGTAATTCCACCTTTCAAAAGATTTCCGGCTTTGAGAAGATATTCAAGTGAGCCTAATTTAGGCATTCTTCCGTCTGAAACGTTAAATTTAGAATTGCCGTTCAGTGTTTTCATACAGTTTTCAAAATCAACACCATTGCATGATAGTTTGATTTCTCCGGTCAAATCTCCATATATCTGATTGTCTAAGTCAAATAATGCAACCGTAAGGTCATTTGCGTTAATATCTTTAGCTCTTAAATCCAGATAAGTATCATTGTTTTGCATATTGTATTTAAATTTACCGCTTAAAATACCATCTGCTATACTGAATTCGAAATTATTTACATCCAGTATCTTTTTCTCATCCGCAGAAACATTTGCATTGAAGTCTTTTGCAATAATATTTCTTAAATAAATATTGTCTGCATTTAAGTTCATGTCTTTAATGATTATTGAAGTAAGGTCAGCTCCCTCAAATGATTCAAATGTTGTATAATTATCTACCTGTGAAAGTTTGAGTTTTTCAATAATGTCATTTAAGTCAAAAATTTTGGTATATAAATCAGCTTTTTCTACATAATAAGGGGGAGTGAGTTTGTTTTTAAGCGTTGCCTGAATCGTTATATCATTACCTAAAATTTCTCCTTTTGAAGACAGGTCAATAGTTTTATCCTTAAATTTGAATGTAATATTTTTCATTGTAGTATCCAAAAATGGAATGTTTGTTTCAAAAATATGGAAGTCTCCTAGAAGTTTTGGGGCTGATAATTTCCCATTAAACTTTAAATCAGAAGTAAATTGTCCCTGCTTAATATTAGGTTTTCTGAAAATTATATTAAAAATTCGTGCGTCTGTAGGGTTTTGTGTTTTTATATGTAGATTGTGAAATACTAGATCATCATTGTATATTTCGATTCCACCCTTTGCTTTGAGCATGTTTAGTCTTGTGCTGCGGCTTGAAAGAGAAGAAATTATTTTATCATAAGAGAACTCTTTAATTTTAAGAATATTTTGTTTTATTACTTTAGTGTCAAGAGTTAATGAAATGGCATTTTCTACATCTCCTACTGTTGCCCCAAGATGATATATGGTCGAATCCGGTGCCATATTAACATCAGCTTTTAAATCAAAGTTATCTTTAATGCCTTTTGCTCTAAGTGAATATACAATATCTCCTTTGATTTTTACCGGATAAATTTGATTTTTGTTTATGTATTTGTCTATGAAATCTTGCTTAGGCTTAGAATTTATATAGATATCAAAATTTTGTTTATCAAAAATATTACTGATAACACCATCAAGCAAAACCGGCATGTTATCGGCAAGAAGGTTAATTTTTACAAGATTCAGGTCATTATTTTTTATCAGAAAATTGCCGTTAACAATTTTTATTGGAAGAGAAAGAGGTTTGTAAATAAATGTTAATCCGCCTAAATCAGTATATGCATTTATATTATTATTAGTGATTTTGAAGTCAGTATCTATTATTCCTTCTTTAAATTCTATATTTTTAAATTCGTCCGGAATAAAGGAGTAACTGCTTAAGAGGTTCAAAATTGAAGGGTCAAAAGATTTTAATTGTATAAGTCCGTTAACGTGAGGCGCGTGAGAAATATTATCAGCGCTAATATTAATATTAAAATTACTTTGAGATTCAGCAAGGCTACCTTTTAAATTAGTGACTTTTAATTTATTTCCGCTTAAAGAGACTGTACCGCCGGAAATTTTTAATTTGTTTTGTGGTGAAGTCCCAAGAATTATTGCATTAAAATCAACTTTATCATACTCAATGTTATCCAATTTTCCTTTATACTTTGCATCGACATTAGCATAAATATTTCCAAAGTCAGATTTAATGTCATTTGCTGCCGGTAAAATATTGTTAATATTAAGATGAGGTATTGATACTGAAACATCTGCAAGATTATTTTTTACATTAGCTTTTGCATTGAGTTGAGAATCTCCTATAAGTGCATTTATATCGACATTGGCTCCGGTTCCTTCAAAATTAATTTTTCCTTTGGTGCTGTTGATTTGAGTTCCTTGAAGTCCAAAAGTATTATCAAGGAGTTCAATTTCACCCTTTGAAAATAAATTTTTATTGAATTGTATATCTTTTACATCAATAATTGAACCGTAGACTTTCATATCCAAATTCAATTTGCCTTTACAAATATCAAGTTTAGGAAGCATTTTTCTTATATCATCAAGCATTGTGGATGTTTCAATGGCATGATACAAGTATTCTATTTCTTGGGAATTTGATTTAATATCAAAATCAAAATTCCCGAATAAATTACATGTTCCTTTGATACTTATTGGAACGTTGTTTACCAGTCCTTGTTTTGTTTCAAAAAGGGCATTCTGATCATTAAATTTCAGTACAGCTGTAGCATTAGTTAAAACCATGTCTGGAATTTCATTAAAGAAAGTTTTTACGTTATTAAAATTTAGAACTCCCCACACGTGAGGGTTTTTACGGTTACCTTTTATGGTAATATCAATATTTCCGTCGCCTTTTATATTCATAATAGGAACCGGGCCTATAATAAAGTTGAGAATTTCATGAATCGGCAAAACTTTTTCTTCTGCAGTTTGCAGATCTACTTTTGATGTACTCCAAACACGCATATTCGCGTATTTAACATTATATAACTCTACACTGCCTTTTATCCAAACTCGTTCAGAACCGCCAGCAGGAACATCAACATCATAGTTTAAATACTTTCCTTTAAATATAAGTTTAATTGTAGCTTTACCGGCATTTTTTATAGGTTTAATTAAGATTCCGTTATTAATATAAACTTCTCCATTTATATCAGGTTCATAAATATCACCTTTTATGGAGAAATTTCCAATTACATCGCCGTAAAATTTATATTTTTTTAGTTTATATACATTAAGTTCTTCAACTACTAAAGGCGGCATTGCTGCTACAATATCTTCCACACGAGATTTATTCAAACATACATTTAAATCAAGCATTGTCATTGATCTGTCCATATAGTTTGAAATGGTTCCTGCAATAGTTGTATTTATATTTCCGGATTTAATATCAATGTTTTCAAAATTAATAAGTTTGCTTGTAACATTAAATTTAGAGATTATATCCAGCTTATCCGGAAAAATAATTGACTTAGCATCATCTTTCATTAAGATTGCACAGTCTCTTAATGTTGCAATAATATTTTTTTTGTCAACTCTAACATTAATTATGCCCTTTATATTGGTTAAGTCATATGGAAGATATTGTCTCAGATAATCACATAAAGGTTCAAGATAAAAATTATCGAATTTTATATCAATAATACTCTTATTGACATTGTTATTTTTAGGTAAATAAAGATTAATATTGGTTTCTGATATGGAGTTCTTTATATTCAATTCACTATGGAGCTTGCATTGAAGAGCTTTTGTGGTGAGTTTGTAATATAAATCATGTGCTAAATAAATGACAGGTTCTTTAACATCCGGTTGTTTAATATTTATGGTGATTTGTTTAACGTTGATTTCTTTGCATCTTATTTTTGTTTTATTTAAGTTAGCAAAAAATTTTTTATCTAACTGTAATTTTTTATTTAATACGGAATTAATTTCTACTGAATCAGCAGAAACTTTGTTAATATTAATCCTTCCGGATAGAAGAGGTAAAAGTCTCAATGATGTTTCAAAATTTTCAATTTTTATGAAATCTTCCGAAGTTTTTGATTTAACCTCTATGTTTTTTGTTTTAAATAAAGCCGTCGGAAGTGGAGTCAGAATTAGCCGAGGCTGCTTAATCTCAACAATATAATTTGTATTCTGGGAAATCTTTTTGCACACTTCCGGTAGAATTCCTGCAAATATAAGCGGCAAAATCAGAATCCAGAATATATAAAAAATTAAAATTGTAACTATATATTTATTAAAAATTTGTTTCATTTATTCAAATTTATAATACCAGTAAAGCAGTAACATGTACAGTCTA
>CAZXQM010000099.1:1394-5454 GCA_964643455.1 uncultured Vampirovibrio sp. | reverse complement strand
CATTAACATCTGAAATATTCATACATCACCACTTTTTTACACTTGATTTAATAAAAACTACTGACGGCTAAAATTTGCCATCAGAAGTTTTATTACTTCACAAATATTTACAAAAGTTCTAATTTTCTCTGACAAAATAATAAAGAATGTAGGGTAGGTAAAGCGTTAACGTACCAGTCATTCAACTAATAGTATTCTCAATCACAAGAAAAAGAGCTTCTTCACCCTTGAATACTGCTAAGCCTGCAGGTTTATTTCCAACCCAACAAACATATATTTACTCCTTATCCCTCTGCAAGAAGTTTATCCGCAAGCGGTGACTCTACTTTACCATTCAATGTTTTAGAAACCTTTTTAATATTATCCGCCATTGTTTGCATTTCAGGAGTCCAGACGAAATTATCCATAACGTATTTTTCGCCTTTAGAGAAATCACCCTTCATCTGAACCTGAATAATTTCTTCCAACATTTTTCTTGCTGTCGGAACCATCTTTTCTATGTTAACGTTCAGTATTCCTTCCGGCGTAATTTCCATTGCACCTTCTTTTATAAAATAATAATTCTGCATAACTGAACGAACCCTGTGAGCTTGGCTTAATGTAGGTTTAGAGGTCATCATATTATCCGCTGCATAAGTCACAATAATCTGTTGTCGCTGCTCAGGAGTATACATTCCGGCTTCAGTAAGGACATCCAGCATCGCAAGAGAAATCATATCAGCTTTGTTTTCTTCAATAATTGACTTATATTTGCCAAGCCCTTCCGTACCGGATTTTGGTCCCAGAGAATGACCATTTTCGTGTCCTACGGTAAACCAGTGGTCTGCCTCGTCATTATAATATTTATGAAGCTCCGGATTTACAGTTGCATTAAGTCTTTTTCTCATTTTTTCTCTGGCATCTTCCGATGTTATCAAACGGATTTGTCTGTGATAAACATTTCTTCTGCCGCCATCAAGTTCTTTTATAGAGAGTTTGTCATCGTTAGGCAGATTTTCTGCAAGTGTAATCCCCGCCCTGAATTCTCCAACATCACCCGTTACGGCAACAAGATCCGCATCTACCATTGTTTGTTTTGAATCTTTGCTTTCCGGCATAATATTTTGAATATAATCGTCTTTGAAAGGCATATTTTGTGCCATCAAAGGAAGGAATTTTTTTACATTCAAAATAGCTTCTGTTCCTTTTTTGTTAATAATCCCGACCCTTCCGCCAAGAAAATCTTTTGCAACCGGCACTATTCCGTTTTCATCAAGAAGTTTTTTAAGCTCAGGATTTTCCACAACAGTTTCCGTCAATTCATCGGAATAATTTTCTCTTGTAATGGTAAATTCCAGAGGGGTATCCTGAAGAGTTGCCCATTTTTTATCCGCATAAGCATCAAGCATAGGGTCAGCAGTTCTCAAAGCTTTTGCCTGAAGTCGTAAAAACTCGTTAAAATCTTCATCTGTTGAAGTTTCTGCTGCTTTTTCAAGCTCTGACGCCATATACGCAAAATCATCTTTAAACTTATCTACATAATCAGTCGCAACAAGTTCGTTCCCTACTCTTTCAACTACAGAACGCTGATTAAGAATCTTTGCGACATCATCAACCTTGCCGTCTTTTAACATTTTAATCAATATATTATGAAATTCTTCTTTTTCCAAATCCTGCGGATAAACACCTTTACCCGGTTTTTCTGAAATTCCCTTTGCAAGCTCTATCATATTGCTTTCTCTATCAAGCGAACATACACCTTTTTGAGCGTCAAAAAGAATTTTTGTCAATTTTGCCTGCTCATTACCTTTAGAAATTTCATTTTCCAAATACTCTTTAAAAGGTAAATTGTTTGGATTATCAAGCTGCATATTTACCTTATCCAGAACAACAGCGGCTTTTACCAGATGTTTCAAAGCTTCTTTATCGCCATCTGCCAGTTCAAGATATTCAGGAGCATCAACCGCAAGCATTTTTTTAGTAGTTAAATAATCCTTGTGTGTACGTTTTTTTAATTCATCCATTGAAAGATTAAGTTCAAACTCTTTCTTTCCAATATTAACATTATTAATCATACTCATCTTGTCAAGCTCCTTTACTAACTTATTCTCCTTAGGACAAATTTCCGCTTTTTGAGCGTTTTTTTTAGACTTATCTTTCAGATTGATACCATAACTTATATTGTTAATCGGGTTAATATTCATAGTTTGATTATAACATAAAAAATGGTTTGAACAGAAAAGAAATTCAGGGATTAAAAAAGTGCTTTGATAAAAATAATCCGCCGGTATTATCTGTTAGACTAATGAAAAATCTGCTACAGAATATAAAATATAAATATGCTTGATTTAACTTGGTATCAAACACTTACAAAACCATTATTTACACCGCCAAGCGGTATTTTTACTCCTGTTTGGATTTTTTTCTATGTATTAATTATCGTATCACTTTTAATCTTCATAACAGCAAAAACCCCTCTTTCTAAAAAAGAAGGTTATACATATTTTGGCTTACAAATACTTTTCAATATTCTTTGGACACCCGCATTTTTTGTTTTGCATAGTCCCCTGTTAGCATTTATTATAATAATTGTTCTGGATATTTTGACCTTTATGAATATCAGAGAGTTTTATAAATGTTCAAAACTTGCGGGACTTTTACTGCTTCCGTATTTTTTGTGGATTTTATTTGCAACTTATCTGAATGGAGGCATTATATTCTTAAATTAAAAGACCGGTAATAAAACCGGTCTTTTATATATATTAACTTCTACACATATTTTACTTACGTAAGAAATCAGGTATTTGTATATCAGAGAAAGATGATACCGTTGGAGCTTTTGGCTGCGAAGAACTGTTGAACGCGCCGGAGAAAAACTCTGCAGCACTGATAGAACGGTTTTCAATCTTTTCTTCAATCGGAGTTTGTGTTTTAAGTTCAAACCCTGTTGCAATAACAGTAATCTGAATTTCACCCTGAATATTGTCATCAACTACAGCACCAATAATGACCCTTGCATCATCCAGCACAGCATCATTAATAATATTAGTAGCATCTGTTACTTCGTGAAGTGTCATATCAGGACCGCCGGTAATATTAACAATAACGCCGGAAGCACCATTGATAGATGTTTCAAGAAGCTGTGAGTTAATAGCAATCTTAGCAGCTTCAATAGCTCTGCCTTCTCCCGTACCGCGTCCGATACCCATCAGAGCAGAACCTGAGGCAGCCATTACACTCTTAACGTCAGCAAAGTCAACGTTAATCAAACCAGGTATAGTAATGATATCAGAAATACCTTGAACACCTCTCAGAAGAACTTCGTCAACAACAATAAATGATTCCTGAAGAGAAACACGTCTGTCAACGACATCAAGTAATTTGTCATTAGGAATAACAATAAGAGCATCTACTGACTCTCTAAGTTTTTCCAATCCTTGCTGTGCCTGATTTTGTCTTCTTTTACCTTCAAAAGAGAATGGTTTGGTAACAACACCAATAGTTAAAATACCTAAATCTTTAGCAATTTTCGCAACAACCGGAGCAGCACCCGTACCGGTACCGCCGCCCATACCTGCGGTTACGAAAACCATATCTGCGCCTTCAATTGCGCTTGTAATTTCTTGTTGAGCTTCTTCAGCAGCTTTTTCACCAACCTGAGGCTCACCACCAGCACCGAGACCGTTAGTTAATTTTGCTCCCAGCTGAATTTTATTTTGACATACAGCATAATTTAACACCTGTAAATCTGTATTCATCAACCAGAACTCAACACCAGTTAATCCTGATTTAATCATTCGGTTAACAGCATTACCGCCGCCGCCGCCTACACCGATTACTTTAATTTTTGCGGGATTAATCCCAGAAGTAGGCTGAAAATCCATAGTATCAGAAGATTGAATATTCGTATTCTGAAAACTTTCAAAATCTTTTCTTCCAAAAATATCCGGTCCTAAATTGTCCACGTTTATTCCTCTTTTTTACATTAACTATACTATACCACTATATTAACATACTATTTTAAAGACAAACAAATGTAAAGTTATTAGAGCTAAATTTAATATAAATTTACATGACAAAA
>CAZXQM010000099.1:0-1294 GCA_964643455.1 uncultured Vampirovibrio sp. | reverse complement strand
CGCGGAAGATTTGAAGCAATGAGAAAGGATTTAAAGAATCCTAACGGATTTGCAATTTTGACTGACGAACAAATCGAACTTGCAAAAGAAAGAGCCAAAGAAATCGAGCTTGAGCCTGAAAAGAAATCCCGTTTTGCACTTGGCAAAGGAATGCAGACACTAAAAGAAATGGCAACGGACAGTAAAGAATATAAAGAACACAAAAAACAATTTGATTTAGAACTTCTTGAAGCAGAAAAACATTTCAATGACCAGATGAATCCTCAAGAAATTATGCAGGCTAAAAAAGACCAGCAGCTTTTAACCAAACTGGTTGAAAAGATTGATATTGCATCTCAGGATTATGCCGAGAATGCCGAACTTGCAACCCAGACAGCAGTTGTCGGAACACTTGCACTCGGAACATTATTCAACCTTTTGTTGAGTAAATCGCTCAAAGCATTAAAAATCAAATCTGAAACTAAAATTACGGCAATTTCTCAAGTAATTTCCATATTAATTCCAATCGTTTTGGCAATTGCTTCCGCGCAGATACAAAAACAAGCATCAAGAGTCGGAAGATTTAAGATTAAACAGGACTTATTAAATAATCCGGAAAAACTTGTATATGTAGCAGATGAGAATCTCGAAGATATTAAAGATATTTCAATAGAAAAAGAAAAGAAAGAAAATATTTTTCAATTTCTGAAAAATGTCTGGAAGAATAATAAAGAATACAACGAGTACAAAGCAACAGCCGGCAGAGAAGAAACAAAATTCTACAAAGCGGTAGAAACACTTGATTTAAGTCCGGAACAAATTAAAGCTGCAAAAACATTACAAAGAAACACTTTTAAAACGTTTAATAAAGTGGACGAGAAATCACAAAAATATTCCGAAAGTATAGAAGCTTTAGGACAAGCGGCATCACTTCCTATTTCTCTTTTGTTTACGGCAGCCGGAGCAGCTTTCGGAACCAAGTATCTCTTAAAAGCCGGAAATTTGAAATCTAAATTTCAAATAGCTTCCAATATTAGTAAATATATGGGTATTATTCTTTTGAGTACAATTCCTTCTATTTTTATTAATGCATATATTACGCGGGAACAAAAACAGGCATCCAGAATTGCTAATATGCTTGCAATTAATGAAATGCAGGATTACAGGTTTTTCAGATAGGGTTCGACTCATCTCCCAAAAAATTTTACTGTCAACAACAACTAAGATTTCCACTTGATTTCTTAAATTGGCTGTTTATAATTATAGTTATCGGGATGTAGCGCAGTTTGACTCTGCCGAGCAAAAGGTGACTAAA
>CAZXQM010000098.1:3316-5571 GCA_964643455.1 uncultured Vampirovibrio sp. | reverse complement strand
TAATAGCTTCACCTTTTTTATCTGGTGAAGCTATTATTATTTTGTGAGTTTAGAACATTAATCTAAATAGTAAAAATCTCTTATTTAATTTTTCGGAGAATTTTTTGAGGTTTGCAATAGTATCTGAAGTATTTTTTACAATTTGTTTCAAACCTTCTTTATCCCCATCTTCTCCATTAATTGTTTCAAGTGCAGAAGAAACTTCGCACATTGTTACATTCAGGTTATCGATAGAAGTTTCAATCTTTGTCTTGAGATTTTCATCTCTTGTCATATTATTAACGGCAGTAGAAATTTCGTTCAGGTTTTTCATAATTGCATTTAAGTCTTCACCGAATTCCTGCGCATCAACAGCACCTACAATAGGTGTTAATTGCTTAGACAAATTGTTTATTGCTTCTGCTGTGTCATAAACCATCGGTTTAAATTTCTCATCGCCTATTATGCCATTTATATTTGTTGCAAGTTTGTTAAAATTGTTGGAAACATCGCTTATCATCCATAGTATAGCGTCAATATCATTTTTAGAAGTTTCTATGAGTTTTTCTGTTTTGGCAAGAGTTGATGTTGCTTGTGCTGTTAAATCTTTAAAGTTTGTAACTGATTGCTTAAGTTCTGCAATCATAGCATCATTCAAGAGTTCGTTTACTATTCTGTTCGTTTCTGTTAATGATTCGGCTGCTTTATATTGCAAATCCATAAAATCAGCGATTCTCATCGGTTCAACTATAGTATAAGGCGAACTCTGCTGCGGGTAAGGAAGAGCTGCATTATCCAGCGGGGTTATTCTCAATTTTTTTACTCCGTCTTTAGTAATAATTTTTCCTGTCATAAAATGCGGAAGTATTAGCCCCGGAAGATTTACAACATAGTCTACTTTATAGGCATAATCAGTTTTTACAAAATCTCTTAATTCTTCAGGAACAAGTTTGGATGTCATAATTTGAGATTTTTTTACGACACCAACATCATAGTATTCGTCATCCAGTTTTATTTCTACCGGTGTGTTATTTGGTAATAAATCTTTATTGACAACAGGAATATATATAGAACGGATTTTTGGAGGAGTAATTTCTAAGAACTGCTCTCCAATTAAACCTGATTGCTGAATAGATAGCGTTGAAGCTTTTGGTATTGTGATTCCAGGTTCTGTTATAACAAATTTCATTTTTACATAACTTGATTCACCTTTAACCACAGGTGTAATTTCTTCTACCTGACCGACTCTAAGTCCCATCATTTGTACTCCGGAGCCCGGACGCATTCCGTTGACATCTTTAAAATGAACTTCTATTCTTTCTGCCGAAGAAAAGGAACGGCCTTTTATCCACAAAACGGTAAAGAGTAGTATTACAAGTGCTACCAGTGTTAATATTCCTACTTTAAATGATGGTGACATTTTCATATTTTTATATTTCCTTTTTTTTAGTGAATAATGACTGGTGAATAGTGATTAGCTTATATTTTATTTTCTATTCAACTGTCAAATTTATAACTTAAATTCTAAATTCTAATTACCCTTTCATAGTCATTGGACCTTCTATTGACGCAGTTACGAATTGTTTTGTATAAGGTGTTTTTTGTTCCATAAGTTCGTAAGGAGTTCCCTCAAAAACCGCATGTCCATTGTACAACATCAAAACTGAATCAGCAGTTCTTCTAATAGTTGACATCTGATGTGTTACAACAATAGAGGCGGCATTTGTCTCTTTTTTTAATCTTACAATATAATCCTCAATAAGTGTAGATGATATTGGATCTAAGCCTGCGGTAGGTTCATCATAAAGAATAATTTTAGGCTCTGTTACAATTGCACGCGCAAAGCTTACACGTTTTTGCATACCTCCTGAAAGTTCCGAAGGATATTTGTCTTCAATTCCGGATAAACCTACAAGTTCAAGTTTTTCGGCAACGATTCTTTCAAGTTCTTTTCTTGTATATTTACCCCTCAAATCTTTTCTTTCCTGAAGCGCGAAAGAAATATTATCAAAAACATTGAGGGAATCAAAAAGCGCAGAATACTGAAATACCATCGCAATATCTCCGCCAGAAGTATTAATTTCTCCGGAATCTTTTTCAATAAGCCCGCTTATGAGTTTTAAGACTGTACTTTTACCGGAACCGCTAAAACCTATAATTGAAAGAATCTTTCCATCGTCAACTTTGAATGAAAGATCCTCCAGAATGACTTTATTATCAAAAGATTTTACAAGATTTTTAACTTCAATTCCCATTTTATTTCCTTTTTTGGTTAG
>CAZXQM010000098.1:1223-3216 GCA_964643455.1 uncultured Vampirovibrio sp. | reverse complement strand
CCGCAGGAGCAGCTTATAAGTGATATTACAAATCCGAATGTAAGAGATTTCAATAGACAAACGTTTAAGTCTTTCATATAAAGCCCGAACCAAACAGAATCAAAATAAGCTTTATATGTTAGTCCGGATGCTAGATTAGATGCAACAGCTCCGCCAAGAATGCCAAAAACTGATGCAACGATAACTACAAGCGGCATCATAAGGGTGCCGGCAATAATTCTTGGAGTGAACAAGTAGTGAACCGGATTAACCTTTAAAACTCTTATCGCATCAATTTGTTCCGTTACTTTCATTGTAGCAATTTCAGAGGCAAGAGAAGAGCCTATCATGGAAATTATTGCAAAACCTGCCATAATAACACCTTCTTCTCGTACCATAAGTATTGCAACAAGCATTCCTACATAGTTTCCGGCACCTTGTTTAACCATCTCTCCTGCAACCTGCATGGCTATAATAATTGATGTCATTCCGACAATTGATAAAGTTATTGGAAGTGATGATACTCCGAAACGAGAAGCTTGTTCCATAAGGGATTTAAAAGTCGTCGGAAAATTTCTCAATCCTTTTAAAAATTCAAGTCCTAAAAGAGCAATATTCCCGAGAGTTGTAACAAAACTTTCCAACTCCTGAACAAACATTCTGTATAGTTTATATGAATATGTAGCTTTATAATATACTCTCATAAAACAATATTGCCTTGTGTTGTATTTTACCACACATTTAAATTATTTTACAATTGTTTTTTATTCATGCTAGAATTAATGTGGGAGTTATATAAAGAGGAAATTATGATGTTTGGATTAATTTTAGCAGGGGGTTCCGGAAGTAGGTTATGGCCATTGTCAAGAGAATTGTATCCTAAACAGCTTATCAATCTCCAAACTAAAGAAAGCTTACTGCAGGCTACGTTTGAAAGAGTCGCAAAATGTATGCCGGAAGAAAATATTATTAGCATGACCGGAGTTAAGCACTTTTCTAATGTGAAATATCAGCTTTCTTCTTTGTATAAAGATTCAATTATATTGTCAGAACCAATATCCAAAAATACAGCTCCGGCTATAGCTTTGGCGACCAAGTACATTATTGACAAGTTTAATGCTGATCCGGTAATACTTGTTGTACCTTCTGATCATTTGATAAATGATGAAAAAATATTTGCTGATGCTGTGAAAGAAGGAGAAAAAATAGCAGATAAAGGGTTTATTGTAACATTTGGTATAAAACCAACATATCCGGAAACAGGCTATGGATACGTGAATGTAACTTCTATGCCGATTTTAAACGGAGTTAAGGTAAACAGATTTGTAGAAAAACCCGATGAAAAACTTGCAAAAGAGTATATTGAAGCTGGAAACTATTTTTGGAATAGCGGTATATTTATGTTTAAAGCGTCTGTACTTTTGGAAGAAGTAAAGAAACATTCCCCTGAAATCGCAAAAGTTTTGGATGAATTTGATTTTTCAGAATCTGATGAAATTCCGTTTACTGAATATGATAAAATGCCATCGATATCTATAGATTACGCTGTTATGGAAAAGTCTGATAAGATTGCGCTTATTAAATTAGAAAATGGTTGGAATGATTTGGGAAGCTGGAAATCCATTTATGATGTAAGCGATAAAGACAAGGATGGCAATGTTAAGATTGGTCATGTTCTTGATGAAGGTTCAAAAAATTCTTTGATATATTCATCATCAAAGCTTGTTGCAACAATCGGACTTGAAAATATGGTTGTTGTGGAGACTGAAGATGCAATTCTTGCTTGCAGGGCTGATAAGACTCAAGAAGTTAAAAAAATTTTTGAGACTTTAAAGAAGCAAAATGATGATACCCATCTTGTACATAAAACCGTTTACAGACCTTGGGGATATTATACCGTTCTAACTCAGGGCAAAGGATTTTTAACCAAAATGATACATGTTAATCCGGGGCAAAAATTATCTGTTCAATCCCACAACTTTAGAAGTGAACACTGGGTTGTGCTGGAAGGAAC
>CAZXQM010000098.1:0-1123 GCA_964643455.1 uncultured Vampirovibrio sp. | reverse complement strand
CGGGTACGGAGCTGCAACTGCAGGTACCGGAGCTATATTGGGGCATCAGATTGATAAAGCCGAAAATGACAATAAGAAAGAAAATGAATAGTTTTTATGTTAAAATTTTAAGGTAATGAAAAAGTTTTATCTTAAATCCATGGGCTGCAAATCAAACCAATTTGAGGGACAAATTGTTGCTCAAAAGCTTATCAATTCGGGATATGAGCAGGTCAAAAAAATAGAAGATGCGGAATTTTATATTCTTAACTCTTGCTCCGTAACCCAAACGAGCGACAATGAAGCAATGTATCTGTTAAGACATGCTCATAATATTGGTCTAAAAACCGTTCTTACCGGCTGCATTGCGCAGATTGAAAAAGAAAAACTTCTTTCAGAACCTTTTATTGATTATGTATTTGGGAATGAAGATAAATTTAATCTGCCGACACTTTTAGAAGAAAATGAGCATTTTGCTGTAAAAGATTTAATGAGAACAAATGAATTTTGCAAAGTGACGCTTGATGATACAGCTAAAACCAGAATAAGTTTAAAAATTCAGGACGGATGCGATAATAGGTGTTCATATTGCATAATACCTTATGGTAGAGGTAAATCAAGAAGTGCAGATTCTGATTTTATAATCGGCGAAATTAACAGGTATGCTGAATCCGGTTACAAAGAAGTTGTCTTGACCGGAATCCACATTGGTTTATGGGGTAAGGATTTAGGGAAAGAATTGTTGGATTTACTGAAAGAAATTGAAGCAAAAACAACAATTCCAAGATACCGTCTCGGCTCATTAAACCCACTGGAAATAACAGTTGAGATGCTTGATTTTCTTCAAACAAGTGAAAAATTCTGCCCTCATTTTCATCTTTCTTTGCAATCGGCTTGTAATAAAACTTTAAAAAGAATGAACAGGCATTATACTGTAGAATATTATCTTGATCAGATAGAAGATATTGTATCAAGATTCAATAATCCATTTTTAGGAAGTGATATTATTGCAGGATTTGTCGGAGAAACTGAAGAGGATTTTGAAATAACGGTTGAAAATTTAAAAAAGTCAAAACTAAGTCAGATTCATACATTTCCTTATTCAATACGAAAAGGAACAATTGCAGAAAAAATGGAAGGTCAT
>CAZXQM010000097.1:0-5748 GCA_964643455.1 uncultured Vampirovibrio sp. | reverse complement strand
TATTTAGAAACCGGAGTTTCAACTACTTCTTGAGTATCAGAAGCCTCGATATTTTCAAACTCGTTAAAATAAGTCTCTAATGTTTTAATATCTTCATTTGAAATGTTTTCTGTTGTGAATAACATTTTTGATCCTCTCTTATATATCTCTTATGTATATATAAAGTATTTAACAAATGAAAAATTGCTTTTTTTTGCTCTTTTGTTAAGAATTGTAAAATTGAGTTTAAAAATTTTTGATTTTCTTAGTATTTCTTAAAGTTCAAACCGGTATTTGCCGGCTGTTATTGCTTTGTGCAGAAAGGATAAACAATGCAAAGAACATCTTTAATATGTAATAATTTTTCGGGAATAAACCGGAGTAGTTCCGTTTTTTCTTCATCTACAATTACCGCATCTGATTTACAAAATGTTGAGTTATTTGCAACAGAAGTCAACTCAGGTGTCGGAATCCGGACTGCTAAAGGAAATGTAAGTGTTTGTAGTTTAATTCCGGAAGATGAAAGTGTTATCAATATTTTTGAAAGTGTACAGAAGAGTAATACATACTTTTTTGTTCATACGGAGAGTTCTGAAGAAGGCAAGATTTATCTATTCTCTCCTTCTGCCGGAACTCTGGAAACAAAAGTTACAGGACTGAGTGTTACATCCAAATCCTGCGCTACTGATTTTGCACAAGGCTGGTCAGACTTATGGGTATTTTCTAATAGCGAAGAAATGTTGAGCATTGAGATTGGAAATTATAATGATGATGGCGAGCTGGATGAGGTTGTTATGATGGAAGTCCAAGACAGAGATGAGCGTGATGTCAAGGGGCTCGGACTGGTTGTTTTCGCCGGAAGATTATGGGTTTTTGATGGTCAGGTTCTCTGGTACTCGGTTCAAGAGAATATTTACGATTTTGCAACTTCAGATGCAGAAATTGTAACCTCTGCAGGATATATAGAATTTGTAAAAAATATTACGGCAATTTATCCGTATCTTGGAACATTAGCAGTATTTCATTCTAACTCTTCCTGCCTGATATCAAGAGACGATGATGATAATTTTTCAAAGACAATGGAATTTCCCGGCGGATGTGCTTCATACAATGCTTTAGCTTTTCATGGTACAGAACTGTATTTTTATGACAACACTAAAAAAGGTGTTTTTTCTTTTAAACAAGTTATAAATGGCGACAGAACGCTAGGAGAAAATATTGCAATTGATATTCAGGAGGAATTATTTAATATCCCTTCCGGAAAAATTAATCAAATCCGCACGCTTTCAATTGTAACTTCTGACAGAAACGAAGTTTGGTTCCTTTTGCCCGACAATGATGAAAACTACACTACGATAATGATATATGATTACCTCAGAGAATCATGGGTAAAGCGAAAATGTCAGAAGATTAACTGTTTTGCAACAATAGGAGGAGTTTTGTATTCTGCCGGAAAAAGAATTTATGAAGAATATAATTCAACAACTTTTGACGGTGAATTTATTGAAGCTTTTTACAAATGTACTCCTCTTAATCTGGGAATAGAAAATTCCATAAAACTACTTTCTTACCCTCCAAAAGTTACTCTTGATATGTATTACAACAACAGTTTTTATGTTGAATATATCAAAAATTACGATTCACTTACTTCTAAAACACATTATATTAAGGCAAATGGGCTTAAAAATGCTTTATATTTTGATATAGGGCACTGGGATTCGACATATTTCCCAATTAAAGATATTAATGCTATTAAAAGTCTTCCGGCGACTTATTTCCGAACACTTCAAATAACATTATATACAAAAAATGATGGTGATGATTTTTGTATTAAAAATATTGAATTTGGAAAAATAAAAGTAAAAACAGTGTAACAGAAAGGATTACAAAATGGGAAAACAATCAAGCAAAACAAGCACTGTATACGGCAATACCACTACATCAAACCCGTATGCAACCGCATCAACGACAAATTCCGGCACAACTGCGAGTTTTCAATCAGGAACCGCACTTGATACAATTTACAATTTTGTAAATAACAACATCAGCTCGCTTCTAGAAGAGTATTTAAATCCAAGTTTGAGTTCTACAACCAATCAGGCAAAATTAAATGAGTATACAAGCACTTTGGCAAGCGAAAGTTTAAAAAATCTTGAAAATAATATAATAAACCCTCTTTCAAATAGAAATATGATTCGCTCCTCACAAGCAACCGATTTGTATGAAAACTTGTCTGAGACAAATGCAAATTCAATTTCATCCTACATAAACGAGTTGCTGTCTGAATCACAGGACAATACCGCATCTGTACTAAGCAATTTATTATCCGCTTATATGCAAGGATACAGTGTAATTTCCGATATGCAGAATCAATCATTACAAACCAGTGCGGGTAATGCTACAACCACTAACCAAAGTTCTTCCGGCAGTGTTTTGTCTCAAAGCAGTAGTGCCGCAAGTAGTATTTCGGACATTTTAACCAAGCTTATCAGTATCTTTTCCTCAAGTGTATCATAGGAGGAAAATATGAATCGGAATTTAATTTATAAATATACACCTCTTTTTCTTTTGTGCATTGCAATTATTTTTCAGTACAATCTATTCGTTACACCGGCAATGCTTGAATATACACACAGAGAAATTTTGACTGAGGTAGCACAAGTTTATATTACAAGGTCTGAGTTTGGAAATATGAAAGACCAGATTGCAGATATTAATCAAAAATTAGACAAAATTTATGACACTTTAATTAACGAAAGGAGTTCAGATGGCTTTAACAGAAATTGAATATGGTTCTCTGGCATCATCAGAAGTTATGAATAACAATTTTCAATATCTGGATGACAAAATCAGTTCTGTATCAGAGACAGTAATATCAAACGAAGCTGGAGTAAGTTCTAATATAGCAAGTATAAACAGCACTATTTCTTCTATGAGTGAGGAATTAACTTCTAATATAGAAGAACTTGAAACCAATGTTGATGAGCTAACATCCAGCCTTAATACAAGCGGCTTATTGAATGTTACTACATATGTAAACGGAACATCATGGTACAAAGAGTATTTTTCCGATTCTGACAAAACAACAAGGGTTTGGCTTGAGCAAGGAGGAGTATGCGCTTCAAATGGTTCTACAAGTTTTTTACAGGCATTTTCAAATACTAATTATACATTAACACTTGGTACACATTGTACATATTATGAAGGCGGCGGTATCTCAGCCAAAACTACAACAAATTTCACCCACTATAATGGTAAAGGCTGGAGTTATACTGTAGAATGGTATGCTTGCGGCGTTTAAAGGAGGTTTTATGGCATTTAAAGTCGATGAAAACGGAAATATAACACTTATACAAGGAGATAGCGGTACTTTACTTATAACAGGAATAAATACCGATAAAAATTATACTATTTATTTAGCTATACAAGATAAAAACAGAAACCCGATAGGTAACGAATTATATGTAAGCAGTAATAAAGCATCAACTGTTGTTTTCGAACTGACAGGTGCTTATACTGATTTATTAACCGTTTCAAAAAATGGAACATATGAAGTATATTACTACGGGATAAAACAATGCTCTGACGATGGTTTAGAAAACACATTCCTGATAGGCAGTGATGATATCGGCTATCAAAATACCATTACTGTTTTTCCAAAGAAAGTTGAAGGTGTGTGATGGTAAGTATCAAAAAACAGGATAATAATATTCAAATAGATGTCTCAACAACTGCTAGTTCCGGAAGTATTTTACCTGTAAGTGATGCCTCTATTTATTACTGTTCTCTTGCAAAATCATGGGCAACCAAAATGGAATCCACCGTTGACGGAGTTGAATATTCTTCCAAATATTATGCGGGATTATCAAAAGAATATTCACAAACATCTGAAGACGCAAAAAATTCAATTCTGAATAACAGTGACTTTCAAGCAGTAGCAGCAGACTTAACCGGAACAAATACTATTGGCACCTGTGCACAGAATATAAACTCAATACAAGACGCAGCTGCTAATGCACAAATAGCTTCAGAGCAAGCTATTATTGCAACCGAACAGGCAAATATTGCGACTCAAAAAGCTGCTGAAGCAACTTTAACTCTTAGTACAGCAGCCAATACTTCTCTATCCAATATCACCGAAGCAGGAATAGAAGTTATTAGAGAAACAGGTGTAAATTGGGGTACTATACTTGGTTCATTATCTGATCAGACAGATTTGAAAAATGAGTTACAAGTTAAAGCCGACATTAATCTTTCGAATTGTACCAGACCCTACATCATAGAAACGTATCAAGGTACACAGGCTTGGTATAGGGTATGGTCAGATGGTTTTTGTATGCAAGGAGGAATCTATATTGTATCAACATCCTCCACATCTGCAACCATTACTCTACTAAAAACGTTATCAGACACTACAACAGGTACTATCGCCCAGGTAGGTCAGTATAATGCGTCAAATGACGGTACTTGCTACGCATTTCGTTGTTACTTGACTTCAACATCAACAATGAGCGCCAATTGGGTAACAACAGCCTTACCACGTATTGCTTGGTTTGTTACAGGATATGTTGAAATCGATGAGAAGTGATTTGCATAAAGTGTGAAGGGTTCGTTATAAATTTCTTTAATTTAACCTCGTTCACTTTATGAATTTTTAAATGCTCGCTTCACACTTCACTCTTCACCAGCCACCACAAAAAACAGATTTAAGGAGGAAATATGAGTTATAAACTTGAACAACCATATACAAATATTGAACGTGCTGACTTTATAGTTTTGCACAATCACCAAAACGGCAGAACTATTGAAGAAACCGAAACAGCTATTTACGCTCTTGAAGCCTGGGAAAAGCTTGTAGACGGAAAAGTAATAGATAATACTGAAGAATATAAAGAGGAGCAAGCACAGAAAGAAGCTGAGCGAATCTCAATGCTTAACCTGACAGCTGCAGACGTAGAAAGAGCTATTTACAAAGCTAAGGGTATTGATTTTGATGACATACTTACAATAGTTGAAGAGTTGAATAGTAGAACTGATGAACAGGAAGCAACAAGCTCTTCAACTTCAATAGACCTGAAGGCTCTGAAGATTGAGCTTAAGGCTAACAATTTTTATCGTGGAAATCCCTATATCGACACAGTGGGTTCTATCTTAGGATTAACTTCAGAACAGCTGGATGAATTTTTTGAAACAAATGATTATACGAAGTTGATGAGTGGTGAGGGATAAAATGTTAGAATGGTATAAAGATAAAAAACTTGGGATATACTTTAGCTGCTTACCCTGTGTAAAAATGCGCTATCCGCAACCTTCAATGACAACATTGGAAAAGAATGCCGTATCTAAATATCCTTTTGAGAATAAAAGACGCTTAGATGTAAAACTGTGTGATTACAAAAAGAAAAAAGAATATGAATTTTCTGTAAGAGAAAATTATTGTTGGGACGGGGCTTCAATACCCCGTCTTTTTTGGCGGGAAATCGGAGCAAAAACAGATCCGAAATTTTTGATTCCATCTTTAATACACGACGTTTTGTGTGAAAATCACGATTATATTGACAATGACAGGTATTTTTCCAGTTGTGTGTTCGATTCTCTTCTAAAAGTCAGCAAGGTTAACCCGCTCAAAAGAGGTTTGATGAAACAAACTGTCGATTTTTACCAGAGATTTTGCGACTGGAGTAACCAAAATAATGAGGAAAACAATGAATAACCGGAGACAATTATGGTAAGGTATAAGTTATTAGATAAACAAAGAGAATTTATAGA
>CAZXQM010000096.1:1516-5752 GCA_964643455.1 uncultured Vampirovibrio sp. | reverse complement strand
GTAATCTTCTTTTCCATTAACAAGAACAGGAGAAGAGAAGCTTGCACCCTCTACTATAATCATTTTTCTTAATCTGTCACCATTTTCTTTGTTGTAAGGAGTATTTGTCATATAATTAGCAACTTCATAAGCTCTTTTCAGGCTTAATTCCATGTTTTTCATGTACTGTTCATCATCGGAATATTCACCCCGAAAAGTCTGTGAATCAGTATGTCCCTGTATGATAATCTTTTTTATGTTTTTATTTAAATATTCATTGGAAAAAATTGAATCCAAATACGCTGGAGAAAATTTCGCAAGATATTCCCTGCCTTTCTCTGAAAGTTCATAACTGCTTACATCAAACAATTCCAGATCAGATATTTTTACAACACCGGCAGAATCAATATTAACTTCAATGTTTTGCTTTTTTAATGTTTCTTCCAGAGTCTGTGCAGCTTTTTTCTGTTCCAATTTGCCCTGAATTTTCTCATAATAACTTGTCATATACGTATAGAAGAAAAGCACCATAAAAACCAGCACAAGAGCAGTCATTAAATCTGTCATAGTAACCCAGAAAATATTATTTTCACTATTATCTTCTTTGTGCGGTTTAATTCTCATTAAAACCTCTTATTTTTAGAACAATTTATCAACAACATCACCACCATGATTTCCCTTATTAAATAACTCATTCAGCTTATTTAAACTGTAGAGAATATTTTCCAAATAAGGAACAGTAGTATCACCTATGCTTTTCTCAATAGCTTTTGCAAAGTTATCCGGCAATGTTTTTAAAAGCTTTTCATTTGTAATACTTTGAATTTTGGATTCTTTAACAAGATCTATTAGGAACTTTTCACTCGTCACAACGTCAAACAGCCGGATAAGTTCTTTTTGTATCGCTAGATAGTATTTTTTGCACATTCGGTTATACATAATTTTTTCAATAAACATAAACAAAAGCGAAAAACCCACCGCAAAAACAGAACAAAGAGCTGCTATCTGTATATTTGCAATAAGATTATTTAAAGATTGTCCGACATTTGATTCCATAGAAAAATTCACTTCCGTAAAAGCTACGGCCATTTTTAAAAATGTAAAAAACGGGCCTAATCCGGTCAGAAGAGTCGGCATTGTCTGTATAAACTTATGATTAATTTTAGAATATACAAGAGTATCTTCATTAAAAAAGTATGAAGCATCAATTGTCAAATATATTTCAGGCTTAAATTCATTGTTAGAAGTTGGATTTTTTGCGGCTACAAATAATTTTTCCGGAAAAATCAGAGCCTTTTTAAAATCTTCCCATGAAGTAGAGGTAAAGGAATTCTCTTTCATAAACCCGTCAAGTTCATTAAACCTATATGACAATTCTTTTTTATTTAATGATTTTAGAAAAAAATAAACTGCGTTAAGATTTTTTTCAACTTTTGCGTAATTTCTCAAAACTGTCATTATAAAAAACAAAAAAGACACAGTAATAATAAGTATTGCAGGTTCTGTTATAATCTTTAATAAAGTCATGCTCTCTCCCTGATTTTATTTTTTATTCCCCTTGAAGTTTATAGATATAATGTATTTTTACCTTAAATTATAGCATAAAGTTCAATTTTAGACTATAATTCTATATATGAAATGTCCTAAGTGTCATAAAGAGATTTCCGATAATGTGACAGTTTGTCCGCACTGTCACAAAGTATTAATACTTGAATGCCCTAACTGCCATTCTACCGGTGAATCACCAGTCTGTGAAAAGTGCGGTTATATTATTCTGACTAAATGTTCAAAATGTGGTAAAACAATTTCTACGAATATACAAAAATGTAAATGCGGTTTTCCTGTAAGAACAAGTATTGCCTATCAGGAATGTGAAACAGATGAATTTGCTTCACTTATCATAAAATTTGGAGCTATAAAGAACATTCGGCGGCAGCTGGGTTCACAGGAACTCTTTACAAAATTTTTCTTCAAACTAAAAAACCTTTTAACGGCTCAACTTTCCGGAATTGAAGGAAAAATTATTACATACAATAATGATATCTTTATTATTAATTTTAATAAAGAACTTTCTTTTCCTACTTCTGCAAATAAAGCTGCAAGACTGGCATTAAAGCTGATGAACGCATTCTCTGATTTAAATATGCGTATTTATGAAGAGCTTAAAACTCCATTAAATCTAAATATTTCAATTATAAAAAAGAATGCCGAAAATCTTTTAGAGAAAATCATGGTAGATAATAATGTAAAATTATTATCAGTGAAAAAAGCAGAAAAAAAGTATCTTAAAGGAATGCAAATTGTACTTGATCAATTTGTCTATGACAGTATAAACAATGATTACAAAACGGACTCTCTATATTCGGTTGAGCAAGATGGCAAATCACTTATGTATTACGAAATTCTTCTGGAAAACTACGTACTTCCACCGGAAGAAAAAACATCAGATGCTCCTATCGATATTAAACCTCAAAGTATAAAAAAGACTAATGAACAATCCGTAAAAGCTGATGATATATATAGTTTTAAAGTATTCGATATCAATGCAAAATGTAACTTTGTAAAAACTAATGCAGTTTCTTTTTTCAGCCAGTATAAAGAAAACAAAATTGTTTCTTTACGTTCTGAAAGCGACTTAAGAGTTAATATTTCAGATATCATAAAATACTACGAAACAAAAGGAATAAAAATTATACATGCTGTTTGTACAGAAGAAATGAATTATAAACCTTGGGGCATTTTCGAGCAATTATTTAAAGACTTTTATAACCTTTCAGTACACAAAGACTTTTTTCCAAAAGATTTCGATGTAAAGCGTTTTGCACCGCTAATTGATTTACTAAAATCAAAACCAAGAAAAGCTGCAACTCCGGAAGATGCCAGATTTGCATATATGGAAGATTTCGGAGCCTTTCTGGCTTCGTTGAAAAACTGTATAATTCTCATTGAAAATTTTGAATACATGGATGATACTTCAATCCAAACTCTGGAAATCTACTTTGACAGATTTAAAAATATAACCACACAATTTATTTTTACTACAGATAGTGAACATTCTTTGCACTCAAAATTTAAAGGACTTTTGAGAACTCCTTTATATACAGAATACACTCTTCAAAAATCTAATATTGATATAATGCTTTCTACCATAAAAGAAGAGGCTTCGGATTTTATACAATCATTTTATTTTGAAAAAATTAAAGAAAATTGTAATGGATCTTATATTTACTTTGAAAATGCTCTAAAATATCTTACTGAAAAAAATATCTTAATAAACTTTGAAAACAAGCTTTTAATAAAAGGAACCAGCTCTGTTATACTTCCTAATACCTTAGCTGGATTATTAAAAGCCAGGTTAAAATATCTTAGTAAAAATATGGAGGCATCCATGATACTTGCCTATTCTACGTACCTTGGATCAAGGCTTGATTTTGAACTGCTTTCAAAACTAGGTATTAAAAATGTACAAAAAACTGTTGAAACTCTTGTAAAAGCCGGCTTTGTATTTGTTGATAAGAACATAATACATATCAATAACTACAATATACTTAAGCCTGTTATCCAAGATTCTTTGAAAAAAGAAGCTAACGAATTTCTATCAAAAAATATTCTTGCAAATATTGGTAAAGGACTTGATGATACAACAACATTACTTATTATGGGTAAACTGGGATTATTCAAAGAAGAATATCTGCTTTTATGGAAAAACTCTCAATTTGCAATGCAGACAGGAGATTATGACGCATATCTTAAAAACTGTCTTGGATTTTTATCTCTTATTGAACATATTGGAGATAATATTTCGCAGGAAGATATTGAAAATAATAAAAAAGAAGTTTATCAAAATATACTTATGAGTCTTTATAACTACTCTCCAACTAAAATCTATTCAATAGAGAATGTTCTTTTAATTGATGCTATGAACGAAAACAACAATGAAAAAATTGTTAAGCTTTCCAATTTAATGCTTCAAGGAGCACTCATTGCATCAAATTACACAGATGCACTTACCCTTTTGCATAATATACTTACAAGAATGCAAACGCCAACTCTTATAACTCCGGAAGGTGCAGTTAATACAAAATTTTTGCTCCTTTCACTGGTTAATATAGAAATACTATTTAATATAGGAGATTTTGTCCAGTGTGTAGATGTTGCCAATGATTTGCTTCAAGTTCTAAAACCGGATATCATAGAAAAAATTAAACCTGCCAGTTTTTCTACTAATCTATTTGTGGAACACCTGCTTGAAACATT
>CAZXQM010000096.1:0-1416 GCA_964643455.1 uncultured Vampirovibrio sp. | reverse complement strand
GAATATTTTATAGCCCGCCTACACATACTAGAGGACAGACCCCAAGAAGCACTATTAATAATCAATGACACCCTCGCGCTATTACAAAAATACAATAATCAGGCAAAGATTATTTATGTTTTGTTTGAAAAGCTCTTTATAGATACTGTAAAGTCATTTGAACTTGATTCTATTGACATTAGTTCAGAAGAGCAAAAGCTTTCACTCGCTACTGAAAATGGCGAGCTTTCACGTATTCTTTAATACCACAGGGCTTTATCTATTCTCAGGTTCCTTATTTACTCTTCTTTTCACAAAGAGTTGGAATACCTATCAATGCAAGGTAGAATACACAACCGAATAATATAAGATTTAATACTTCCATTGTTATGTCTCCTTTCTGACAGTAAATATAATCACACTTGTGAATATACATACCCTCTATTTACTTAATTCCACATTTTTCATTTTTATAACACTTTTTGATAAAATTTGTTACAAATCTTCACATATTGTTGTTTACATTGACATATATTTGAGTGTACAATTATATACAGGAGGCTTTTAGGTTTGAGTAAAGGCTACGAAAATTTCAACAATATGGAAACATCTTTCAGAAAATCCACACTAATCCAGGAGAGAATAGGGCTTGTATCAAGTCACATGTATAAACAGTTTCTGGACTATCAGCACGCAACAATGAATACGACAGAAATCTTTACGGAAATGATAGATAACCTGAAAGCTACAGCCGATTCGTTGAAACAATCTTTTGCTGCAAGAGGAATTTCTACAGAAAATATTTACGTTGAACATGACAAAGATAGAACTGTTGTAATTATTAACATTTTATGGCATACCATAAGCCTTACTACAAGGTGTAATTATGAGCCCCAAGCCCTTTACAGAGAAGGTGCCCCTCCTATGTTTTCCGGTAGGATAATGGCAATAAACGGCAATTATAATGAGCTTATGGAAGGTATATCTTCTAGAAGTGAGATGATGCAGATACTTTTGGATAAAGAAGTAGCTTCCCTTTTTGTTCCTGCTGATAAAGCCCAGAATTCTATTTTTAAAATAAGACATCTTGCAAATAGAGAATTTTTCCTTAATTCTTCTGACGCGTCAAGAGAATTTGTGCTGAAAGTAGTTGAAACTATTTGCGGCGGTGGACTCTATCACGAAGAAGGCTCTCGTAAAAGTTTTAATATTTAGGAGTTTTGCCCAAATTCACAAGCCTAATCGTACTTGAATGATGCTAAGTTTGTAGGTTAAACCAACATTATTCCTTCTAACGACAGTAAACTTGCTATTTTACTTTTACATCTGAAAAACCTTTTCTACTTGCAGGGTTGGTAATGCACCAGCGTTCCCAAAATTTACCGGTTTTGAATGATGTAAACTTTTAAAAAGAATGTTTTAGTAGATAAAAAGAAT
>CAZXQM010000095.1:4201-5785 GCA_964643455.1 uncultured Vampirovibrio sp. | reverse complement strand
TTTTGAGAACTGTACAAAAATTTTCAGCGTAAATAAAGAAAAGCTTTTTTATCTTACACTTGCATCACTTTCTGCAAACAAATTTTTAATAGATGAAGTACAAACTTCTAATGGCTATGTTGTGTTTTCAGTAAACAAAAATCAATATCTTGCAACTGTTGCCGGTGTTGATAGTGCAAATGCAATACTAAAAATAACTCCTTGCAATAATGTTTATAAATTTCCGCCGGGAATTTTGATTAATACCTTTAAATATATTGACTTAAATCTAAATACGGATATTAAAAGCTAATTTAGCTTTTTTAATATATCTCCAGCAGATACGTAACAGGAAGAACATAGGACGCTTGGGGAGTCCTTATGAAAAAAATAATTCTATTCTTACTTTTAATATTTACAGCGTTGACCTTTGCAATTTGTTCTATTAGACAAAAACATGAGCCGCTTACAGTAACTTTTTGGACACTACAAATGGGTGATTTTTCGGGATATATGTATAAAGTCATTCGTACCTATGAAAAAGAACATCCGAATGTACATATAAACTGGATTGATGTCCCGTTCTCAGAAGGTGAAAAAAGAACACTTGCTGCTGTTATGAGTGATAATCCGCCCGATTTAATTAATTTAAACCCGGATTTTTCTGCACTTCTCGCACAAAAAGGAACTCTTGAAGAAATAAGCGAAGAATCTGTTACTAATTTTAATCCAGAAATAATTAATGCTCTTAAGTACAACGACAAATTATACTCAATTCCTTGGTATGCAACAAGTGCTATTACTATATACAACAAAGATTTGTTCCAAAAATCCGGTGTATTAAGGCTTCCAAAAACCTATAAGGAACTTGCAATAATTTCTGCCAAAGTAAAAGAAAATACCGCAGCATACGCATATCTTCCAACTATAACAGAAAATGATACAATGATTAAAATCTTAAATAAATACGGAATCTCAGAGGCTGAAGATTATCCTAAGGCAGAACCTGTATTTGAAATGTTCAAAAATTTATATGAGAAAGATTTAATTCCGCCTGAAAGTATAACCTTCACTCACAGAGAAGCTCTTGAACAGTATATGGCAGGGAAAATTCTCTTTTATCAGGGAGGGGCAAATTTTCTTACTATGATAAAAGAAAATGCACCAACCATATATGAAAACACTGATGTTACCGAACAAATAAAAGGACCGGTCGGACAAAATGATTTTTCGGTAATGAATTTTGTAATACCGTTAAGAGCAAAACATAAAAAAGAAGCTTTGGATTTTTGTCTTTATCTTACAAACGCTGAAAACCAGCTTGAACTGGCAAAACTCACAAATGTTATTGCAACAAATTCAGAAGCTTTAAACAGTGAATTTTATAATGACAACTCTACATTAGAGACAAAAGCACGCTCTATAAGTGCAAAACAAATTAATAAAATAACCCCATTGTTAAAACAGAAACGAAATCAAAAAGAGATTAACACTCTTGTAAATACTGCCATACAATCTGCTTTACTTAACAAAGATTCTATTGACCATTTACTATCACAATTAGAAAGGGAGATTAAAGACATAGAAAAATAAATTTAAAACCCT
>CAZXQM010000095.1:0-4101 GCA_964643455.1 uncultured Vampirovibrio sp. | reverse complement strand
ATGCAACTCCAGAACAGAGAAAAATGCATTGATGCTGTAGAAATTTAAAACTTCGATAAATTTTTCAAAATAGTGCTCATATCGAATATAAAACTCCGGCAGACATAAGCTTTCAAGACTACAGGTTGCAAATGTTAAAAAAGTTAAAAAAAATTTTTTACCTATACATTCTAAGAAAAAAATATTATCGTGTCGGCTCTTGCAATGCTTGCGGCAGGTGTTGCCAGAAAATTTATGTTAAACACCGAAACGTAATTCAAACAGAAGAAGAATTTAGAAAGCTGCAAAAACTTCATCCTTTCTATACTTATTTAAAAATAATAGACAAAGACGAAACCGGGCTGGTTTTTGAGTGCGAAAATCTTGACAAAGAGACACATAAGTGTAAAATCCATAAAAAGCGTCCTGGAATATGCAGGCGATATCCGCAGGAAGAATTGTTTACGATGGGCGGAACACTTGCCGAACACTGCGGCTACCGCCTTGAACCTATTCAAAGCTTTGACGAAATCTTCGAAAAAGTATCTAAGAAATCAAAAAAGCGGAGATGCCCCCGCCTTTTTTCCGGTATATAAGTGTTTATACAATGTAGCGAAATTTTGTCAAAGTCTCCAAAATCTATTGCTTTGAATAAACTGGATTTTATTCTTTATCTTCAGAAATTATTTTTTCAATCCTTATGTTTTTATGTAATCTGCTAATACACTGGAGCCGTCCGCAACGGTACCGCATTGTTCGCCAGTATTCTCTTCTGAAGATTTTTCAATCTGTATTTCAAGATCTCTTGCTTGTGTTTCTTTCTTTTCTAAATTTTTGATTTTTTTATTTGCTGTAAAGAGATAGACTTGATGATATCCTAAAATTTCCTCTTAACATTTTGTATAAATGTTATGTGAACTTTTTTCATATCTCTTATCAAAGCATCATTCCCAGAATTTTAGAAAAATTTTTAATTCTGCTACAAATATTTACAGCACAATGAAACAGCCAGATTTAAATCCGGCTGCAAAACTTTTGATTTAAACTATTTTAGGTTATTTTTACTTAAACTTGCTCTCAAACCTCTTGCCAGATCATGGCGTCCGCTCTTTTCATATATAGCGGTCATTGATTCCAAGAACTTGAGGTTATCAATATTAGGATTTCTCTGATTTACAGGAGCTGTATTAACCGGTGTTGTATTTTTTCTAATAGCCTGTTTCATTGCCGCATTAGACATAGGCTGCTGTGGCTGGCTCATCGTTTGAATTACACTACCCTGATTTATACTAGTACTGTTTTCCATTGGATTTACATAATTTCTTAATCTCGGATTATGAATAGTAACTTCAGCTTCATAAGGATTTTTGCTCTCTTTCTGAAAAGCATTAATACCGTAATTGAGTGTTGTAAACGGTTTTTCCATATTTACATAAGAGTTTCCAATAGGATTTTGCCCCCTGTACATTCCGATTTCACGTTCGTTAAGACTTTGAGAAGAACCTATTTTAATATAAGAGTCCTTGCGTTTGAAAAGTCTTATTACCAAAAAGGCAAAAATACCTAAAAGTCCGAAAGATAAAACTTTATTTACTTTATCATAACCTTCATCCTGAGGAACAAACGCTTTTATACCTTCCACTATAGAAGAATTTTTAAACTTATTAAACAAACTTGAATCTTTTTCAGCAGAGTAATCCCCTGTATAAACAGGTGCATAACTGTCTACCGGATTATTGAGCTTTATACTTTGAGTCCTGCTAACAGGAACTGCCCCCCCTAAAGAATCAAATGTAACACTCGTTCCGGCAGCATTTTTTGCCTGAAAGAATATACTTAAACCGTTTCCACGAGGTTCAATCATTACTGTATCTACACTGGAAACATTGTTATATACTGTATTTAATGTCTTTGAAGCTTTTATATTTTTTAAATCCAGCACAACCTGATTTTGAGCCTTTACCGTCTTTTTAACATCAACTGCTTTATCAGCAGAAAGCACAATGTTATAAGTATCTTTAACTGGTAATATCTCTATCGATTGCAAAATATTTTCAGATGCATTTACAGACAATATTGACAAAAACATTCCTAGAAATAACAACGTTCTCTTCATAATAGTATACTCTCTCCCCTAATACTAGTGTACATAATTGTCATGCCAGTGCCATCAATCCGTAGATTAAATTTTTGGATTACCCGGGTAGTCCAAATGGTCTATGTAAAATGCTCAATAATGAGATACTATATGACTCATACAAAAAAACATTTGATAATGATACAATTTGACTATTCAGGAAGTTTTATTTATATTCCAAAATCGCTTACCAAACAAACCGTACTGCATTCTGGCAAATCAATAAAGTATCAACTTTTGAACTTGAACCTAATAAAAAAGCCAGAATACATCATTATAAAAACGGAAAACACATAGGATTATTACAAGTATAATAATCAGTAAAATTGCTTGTAGTGATTTCCAGTCGAAGCAATCATGAGTATAGTAAACTCTATTCCGGTAAGTCTCAATATAGTGTATCAAATATAAAATATTAAAAATAACTACATAATAAGGATTAAAGATAATCTCAGAATTGTATGTTTGTTTTGTGTATCTTTGTATAATTCTTAACACTCTGTATGAAAGCGCAATATAAATTAAGCATTGCAGTACAGAGAAAAATATTAAAAGCGCCGGTTTATTATAGAAGAAAAAGAGGTAAAATCCGCCATTTATAGCAAGCAGAAAAAATAACCAATTAAGCTTAATACCATCCCTTTTTACTTCCACCAGCTTATTTATAGATTTACCATTTACAAAAAACCAGATTGTAGAGAAAAACCCGAAAGTCAAAAGATCTATTGCTAAAAAAGGTCCAAGCTCTCTGAACTTCAATCCTGGCAACTCCGGCTCCTGAAACAGAGACCCGCAATTGTCGCATTTTATTGCATTTACATCAATCAAGTTTCCGCAAAACGGACAATTTATTTTTTCTGCCATTACCGTATTCTCTTTTCAGCCTGATTATATCATAAGCGCATGTTAAAAATCAAAAATTTACATTTTAATTTATAATATATAAGCACATAAAATAAAACTAATTTTTTCTAACTACAAAAAAAAAGAGCCTTGTATGGCTCTTGGAATTAAGAATAGCTGGAAGTATGAAAAAGATTTAATAATTATATTAAACCAAGGTCTTTATAAAAAAACTATCAGCAAGGTGGGGAATATTTTGTAAAAAATACACTTAATCATGAAAAACATTAAGCATTGTGAAGCAAAACTATTGCAAACAAAATATGCCTATGGTAGCATAATCTTGTCGGACTGCTAAAAAACGCTTTTAAAATGAGCAAAAATTAATTTAGCAAGCGACGAGTAGAATGGATACTCCGGAGTGGAGTAAATGGTGTAAAGCCAAAGAATAATTAGCTTTGAGCAAAAGACTGGAAGAATAAAAAATTAATGTAGGAGTTCTAATTTACAGGGTTTAGAACGAAATTCATAAAAAAGTCTTTATATTCACACCGTGTAACACAATTCGGAAGTCCGCAAGAGAAAAGGAAATAAAATGAACACAGATCCAATAGCAGATATGCTAACAAGAATCAGAAACGCAAATGCCGTTTCTCACACATCAGTTGAAATGCCTTCTTCTAAACTAAAAGTTGCTTTAGCGAAACTTTTAAAATCAGAAGGCTATATCAACAACTACTCAGAAAGAGCAGAAGGGCACTTCAAATACTTAACTATCGAATTAAAGTATGATGAAGCAAACAAACCGGTTATTACAAACCTGAAAAGAGTATCTAAACCAGGTCTGAGAAACTACTGCAAAGCCAAAAACTTACCGCAAGTACTCGGAGGTATGGGGATTGCAATTGTTTCTACAAGCAAAGGTTTATTAACTGACCGCAAGGCAAGAAAAGAAAACCTCGGCGGTGAAATCCTCTGCTACGTCTGGTAACGGATTTTGGCAAGTGCGACGATGAGCGGAGCAAATCTAGCCTCGTCTCTGTGAGGGTTTCTGTCATGAATAGAACATTTGCATTAGTAAATGCGAGCGAATAAAAGAACCCGAACCTCCAATAATCCAAGACGGTGCTACGCACGTAGAC
>CAZXQM010000094.1:0-6025 GCA_964643455.1 uncultured Vampirovibrio sp. | reverse complement strand
TTAAAAATATTTGGTATATAATGTTCCTTAGCTAATAGCGAGGAGTATGATTATGCAGGAAAAATTTAATAACTACGTACAGTCTCTTGAAACATATATAATGTTTCGCATAAAAGAAACAGTTACAAAAATAACACCGGAATTAAAAGCAAAGGGAAGAGCTCCAATAGCTTTATCAATGGGTGCACCTACGGCATCTCCTCCTAAATATTTGACAGAAGCTTTGAAAACGGCTTTGGATGAGCAGGGAATACATACATATTCTACTCCTAAAGGCGAAAAGTTCTACAGAGATGCAATCGCAAAAAGAATGAAAGAACGTTTCGGAGTTGAATTAAATCCGGATACAGAAATATTTTCTCTAATCGGCTCTAAAGAAGGACTTGCAAATTTTATTAGAATCTTAATTAATCCAACAACAATTGAAGAAGATAAAGATATTATTATGGTACCGGATCCGGGATATGCATCTTACGGAGAAATGATAAAAGTTTCTGGCGGTAAAGCTTTTTCAGTTCCGCTGCTTCCGGAAAATAAATTTATGCCGGATATGGATGAAGTCTGGAATGATTTAATCAAACAAGGGTTCAATCCAAAAAAAGTCAAAGCTTTGTTGATTAATTATCCGAATAACCCTCTCGGAGCAACTGCGACAAGAGAATATTTACAAAGTGTTGTAGATTTTTGTAAAAAACATAATTTGCTTCTGATTTCCGATGCAGCTTATACTGATATGTATTTTAAACCTGAATTAAAACCAATGAGCATTCTCGAAATTGAAGGAGCTAAAGAGCTGGCAGTAGAATTTTTCAGTTTTTCTAAACCTTATGCCGCTACAGGCTGGCGTCTCGGCTGGATTTGCGGAAATGCCGAGGCAATAAAAATTTTTGGCAATTTGAAATCAACGCTTGATTCAGGGTTGTTTAAGGCTTTACAAAAAGCTTGCGCAGAAATTCTCAACTCTCAGGAAGGTGAAGATTATATAAAAGAAGCAAATATAAGATTCAAAAAAAATCAGGAGATTTTTGTAAAAGGTTTGAAAGAAGAGCTTGGCTGGGGTGATTTTAATGTACCCGATGCAACATTTTATTTATGGATTCCAATACCTCCAAGATACAAATCTTCCATTGAGTTTACTGATGATTTGATGTATAAATCCGGTATTGTTATGGTGCCGGGAGATGCATTTGGTGAATACGGAAAGGGGTTCTGCAGAGTTTCTATTGTCTGTTCAGAAGAAGAGTTGAAAGAAGTTATCAGAAGAATGAAAGAGGATGGATTCGTTTATTAAAATTAAAAATCAAAAAATATTTTTTTGGTTTTTAATACAATATGAATATTCAACCTGTAAACTTTTAACAATCTTATCAGACAAATTTCAAATCATCATACCCTGTAGTACATTGGGTTGCAGAAACTAATGGAAGTTATGCTCCAATTGCTAATTTAAAGCTGGTAAAAAAATTACAGGGGAAAATCATCCGAATGCTCAATGCCCCTCTAGCTGAAAGCAAAAAACAAATGAATATTGTTGAACAGAGACTCAGGGCTTATATAGGTGCGTGTGATGTTTCATACCGCCAAAATCCAAGAGTCAGATCTTTTTATAACCATATAGAAAATTCCATAGGAAAATTTTCGCCTTTATCATATATAATCTCAGGTGAAGATGTTACATTATTTGAAAACAGTCTGGCAAAAAACATCGGTAAAGCAAAGGGAAAGGCAAAAGAAATTCTCGCTCATCCTTATTCTCTCGAAGCAATTAATGCCATAAAATTATTCAACAAAGAAGGTTTGAAATTTGCTAAGAATAATTCAATACAAGTCAAAGATAAAAACGGCAGAGTGCACGTTTTGCATACAAAATTTGAAATAATCAGAAATAAAACAGGCAAGATAAAAGATTATCGGTTTGTTGATGCAAGATTTTTACCGGTAAAATAGTGGAAAGCTAATAGTGTGAGCGGCATAGAAATTCATTGAAATATATTTCAATATCAATACTTGACTTTAAAAACTTAGCATGTATCATAGTACTATAATAAGCGGGGGTAATTCAGTGGTAGAATGCCTCCTTGCCAAGGAGGATGTCGCGAGTTCGAGCCTCGTCTCCCGCTCCATTTAAGTAACAATAAGACATAACATAAACAGACTAAGCCGTTGCTTAGTTTTTTTATTAGGAGTTTGATGGAAAAATATAAAAAAATTTCTTACAGTGTATTACTCGGTGCGTTGTTTTTTCTCGGTGTTTTTTTACGCACGAGATTGTACATTACAAATAATGTTTTTGAAGACGATGAATGCAGGTTGATTATATCTATGCTGGATAAAAATTTCTGGCAAGTGTTTTTGCCTCTCGGGTATGCACAGTCCGCACCGCCTGTTTTTGTGTTTTGCTCAAAAATTTTGGGAGTTTTATTCAGTTATAGCGAACGAGCTTTAAAGTTCATACCGTATATTTCCGGAATCAGTGCTTTATATATGCTTTATCTGTTTTGTAAAGATTATTTTTCTAAAAAGCTTTCCGTATTAATATGTTTATTTCTATGTGCGGTCAACCATAATTATATAGCTTTCTCAACAATTTTTAAGCAATATTCTACAGATATTTTGTTCAGTTTAATATGTTTGTATTTTCTGCCTAAAATTAACATTGTACTGCTCAACACAAAAAAAATGATTCTGCTGGGTATTATTTTGATTTTGCTGCCTTTAATATCACTTCCTTCAGTTTTTTTTATAACAGCATTTGTTATTATTAATATTTTTATTAATTTGAAAGATAAGAATTTTTATAAAAAATTAACAGCTCTACTCATACCTTTTATAATAATTATGAGTTTGTATTATACTTTCAATCTTTTACCATCTAAGGTTGATATAAATACAGTATTCCCAAATTACTGGGACAGCGGTTTCTGGAAATTCTCTATAAAAGATTTTATAAGGATACTTGCTTTTAATTTTAAATTCGATTTTATGCCAAATAACCTGCTTCTATGTCAGTTAATTTTATTTTTCTTGGGAATTTTTACTTGTATTTTAGATAAATCAAAAAAACGCAATATCTCACTTTTTATGCTAATTGCTCTCGCCTGTACTTTTGGTGCTGCCCTGTTTAATATTTATCCGTTATCCGGAAGAGTAGGGTTATTCATTTCGCCGTTATTTATAATATTAATGATAACCCCGCTTGATAAAGCAATATCTCTAAAACCTACTTATTGGACAACAATTTTACTAATCATATTAAGTTTTTATAATTATTCACCTGCATGGATTATGAAATATAAGGATGCTTCTAATATTTTCAAACATTCACCCAGAACAATGATGCTGGAATTAAAAGAACATTTTGACCCGAATAAAGACATAATATTATGCAACTCGGCCTCAGCATCAAGTTATGTTTTTTATTCAAACAAGTACAAGTTTTCTACTGATAATATTTATGAAATGAAGATAAAACCGGTAGATGAATATACGATCACAGAGTATTTTAATAATCTTAAAAAGAATCAGAGATACTGGCTATTTATAATAAAAGATTATAAGCGTGCTCAAATGCTTCCTTATATAAAGAAATGGCTTGAAAACAAAAAGATTTTGTATTCTAAACAAGAAAGAAATTCATACTTAATTTATTTTGAGAACTAATTTATGTCAAATATTTCAACCGGAAAAAAAGGCGAAAATATAGCAAAAGAATACCTTTTAAAAAACGGATACCGGATAATTGATACAAACGTCCGGTTCTCAAGATTTTGTGAAATTGATATAATTGCATCAGACAAGAACGCGCTTGTATTTGTTGAAGTCAAAACCAGAACAACAGAAATCTGCGGCCATCCTTTTGAAGCAATAACAAAGAATAAATACCAGCATATAAAACAGGGGCTTTTTATGTATCTGCAAGAACATCCGGAGTTTAAAAAATTCAGAATTGATGTTATATCTGTATTATTAAAGCCGGAAATAAAGATAGAACATTTAAAAAATATTTCTTTATGATAAAATAGTCATGCGGTGATGTTTACATGCCTCTCCCCAGCCCTCTTCTCAAGAAAAGGGAGTGATTTTAACAGTGAGGAATAGTTATGACAGATTTAAGAGATAAATATGAAGTCGTTATAGGGCTTGAAGTTCACGCTCAATTAAAAACTAAATCAAAGATTTTTGCTCCAGATTCTACAGAATTTGGAAACGAACAAAATTCACAAATAAGTACAATTACATTAGGTATGCCGGGAGTTTTACCGGTTTTGAACAAAGAATGTGTAAATATGGGTATTTTGTTAGGGCTTGCTCTAAATTGCGAAATTCCTGCAAGATGTAAATTTGACAGAAAACAATATTTCTATCCGGATCTTCCAAAAGGATACCAAATTTCACAGTATGATGAACCTATTTGCGTTAACGGATGGATTAACGTAAAAGGCAAGAGAATTGGCATTACACGTGCTCATTTGGAAGAAGATGCCGGAAAACTTGTTCACGTTGGTGCAGCAGGTATTAACGGTGCAACATATTCGCTTGTTGACTTAAACAGAGCCGGAACTCCGCTTCTGGAAATAGTTTCTGAACCTGATATGCGCTCAAGTGAAGAAGCAAAAAATTATATGGAAGAACTACGCGACATCGTAAGATATTTGGGGGTTTGTGACGGAAACCTTGAAGAAGGCTCAATGAGATGCGATGCTAATATTTCCATTATGCCAAAAGGTTCAACAAAATTTGGAACAAGAGCCGAAATCAAAAATGTAAACAGTTTTTCAGCTCTTCAAAGAGCAATTGAATACGAAATTGACAGGCAGATAGAAATTGTTGAAGAAGGCGGAGAAGTTGTTCAGGAAACAAGACTCTGGGATGATAACTTGAAAGAAACCCGCTCAATGAGGGGTAAAGAAGATGCTCACGATTACAGATACTTCCCTGAACCTGATTTGATGCCGCTTGAAATTTCAAGGGAATGGGTTGAAGAAATCAGAGCAAAAATGCCAGAACTTCCTGAAGCAAAACGTAAGAGATATATGAGTTTAGGTTTGAGCGAATACGATGCCTGCGTTATTGTCGAGCAAATGCCTTTGGCTCTCTTCTTTGATAAAGTTCTTGAACTGGGTGCTAATCCTAAAACTGCCGTTAATTTTATTATGGGTGAAATTGCGGCTTATCTGAAAGAAAACAAAGTTGAAATTTCGGAAACAAAACTAACTCCGGAAAACCTTGCAGAACTTATTAGCTTAATAGAAAAAGGAACTATTTCTAATAATATTGGTAAACAAATTCTTGTAGAAGACATGATTACAAATGGTGAAAAAGCTTCTGCTATTGTTGAAAGAAAAGGTTTGAGCCAGATTTCTGACGAAAGCGCTATCAAAGAAATTGTAGAAAAAGTTGTTAATGCTCATCCAAAAGAAATTGAAGCTTACAAAAATGGTAAAACCAATTTACTTGGTTTCTTTGTCGGTCAGGTAATGAAAGAAACAAAAGGAAGGGCAAATCCTAAGACCGTTAATGAACTGGTAAGACAAGTTCTTGAAGGATAGGAAGGTTTTTATATGCGGGAGGACAACTTTTTGTTCCCCCGCATATTTTATTCATTAAAGCTTTTTAAATTTCCCTACGCACTCATTTTTTGCTGTTCATTTAATGCAGCTTGAGCTTTGCGCTTTTTATCAAGTTTATTGGTAATATAAATATTCAAATTAGGAATACCGAGCCCGAGTACAAGTCCAGAGAATAAATATCCTGCAAGCTGAGCTTTGTTAAGAGTTCCAAGACGCTTGCGAGTTTGCTTGTTAATTTGTGAATCGCTTATTTTATCCAGATCTTTTAACATTTCTTTGAAACTCTTTGCAATAGTCTTGCCATTTTCATTTTTTGTTGTAGAAATTCCGTACTTTGCAAGAGTTTCTATCAGGATTTCATCTCTTGTTTTAAGTGAGGCATTAAATGTACGTTTAAAAGGATTTGCACTTTCAAACCCTTTTTTGTAGTTCATAACAGTTTTATCCAAACCATC
>CAZXQM010000093.1:0-6067 GCA_964643455.1 uncultured Vampirovibrio sp. | reverse complement strand
TATTAAAAGGAGGGTGCTCAGAATGAGCACCCTCCTTTCATATTAATTATTGAACTGTTAATTTCTTTATGTCACCTTTTTCGGCTGCAAGTTTTGGAGCGTTAATATGTAATATACCGTGTTCAAGTTTAGCGGTTGTTTTTTCAACATCAATTTCTTGAGGGAAGTAAACGGTTCTTGAAAATTCGCCGTATCTAAATTCGGATTTTCTATAACCTTTAGTATCTTCCTTGTTTTCTTCTTCCTTTTTAGCATTGATTGTAATGTGATTTTTATCTATATCAATATCCAAATCTTCTTTCTTGACACCGGGAAGTTCTGCTCTTACGGTATATTCTTTGTCTTTTTCATGCAATTCAACAGGCATTGCCAGTTTATCTATCTCTTCATTGTAGATATATTCAGGGAAAAAGCTGTCAAAGTTTCTGTTTAAAATAGAACTGATTTCATCATTAACGGATTTAATAAAACTGTCAGGTGATTTTTTAATTAAGAATTTCATGATGTTCTCCTTTCATTTTAATACTTTTTCTTTCAACACTTATATTATTACTCTTTTTTTACTAAAAACTTATTTCTTAACCAAAAATTAACTTTTTAGCCGGAAGCAGATTAGATTTGTGAAATAATAAAATATAATTGTTAATAAAATAAAAAAGAACTTCAATATATCTGGTATTTTTGTTAGAAATGTAATTTTAAAACGGCGAAATGTCTGTGTTTTGTACCGCATTCTTTTCTGTAAGAATAAAATAAATCATTGTTACAACTTGTGCAGTAAGGGCAAATATCAATATTTTTTACTCCGATTTCTTCAAGCTGGCGTGCATTAATTTTTTTGAGATCAATATTTCTGTTTTTATACAAACCTGAAGTATTTTTGACAGTTTTCAATAATTCATCCCTGACTTCTTCCGAGACTTCGTAACAGCAGATTGAAATAGCAGGTCCGATAATTGCAATAATATCATTTGTATTAGATTTCATTTTTTGAATCGTTTTAACTCCGATGGAAGCTGCTGTTCCTCTCCATCCGGCATGGGAAATAGCACCGATTTTCTGTTTTGTATCGTAAAAAACCAAAGGTGTGCAGTCTGCAAATCTCAAATAAATTGTATCGTTAGTGTTTGTTAAAATTAATCCGTCGGTGTCCGGATATTCTAATCTTTTATCAACAAATTCAACATGGTCACTGTGAGTTTGTACTGGGGTTATCAGTCTGCCGCCATTTGCCGGAATATCCTCCGGATTAAAACTTCTGGTTGTGAAAAAGGCATTATCTAAAAGTGAACTCTTTAAAATTTTTTTCCCATTGATTTCTTCAAAATAAAACATAATAAGAATATAGCATAAAAGAACAAGGTGCGGCGGAAAATCCGCCGCACCTTGTTAAACTTATTTAAAATAACTAAGATTTTATTAACAAGCTTGCGCCGATTACACCTGCAGTATTACCCAATTGTGCAGGAACGACTTCAACTTCTTTTTGAATAGTCATAGCACGTTTTGCAATAGTTTCTCTGATTGGATCAAGTAAAATATCTCCGGCATCAGCAACTCCGCCGCCTATTATGATTTTTTCAGGGTTTAAAAGATTAACAACACTTGTTAATCCCATACCTATGTATTCACCCATAATTCTGAAAATTTGTCTTGCAACAGGATCCCCTTCTTTTGCCGCAACTGCAACTATATATGGTGTAATATCCGGATTAGCAAGTTCTCTGTATTTTGTAGACTTGCCGCCTCTTATATATTCTTCTGCCATAGCAACAATACTAGGACCTGAAGCATAAGCCTCAAGACATCCTCTATCGCCGCAGCCGCAAAGAGGACCGCCCTGCATGTTGAGTTTGATATGTCCGATTTCACCTGCAGCGTTATTCGCACCGCGAACGAGTTTACCATTAACAACAAGCCCTGAGCCGATACCGGTTCCAACTGTTATACATACAAGATTTTCACACCCTATACCGGCACCGTAGTTAAGTTCTCCGAGAGTTGCCGTTCTAACATCATTATCTACACGTGTAGGAATTTCGAATTCTTTTTCCATAATTTCCGCAATAGGTACATTCACCCAGCCCGGAATATTTGGAGCAAGTCTTACAACACCTTTTTTACAATCAATTTGTCCGGGAAAACCAAATCCCATACCTTCTATATCGGAGGTTTTCATTTTAGTTTCTTTTAATAAATCTCTGACAGCATCCTTCATACTGTTTATTGTATATTCATATCCCATCTCAGCTCTTGTAGGGATTGAATTTGAATAAATTATTTGCCCTTTGTCACTTACAAGAGCTATTTTTACATTGGTTCCGCCTACGTCAATACCAACTCTTTGTGCCATTTATAATTTCTCCTTCCTATAAATAAGTGTTTAAATTTTAACACAAAGGGGAATAAATGTATACATAAATGTATTACGGGTTAAATGGAGTCTTCTGTTCGAAAAATAACAGAGGATAAACTGATTCTTTATATGCTAAACTGTAATTATGATTGATATAAATACGGGAGAAGAAATTAGGGCTCTTTATAAACTGGTAGAAATTAAAAGCGGGAAGAGAATTGAAAAATTCAAGACTCTTGATATTAAGCGTGCCCTAAGATTTCACAAATGGTATATAGCAAGATACAGACAGGGGCTTTTGATGGAAATTATTCCGGAGAAAAAAATTTATGATTGGAAAGAAAAAAAGGTAAGCTATGGCTTTGAAGTCAATAGCTGAAAAATTAATGAAAGTCTTAATAATTAATACTCCGGTCAATGTTGAAGAAAATAGTAAATCAATGTCTTGCTTTTTTTAAATAAAAACTCCTGTTTTACAGGAGTCTGGTATCTTTTGGGAGAAAGAAATTTGAGAAAGAAAAATTAAAACCGGATATTCACATTTAAATGCATGTCGCTGTCAAGACATGATGCGAGACAATGTTTATGCAGTCCTACTCTATAGTTACAGTGATGGTAGTTTCGGCAGTTGCATCCGGCCGGTACACTGCTGATTATGACGGAGCTTCCATTATGCTTTGGCGGCGGAAGCGGAGTTCTCAAGCCGGCGGCAGGTTTGTTTTTTTGGTGTGCTTTATGTCCTGAGTGAATTTCTTTTCCGGATGAAGGGTTTGAAATATGACTGCTTGGAGCTGCCCATACAGGGGATATCAGGCTAAATATTGCTACTAAACTTAAAATCGATAAAATTCTTTTCATACTCACTACTCCGTTTCTTATTTATATAACGAATGTAAAATTTATTTTGTTCAAATAAGTAAAGATTTTACATATTAAATGTTAAGTTCTATAATGAAACTATAAAGAGGGTTGTTATATGAAAAAAGAACTTATTTTTTTAGGACCTCCTGCATGCGGTAAAGGTACTCAAACCAATAGATTATCCGAATATTTAGGGTTTCCGCATGTTGATACGGGGTCTCTTTTAAGGGCAGAGATTGCAAAAGAATCAGATGAAGGCAAAATTGCGAAATCATTTATTGACAAAGGACAGCTGGTTCCTGCTGAACTTGTAGGTAAAATTATTGCAAAAAGATTGTCGGAAGAAGATTGCAAGAACGGGTATGTACTTGACGGGTATCCAAGAAGCCTTGAGCAGGCAGAAATGCTCGAAAAAATAAATTCAGAAGTTGATAAAGGAGATGAGGTTTCCTTTAGAGCTATTTATTTTGATATTGATACTCAAATTCTTATAGATAGGATTGTTTCCCGACAATCTTGCCCTAAGTGTGGTGAAATTTATAACAAAAAATTTAATCCTTCAAAGGTAGAAAATATTTGTGATAAATGCGGTACGGAATTAAAGACAAGAGCCGATGATAATGAAGCCACCGCAAAAGCACGTTTTGATACATATTTTCGAGAAACGGAGCCTTTAATTAAATTTTATGAAGATAAAGGTGTTTTGTACCGGATCGATGCAAACGGCTCAATTGATGAGGTCTGGGAAAGGCTTTTGAAGGTTATACAATAAGTAAAAAAGTCAATTTTAGTATGCTTGCAGCAATTGCTGCAAGCATACTACCATGATTATCTTTAATCAGGACGCATTATGGGACTTATACTTTTTAGTGTTTTGACCTATTTTCTACAAATTTTTAGTTAAGCATAAAAATGTCCAAATATTAATAACTAATATGCTTTTGTTTTTATTATATAATTAAACTATGGCTAGTCGGGATTATTTAAATAATAAATTTGATATTATCGTTGTTGGAGCAGGTCATGCAGGATGTGAAGCCGCATTGAGTGCCGCAAGGTTAGGCTGCAATGTTTTGTTGTGTACTTTGAATGTCGATAATATTGCGCTACAGCCCTGCAATCCGGCTATCGGTGGACCTGCAAAATCGACTCTTGTCAGAGAAATTGATGCTCTTGGCGGAGTAATGGGAGAAGTCGCTGATGCAACTTATATCCAGATGAAAACTCTTAATTCTTCAAAAGGTCCGGCTGTTAGAGCTTTAAGAGCACAATCGGATAAAAAAGAATACACAAATTATATGCGCCATATTCTTGAAAATACTGACAATATTTGGATTAAGCAAACTTGTATTACGGATATTAAAGTTAAAGATAAAAAAATTATTGGTGCAATTGATGAATACGGACTTGAATATTCCTGCAGTGCAATAATTCTAACTACAGGGACTTCTCTTGAAGGTAAAATGTATGTAGGCTTGCAGGCTTATTCCGGCGGAAGGCTGGGAGAGCGTGCGGCAATAGGTCTTTCACAATCTCTAAGGGAACACGGAATTATAACAAAAAAATTAAAAACAGGAACTCCGGCACGTGTAGATAAACGTACAATTGATTACTCAAAAATGGAAGTTCAGCCAGGGGATGAAAAGTTAAGTTTTTATTCTTTTAAGCCAAATCGTCCGATTCGCCCGCAGGTTCCTTGTTATCTTACAAGAACAAATGAAGAAACGCATTCAATAATTCGTGCAAATTTGGACAAGTCTCCTATGTATCAGGGATTAATTCAAGGTGTGGGACCGAGATACTGTCCGTCTATAGAAGATAAAATTGTGAGATTTGCCTCAAATCCTTCGCATCATATTTTTATTGAGCCGGAAGGGTTAAATACGTATGAAGTTTATATTCAGGGATTTTCAACCAGCCTTCCTGCTTGTGTTCAGGTAGAGATGCTCCGTTCTCTTCCGGGACTTGAAAATGCTCACATAATTAAACCTGCTTATGCCGTAGAGTATGACTATGTTCCTGCTGTACAGACAAAACACTCGCTTATGTCAAAAGATATTGAAGGGCTTTTCTTTGCAGGACAAATTAACGGAACAAGCGGGTATGAAGAAGCCGCTGCGCAAGGGTTAATTGCAGGAATCAATTCTGTTAATTATCTGAACAGGCAAGAATCTCTTGAGCTTTCTCGGGCTTCATCTTATATCGGAACTCTTATTGATGATTTGGTTACAAAAGATATTCAGGAACCTTATAGAATGCTGACTTCACGCTCAGAATACAGATTGCTTTTAAGACAGGACAATGCAGATGAAAGATTGACAGAAATCGGGCATAAAATAGGTTTGATTGACGATGCGCAGTACCAGAGATTCTTGAATAAGCAGACAAATATTCAAAAAGAAATCGAAAGATTAAAAGACACAAAACTACCTGCGACAGAAAGTGTAAATGCAGTTCTTGCAAAGTATGGAGAACATATTGACAGAGGAATGCGCCTTGCAGAACTTCTTAAACGACCTAATATTAATTATGAAGTCTTTAGGGAATGCGATGAAGAAACTAGAAATCTGAATTTGAGTGATGATATTACAGAAGAAGCAGAAGTTTTGATTAAATATGACGGCTATATAAAGCGTCAGGAACAGCAGGTTGAAACGGCAGAAAAACTTGAAAAATATAAAATTCCTGCAAATATAGATTATTCGCAAATTAAACATATATCAACCGAGACAAGAGAAAAACTTGAAAAAATAAGACCGCAGAATCTAGCACAAGCCTCCAGAATCGGCGGGGTTAAACCTGCAGATATTTCGGTTCTGATGGTTATGCTGGGGAAGTAAGTTAATAATT
>CAZXQM010000092.1:0-6402 GCA_964643455.1 uncultured Vampirovibrio sp. | reverse complement strand
ATGCCGACAGATATATGTAGAAACTTAAAAATAGAATACGACACGGAAAACAGAAAAGTAAAGCTTAACTGGACAGATCCGAACGACACAATAAACGCATTGGGTCAGATTTTATCGTCCTGGGAAAACACATTGATTTTATACAAGGAAAATTCTTATCCTTCGGATGTGGATGACGGAACAGTCATTTTAGATAATGATGTTAAAAACCAGTACAAAAACCAAGCTTATGAATACACCGTACCGGAGAGTATAACGGATATTACAACATTAAAATTCAGGGCTTTCCCTCATTCCGTAAACGGAGTCTATAACAAAGACAGCAGGAATTGTTTTGATGCTGTAGAGATTTACGAATTACTATTTGATATAAACAACTCAAATACACTGGGTAACGTCCGTTATCCTCAAGGCTGCCGGAACGAATATTTCACCCCTGCCGGAATGGATTACGACAAAGGTATATTCGACAGCGGTTCATGGGGCGATACGTTTATAATGAACATCCAGAAGCCTTGTATGCTTTATAACAAGTCGGCAAATAATTTGGGTATAAATATAACAGGAGCGTTGGAAGGTTCAGAGGAAGGGAATTTCAACGGGTTTTCAACATCCATTTATGCGGATATGAGCTATGTACCGGAAAGCGTTGACGACATAGACAGCTTTGAAATATGTATGGATTTTACAACCGGTGATACAATCTCCTCAACGCAACAGACTATATTAGGAAACTCAACAACAAACGCTCACAGCCCGCAGCTTGCGATTATATCCCAAAAACTACAGTGGGATATGCCGGATTCAAGCTATGCTTATATAGGAGCAATGACATCCACAAATGATATAGTTGCCAATACGGATTATGTTTCCAAACTCATTTACAATAAGGCTAACAGTACGATAAGTGCTTATATGGCAACAAGCGGCGGGGCAGATGTTTCAATCGGTGAATTGAGCGTATCTTCTATCGGCTGGAATGAAGTAATGCGTTTAGGTTTAGACCTGCTTGCAAATCCATTCAACGGAACAATTAATATTAAAGGCTGTTATATAAAAGTAAATGATACAACCGTTTTTGACGGCAGCCAGTATAAGTGCCTGCTGGGTGAGGTAATGGAATATCTTGCACCGGAAGATTATACACAAACCACGGACGGGGAAGAATCGCACGTGGCAGATTCAAGCAGTCCTGCAAATGCAATGGTTGAATGGGATGTAACAAAGACCTGGGTAAAAATAGAAGAATATCTACCCGGCAAGTACCACGCATATATTGCAAATAAAAAGGTTGACAGCAGTTATAAAAACTGGCTGCAATACAACAAGAACGGTGAAGTTGTTGAAACGTATTATCACGCAATATATGACGGCTGCAGCGTAAACAATATGATTCGTTCATTGTCCGGACAATCCCCTAACAAAAGTACAGCCGGCAATACCCAGATAGATTACGCAAGAAGTAACGGCACGGGCTACGATGTTTACGAAGCACGGTTTATATTATACAGGCAGATTCTCTTAATGCTTTTAGGATGTTCAGCTGATAGCCAAACCGTATTTGGTACCGGCAGATATTCCGGCGGTTCATCAAGCAGTAATAATCAGGTTTCGTCCGGTACGTTGGACAAAAAAGGTGCGTTTTATGGAGATAGCAGCAACGGTGCAGTAAAAGTATTCCATTCCGAAAATCCATGGGGGAATATCTGGAACATAACGCAAGGTATAATAGCTTTGAGCGGAACTATTTATATTAAGTTGACTCCGAATACAAATGACGGCTCTACAGCAGAGGATTATAATACTACGGGTGACGGTTATATAAGCACCGGTGTAACCTTAAGCGGCACATCAGGCGGATATATATCAGATGTGGAATTATACGATAATTGCGTATTCATTCCAAAAACGATAAGCGGCTCATCTTCTACTTATGTGCCGGACGGTACTTGGTGGAGTACCTCTGTAGTTGGCTTTGCTCGTTGTGGTGGTAATTCGAGCGCTGGCCTGGTTTGCGGTTGTTTTGCACTTGCTTTAAACTATGCGGTCACGAATTCGAATTGGTACTACGGAGCCTCGCTCTCTTACACTCCCTCTTAAGGGGGTTTGGGGGATTTCTCCCCCAATGATTGAGCCTTTAGGCTCATGTGAAAATTTTTAACCTGCACAATAGACAAATATCCATGTTTGAAGTAATATGGTTTTGCAGGGTAAAAGATGCCTTTTCGAGAACGGAACAACCTACATTATTATTCTGACTTCGGGTTAGTTCCCGACTAGAAAGGGGGTCAATATGGAAAATTTCAATATAGCATTATTTTTAATCTTTTTGATTTTGTACATATTAAAAAACGGCTCTCATCTAAATAGATAAGAACCGTTAGACTTTCTAACAAGGCATCCGGCTAGCTTGGCAAGCTGCCACCCTGTTTCTACATTATTTACGATGTTGGAGCTTTTGTCAAGATGTTTAGTATATAAATTTACAGATATTTATTTTTTTATGCTATACTTTTTGTGCAAATTGTACTTTAAAAATTTCGGGTAATAATATACGCTTTGCTCGTTGTGGTGGTAATTCGAGCGCTGGCCTGGTTTGCGGTTGTTTTGCACTTGCTTTAAACTATGCGGTCACGAATTCGAATTGGTACTACGGAGCCTCGCTATGTTGCTAATGGGTAATAATATACGCTGCTCGTTGTGGTGGTACTTCGAATAACGGTTTGCTTTGCGGCTCGTTTGCGTTGAATTTGAATCAGGCTGTGTCGTATAGTAATTGGAACTACGGAGCCTCGCTGTATTACTAATAAAGGAAAACTTTTCTTAAATGTAGATTATTATCCTCACCACTCGGTGAAAATCTGCCGCCAAAGAGGCACGGGTTAGTAGATTTGTTGAAAGCCCGTGAGGCAATTAGTAAGAGATATATTAAATGAAATCTTACAATAACCTTATTAATTACGCTCTGACGGATGAATGTATGGATATTGCTTTACGTAAAGCAACAGAAAAGAAAACAAAACGTCCGGAAGTGAAAAAGATAATACAAAATCGAGAGCAGGAAAAGAAAAAATTAAGAGAGAAAATTTGTAATCGTCAGCTTGAATTGTATGTACACAAGGCAAGGCGTATTAATGACGGAGTCAGTAAGAAAGAACGAGTTATATTAGAACCGTTTTTTACCCCGGGCAAACCGGAGCAATGGCTGCACCATATTGTTATAGAAGCCATGATGCCGATACTGACAAAAGGAATGTATGATTTCACATTCGGTTCCATTCCCAACCGTGGGCTTGCTTACGGTAAAAAGTATGTGGAGAAGTTTATACAAAAACATCCTAAAGATATTAAATATGCTCTTGAGATTGACATACGACATTTTTATCAAAATATTAATCCTGATTTATTAAAAGAAAGATTTTCAAAAGTAATTCGTGATAAAGATTTTTTAGAACTTGTATTTTACATTCTTGATTCAAACACCGGACAATTCCCTGACGGTGAAATTATAACCGGCGGATTGCCTATCGGGTTTTATACCTCGCAATGGTTCGCTAATTACTACCTGCAGCCCTTCGACCACTTCGTAAAAGAAGAATTAAAAATCCCTTTCTACGCTAGAAACATGGATGATATGCTGTTCTTTCACAGGAATAAAAAAGAACTCCGGAAAGCTTTTGAACAGATGAAAGAATATCTGACCGGCTTAGATCTGAAGATTAAAGGAAATTATCAGATATACAGGTTTGATTACATAAGCAAGAAGGACGGTAAAAGAAAAGGACGTCCGGTTGATTTTCTCGGGTATAAATTTTATCGGGATAAAACAACCTTGAGAAGTAAGAATTTTCTTGCGGCAACAAGAAAAGCAAGAAAGATTAAACGTACAGGTAAAATTACATGGTATTCCGCCTGTCAAATGGTAAGTTATGCCGGTATGTTTAAAGGCACAAATACACACATAGCCTTCAATAAGCATATTAAAGCTAATGTCGATTTGAAGCTTTGTAAAAGAATTATTAGCAGGCACTTTAAAAAATTAAATAAAAAGGAGTAAAACTATGGTTGATTACAGAACAGTTGAAAGCTTGGTAAAGCCGTCAGATATTGATTTAACTTCATCCTCTGACGGCATTTATGTACGCAGAAACGTGCAGGAAATATCTACGGATGACGGTACAAAATATCAATATGAAGAAGCTTTTATGTCACAAAATGAATATGAAACTTATTCAAAAGACTTGCTTGTAGGGCAGATAAATGATGAGGACAACACGGCTGAATACGAAGCCTATAAAGAAAAGCTTGACACCGGTGTTTTATATACGAACGGAAAGTATTATAAGCCAAAGTGGGCTTCCATATATTCTCAAAAAGCTACGGAAATTAAGAATATGCTTGAACTGTATTCCCAGCTTGGCGGTGACACTTCCGCAATATCGTCATTAACAATAAATGTTTACGATGTTACTGCCTTACCGGAAAACGCTGTTGCAATGACCGCTAAAGAAATTATTGAACTATGGTTGTTTTTGCTGACTAAGCAGGAAACACTTTTTAATGAATACAAACAAAGTTTAAATTAAATTCAAGCTTTAACATCTTTTGATGTTTTTCTTTTTACAGCTTGATACAAGAACATAAAGGAAATTTTATGGCTAAAATTGTGCATTTTAAAAGCAAGAAACAAAAAGCCGCTGAATGGCTGCAAGATTTGTTTTCTCAAAAAATAGAAAAAGTAAAATCAATAGCAGTAATTATTGATACGGATGAGGAAGTAACTACCGCATACTGGAATGCTGATTTAATACAGAAATTAAACTTAAAGCAGCATTTTGAGTTCGATATTTTAGACCAGTTTATGACCCGCAATATAGACAGATATTTGGAATACGTTGAATAAAACAAAGGAGATTTATTTATGAAAAGATTGGCGATTATTTTGGGATTATTGTTTTTTTGTTCTGCAAGTGTGCTTGCTGATGACACTGATACCGTTTCACCTGAACAGGGGGTACAGAACGATCAAACATACTTTACGGCAAATATTCAAAAACAGCCGCAAGAAAAAGGAAATAAGCAAGGTATAAAAAATCATTTTACCTTTTTTACAATCAATATAAACGTTAATGGCAAAGTGCTTAATTATGCTCTGCCGGATGAAGAACAGTAATGAACGGAGAGATTTAAAATGTGCATAGGATGTTTTGATACTTTGCCGCGTTTTTATTACAAAGAAAAAGAATATATAGCGTGGCAGGATGATGAAATTTGCCGTGTCGGATTTTCTAAGATACCTGACATTGGGAATAAGGAAATAAATGTAACGGTAATGTCTAAAAAAGAAATCAAAGCGGCTAAGAAAAAACCGCTTTATTTAAAAGAAACTATTGACGTATGTCTGATAGATAAGAAGAAAAATAAGACGTATGCCTTTGCGATTAATGCAGGTTATGACTATGACGGTGCAAGTATAGCAAGGGTTTTCTGGCGGCTTATCGGTTCTAAAGAAAATATTGAATTTAAAGTGGCTTCTTTAATTCACGATGTGCTTTGTGAAAATCATCACTATGTTGATAATGACAGATATTTTGCAGATAAAGTCTTTGAACGCTTACTTAAGATTGGAGATGTCGGAGCATTCCGCAGGTGGGTTATGTTCCATTCAGTCGATAATTTTCAGAAGTTTTGCGGGTGGGGGAAAAAGAAGTGTTAGCAACAACAGTAGCTATTATATCTATTACCGTAGCAGTTGTGGGGTTTGTCATTAACCTTATTGCAATAGGTATTTATATCGGGAAATTGGAAGGTTTTAAGGATTTAGTAAATTATAAGTTTGACGAGCAAGATAAAAAACTTGAGAAGCACAACAATTTTATAACCAGAGTTTATAAGCTGGAAAAAAATGAAGCTGTGCTTGAAGAACAAATAAGTGTTGCTAATCATAGGATAAAAGATTTGGAAGGTGTGCATGAACATTTCAGAAAAGGGGATTAATTTAATCAAAGAATTTGAAGGATGTAAATTAGAATCCTATAAATGCTCTGCCGGTGTATGGACTATAGGTTACGGACACACCGGGGCAGAAGTTCATGAAGGAATGAAAATTACACAGGAACAGGCAGAACAATATCTGAAAACTGACCTGACAATTCATTGTAACAATGTCGAAAAACTTGTTAATGTTCCGTTAAACCAAAACCAGTTTGACGCTCTTGTTTCTCTTGAATATAACATTGGTTATAACGCTTTTAAAAGTTCTACACTCCTGAAGTTATTAAATCAAAAAAAATATAAAGAAGCGGCAGAACAGTTTACAAGGTGGAAATATGCAGGCGGTAAGGTGCTTGCCGGATTGGTGAGGAGAAGGGAAAAAGAAAAAGCTCTATTCTTGAGCTGATT
>CAZXQM010000091.1:0-6455 GCA_964643455.1 uncultured Vampirovibrio sp. | reverse complement strand
AGTTTGTCAAAGGTTAAATATCCTTTTTCTGCAGCTTCAATCATGCCGGCATCTTCCGAAACCGGAATAAAAGCTCCCGATAATCCGCCTACATAAGAACTTGCCATAATTCCGCCTTTTTTCACCGCGTCATTAAGCATTGCAAGCGCAGCGGTTGTGCCGTGCGCGCCGGCATGTTCAAGTCCCATTGCCTGAAAAATTTGTGCAACACTATCACCTACTGCAGGAGTTGGAGCAAGAGAAAGATCTATTACGCCAAACGGAACCTTTAACTTATCCGCAAGTTTTCTGCCCACAAGCTCACCTGTGGTTGTAATTTTGTATGCAGTTTGCTTGATTTTATTTGCAAGAACACCTAAATCAGCATCTTTTTGCAAATCTCCTATTGCAGCTCTTACTACCCCTGGACCTGAAACTCCGATATTAAGAGCGCATTCCGGTTCGCCATATCCGCAATAAGCTCCCGCCATAAACGGATTATCACTTACAGAATTACAGAATACAACGAGTTTTGCTGCGCCGATACCATCTTTATCAGCCGTTAATTCAGCAGATTTTTTAATAACATCGGCCATTTTTAAAACAGCATCCATGTTTATTCCGGCTTTTGAACTTGCGACATTTACGGAAGAACAAAGCCTGTTTGTTGATGCGAGAGCCTCCGGAATAGATTCAATCAGCTCTAAATCTCCCTGTGTGCATCCTTTCTCAACAAGTGCCGAGTAACCGCCAATAAAATCTATGCCGAGATTTTGTGCGCATTCATCAAGAGTTTTAGCTATTTTAATATAATCTTTCTGGATGCAAGACTCACCTACAAGCGAAATCGGAGTAACAGCTATTCTCTTATTTACAATTGGAATAGAATAATCGTTCTCAATATCGTTTGCATATTTAACAAGGTTAAGAGCATACTTATCCAGCTTATATTTTATTTTGTCACACACAGCATTAACATTCTCAGCTAAGCAATCTCTTAAGCTTATTGTCAGCGTCACAGTTCTGATGTCAAAATTGTGAAGCTTAATCATGTTTATTGTCTCTAAGATAAGACTTTCATCAAATATTGTCATTATGGTAGTAATTATATCACGTATTGTAAAATATTTAAACATATATAATCTTTTTTTATATATAATATTACTAATTGGAGGTATGAAATAAATGCTAGTCGTAATGAATAGTCACGCAACCGAAAAAGATATTAAGCGTGTAGAGTTATTTATAGAATCAAAAGGGTTTGAAGCCCGTGTATCGCACGGAGAAGCAAGGACAGTTGTTCATGCCATCGGGGTTAAAGATGTTGACCAGAGAGATTTTGAACTTCTCCACGGTGTAGATGAAGTTATAAGGTTAACAACAAATTACAAGCTTGCTGCACGTGCCTGTCAGGGAAAAGATACAGTTGTTGAAGTTAATGGGGTCAAGTTTGGCGATAAATATACGGGACTTATCGCAGGACCATGTACAATTGAATCTTATGACCAGATGGATGAAACAGCTCAGGAGCTTAAAGAATCTAATGTTAAAATTATTCGCGGCGGCGCATTTAAACCGAGAACAAGCCCTTATGCTTTTCAGGGGCTAGGAGAAGAAGGTTTGAAAATCATAAGAAGCGTTGCGAATAATCACGGTATGGCAGTAACTTCCGAAATTATGGAGAGTTCACAGCTTGAGCTTTTTGAAAAGTATGTAGATATTCTTCAAGTAGGTGCAAGGAATATGCAGAATTTTACTCTGCTTAAAGAACTCGGACACGCTCATAAACCGGTTATACTTAAAAGGGGGTTATCATCTACTTATGAAGAATGGCTGATGTCTGCGGAGTATATTATGGCGGGCGGAAATAATCAGGTTATTTTGTGTGAAAGAGGAATCAGGACTTTTGAAAAATATACTAGGAACACTCTTGATTTAACAGCAATTCCGGTAATCAAAAAATTAAGCCATCTTCCGATTATTGTTGACCCTTCTCACGCAACAGGTTTAAGAGATAAGGTTGAACCAATGTCAAGAGCAGCTGTTGCGGCAGGCTGCGACGGTTTGATTATCGAAGTTCACCACGATCCGGACAGAGCTGTCTGTGATGGTGCACAATCACTTTACCCGTGGCAGTACGATTTGTTGTATAAGCAGATTAAACAAATTGCTCCGATTGTAGGAAAAGAAATCATTTAAAACCTAAAGAGCGGAATGGAATTTATAGATTACCTATAAGCAAGTTTCTTTCGTACTCCTGAATATCAAACCTTAACCTCTGGTATAAAAAGCTCTTTGATGGTAATATATATATATCAAAGAGGATTTATAGAAAATGAAAGCTGCAGAGTATTTTAACAGCGGGTATTCCTGTTCGGAAAGTATTATCAAAGAAGCAATTGACAAAGGTATTGTACCGGAAGAGTTCCTTCCTGTTGCGTCTGCATTTTCCGGCGGAATGGGCTCCGGCTGCCTTTGCGGTGCGGTTGCTGCATCACAAATTATTATCGGATGGCTGTACGGTAAAGATAATAAATCAGGAAACGAAGTTAATGCAAGGGTGCTTGCAAAACAGTTTTTAGACAAGTTTAAGGAAAACCATAAAGCAGCTTGCTGCAGGGTTTTAACAGCCGGAATGAATATGGCTTCTCCCGAAAGAAAGGCTCATTGTACGAATATGGTTAATGATTGTTCAAAGATTCTGGAAGATTTTATTAAGGTTAAAGTTTGATGTTTAACAGAACTCTGTTCAAAAAAAGAATACTTTTCGTAGGCATTCCCGATATGGCTTATATCGGGCTTGACGGGCTTTTGATGGCAGGAGTTAACATTGTAGGGGTTATGGGACCTAAAAAAAATCATAATATGTATTATGATTTTAAAAGTTTTGTGCAGTCAAGGAGTTTGAATTATATTGAATATGATGAACTTGATGAACCTCAGCTGATTGAAACAGTCAGAAATTTAAGTATTGATGCGGCAGTTGTTTGTTCTTTCAATTACAAAATTCCTAAAATACTTTTGGAAGCCGTAAAGGACGGATTTATTAATGTTCATCCGTCTATGCTGCCAAAATATAGAGGTGGAAATCCATATTCCAGAGTAATTATGAATGGTGAAACCGAAACGGGTGTGACAATACATTTCATGGATGAGAGTTTTGATACCGGAGATATTATTGCACAAAAGCCGTATTATATTCATTCAAAAGCAACTATGGGAACAATTTTTAATGAGCTTAATGTTCTTGGTATAGAGCTGCTGCTTCAGGTTTTAAGAGCGTATGAAAGTCAGCCGCTTCCGCGAATTAAGCAGCCGGCAGGTAATTTTATTTCCGGCAGAGGTCTGAGTGAAAGAGATTTGTTTATAAATTACAATAAGACTGCAGAAGAAATTGAGAGATTTGTGCGCGCGCTGAATCCTTTTATACTTGCGAGTACGACTTTCAGGGGAAATATGATGAAAATCATGAAGGTCGAAATAGCGTCTGATGCATTTTGCATTCCTCATCCTGCGGGTACTGTTGCTAAAATCGAAGATGAAAAATTTTTCATTGCAACTTCAAAAGGGCTTATTTCACCTACAGTTATGCAGTTTGGAAGCTTCTTTATGGGAGACAGTAAAGATTTCTTGAGAATTGTTAATCCGAAAATCGGTGAGGAATTCAGGTAATTTTTTCTTTAATGAAAAGAAAAAGTTATCGCAAGAAAGAACAATCAGGAGTGAAGATGGATAAATTAAATTTTTTAACAGCCGGAGTTCCTTTGAAAGCCGGAAACAAGGGGTATGAAGAAGGGTTTAAAATTCTTGATTCCATGAATCTTGATGGTCTGGAACTTGAATTTGTGCGAGGTGTCAGAATAAGTGATAAAAGCCGTGAAACGGTCAGTAATGCTGTTGAAAAAGTTATTACGGCACACGCACCGTTTTATGTCAATCTTAATGCGAGAGAAGAGGATAAACTCGAAGCAAGTGTACAAAGAATTATTGAAACTGCGGAAACCGCAAATTCGCTCGGCGGTTTCAGTATAACGTTTCATGCCGGATACTATCTCGGGCAGGAGCCGGAGTTGGTTTATAATAATATTAAATCTAAAATAGAGATTATAACCGAGACTTTGGAAAAGACAGGAAATAAAATCTGGATAAGACCCGAGACAACGGGTAAAGCAACACAATGGGGCAGTCTGGAGGAGATTATACGGCTCTCAAAAGAATTTGAAACGGTGCTTCCTTGTGTTGATTTTTCACATCTGCATGCCAGATACAACGGAATTTCAAATACTTATAAAGAATTTTGTGCAATTTTTGATAAAATCGGAAAAGAATTGGGACAAATTGCTTTGGATAATTTTCATGCCCATATTGCGGGGATTGAATACGGAGCAAAAGGAGAGAAAAAGCACTTGAACCTTGAAGAGTCTGATTTTAATTATAAAGATTTACTCAAAGCGTTTAAAAAGTTTAATGTAAAAGGTGTAATTGTATGTGAAAGCCCGAACATTGAAGATGATGCAAAACTCTTGAAGGATTATTATATGAGTCTATAAAAAGATACATGAAAAAGGGCGTTGAAGAAACTTCTTCAACGCCCTTTTTTTTTCAGTTATTTTAAAACTTCATAAAGTTCATCTTATGTTTGTCCAGATATGTTTTCAAATCCCGCTTAATTTCAGGACATAGAATATAAAGTACAATGATATTCGGTACACAAAGTGCAATCATCATTGCATCTGTAATATCAATTACAGATTTAACATTCATTGCAGAACCTACAATGATAAATAAGCAATAAATCAGGTTAAAAGTAAGGACTCTCTTTTTACCTTCACCTAATAAGAATGTCCATGCTTTTTGTCCGTAGTATGCCCATGAAATAAGAGTAGAAAGAGCAAACATAATCGCAATTACCGATAAAATTATCGGGAAGAATGGTATTACTGACTGAAACGCGTTAGATGCAAGTTCAATACCTGAAATTTCTTTTGCTGCTTGTGTGCAGGCACCTGAAAATATGATTGCGAAAGATGTAAATAAGCAGAGAAGACCTGTCAGAAATGTTTCAATCAAAGCTACAAAACCTTGAGATACAGGTTCCTTTGTTTGTGCGGTTGCATAAACAATAGCTGCTGCACCTGTTCCTGCCTCATTACACTGTACGGAACGTCTTAAACCGATAATTATTGTCCCGAAGATTCCGCCTGCAACTGCTGTCGGGTGGAATGCTTCTTTTAGAATCAGCATTAAAGCATGAGGAATGTGTGCAAAATTTGCAAAAATAACAATTAAACCTGAAACTATGTACATTATACACATTGTTGGTGTAAGAATTGTTGTAACTTTAGCGATACTCTTAATACCGCCAACAATAACCATACCAATGAGTATTGCTACGATTAATCCTATTACCCAGGTGTAATTAAGCAAGAAACTATGTTCCCCTCCGGTGATAAATACCATCTGATGTGCGGTCTGATTAATTTGAATCATATTACCGCCCGTGATTCCGCCTCCGATACAAAGGATTGCATAAACCACTGAAAGCGGCTGCCCCAGCCAACGCATTTTCTTACGCGTAAGCCCGTGTGCTATATAGTGCATAGGACCGCCTGATACGGAGCCGTCAAGATTAAATCTTCTGTACTTAACCGCGAGAGTTGCTTCTACAAATTTTATTGACATCCCGAGAAGTGCGCCTGCAAAAATCCAGAATGCTGCTCCCGGACCGCCGATTGAAATCGAAATTGCAACACCTGCAATACTTCCGATACCGATAGTTCCGGATAATGCTGTCGCCAGTGCCTGAAATGATGATACTTCACCAAATCCGTCGTGATTATTTTCCGCAGGTTTTTTTACAATATCTATTGCATGTTTAAAACCCCATATAGAAATCCCTTTAAAGTAAACAGTAAAGAAAATTCCTGCAATAAGAATCCAGAATATGATTATTGGAACATCATATCCGCAGATTTTTATCGGGAAAAAGATGAACCTTGCTACTGCGTCAGAAACCGGCGCAACATATTTGTCCATAAAGGCACTGACATTGGCTGCCTGAGCTGACTGCAAGGTTAACAGCATTGTAAACAACATCATTAAAAATCTTTTCATAATCTTTTCCTTAACAAAATAAAAAACTGTAACGACTAGTCATAATCTCTCGCATTGTTTTATTATACCAGAAAGATGTCAAACTATTAAATAATCTTTACAATGTAAACTCTAATCTTTCATCTGATTTGTTTCTCTATTTTTAATTATTTGTAAATTTTTGTTAAGCAGTGCTATTTAAAAGGCAATTATTGATTGTTGAAATACTTTTTATGTATAAGAGGAATATTTATGGGATTTGGAACAATGACAAACACTTTTATAAATTGTAACGGATATTCTGTGTCCATTCATACGAATAGTTTAAGACCGTTTGGATGCTGTCCGGGTTTCAGGGCATTTTCTCCGGGATGTTTCGGATT
>CAZXQM010000090.1:0-6712 GCA_964643455.1 uncultured Vampirovibrio sp. | reverse complement strand
AATACCTCACCTTTCTATTAATTGGAAAGGTGAGGTTTAAGTTTAGTAGTCGGGTGGGAAAAGCAAAATCGTTCCGACCTTTAATTAAGTGTAATTTTCCCCTTATTTCTTATACATAATCTCTGTATAGCTGCCAGAATAAATATAATTACAAAGAGAATGTAAGCCAGTGCACAAGATTTTCCAATATCAAAATATTCAAATGCATATTTGTAAATTGAATAAACAATAACATTTGTAGAATTATTCGGACCGCCGGAGGTCATAACGTAGATTAGGTCAAATATCTGGAAAGAAGAAATTGCGGTTACAAGAGTTACAAAATAAATAGTAGGCTTCAATAACGGAACTGTGATATTCCAGAATGTCTCATTAACACCGGCTCCATCAATCTTTGCAGCTTCATAAACATTTTGATTTATTGTGGAAAAACCTGTCAAAAACAGAACAACATTGTATCCAATGAGCTTCCAAACCGATACAAAAATAAGTACCGGCATAGCAAGTTTTGTATCAAACAACCAGTTTAAATGTGTTTTGAATAAATTATTAACAAGCCCTATATTGGGATCAAAAATCCAGGACCAGACTATTGCTATAACAACGGCAGGTGTTATAAAAGGAAGAAAGTAAATGGTTTTATAAATCTCGCCCCCTTTTATTTTTGTATCAAGAGCCGAAGCAATTAAAAGGGGAATTATTACCGCAAAAACAGTCGTTGTTATCGCGTATACAAAAGTATTTGCAAGAATTTGCAAGAATTCCGGCTCAGAAAGTACGCATTTATAGTTATCCAGACCCGCAAAAGTAATTTCGTTTAACAAATCCCAATGAGTAAAACTCAACAAAAATGAACAAAATATGGGAATAATTATAAAAATAAAAGTTCCGGTTAATGCTGGTAAAACAAATAATAATCCGGAAAAATTTGCGGAAAAATTATTGTTTTTGTCAGGATTTTTAGAAATTTTCATGTTACTATTATAGGGGGAAATAAATTGTGTTTGCAAGCACAAACCGAAATACAACGGAGGAGTTATGTTAAAAGAATCAGCATTTGGTAAGAATGATATAAGGGGAATTTATGGCGATGATATTACAGAAGAGTTGTTTTATTATACCGGCAGAGGTTTTGTTCAATTTCTGGTAAAAGAAACAAAACAACCTCCTTATGATATTTGGATAAGTGTTTGTCATGACGCGAGGCTGCACTCACCATCTCTCTCCAAATCATTGATTGATGGAATTCGTTCTTGCGGTGCAAATATTGTGGATATGGGACTTGCTCCTACTCCAATAGGATATTATTCGGAAGTTGTGGGACTCCCTACCTTTATAACCAAAAACAAACCCGTAACAGGGGCTTTGATTATTACAGCAAGCCACAATCCGAGTCAGTATAACGGTTTGAAGATGACTTATGCTAAACAGTCTTTGAATGAAGAACAGATAAAAATTGTAAAAAATTTAACTCTGGAAGAATATAAATTAAACATTCCGCCAATTCCATTCGGAATTTTAAATGAGTATGATTTAATTCCGGATTATATTAAAGATATGCAAAAACGTTTCAACAGAATTGGTGAAGGAATTAAAGTTGTCGTTGATAGTGCCAATGCTACCGGCGGAGTTGTAGCACCTAGATTATACAGGGCTTTAGGGTGTGAAGTTATTGAACTATATTCAATGCCTGACGGAAGATTCCCGCACCACCACCCGAATCCGAGTGATGAAAAGACTTTAAACGATATTAAAAAAGCAGTTGTTGCCAATAAAGCAGATTTAGGTATCGCATTTGATGGCGACAGTGACAGAATAGGTGTTATAGATTCAGAAGGCAACGCTATAACCGGAGACAAACTGCTTTTGATTTATGCGGAAGATATAATTAAAGAATATAATGAGAAAGGAATTAAACCTGTCATTGTTTCAGAAGTTAAATGTTCACAGGTTCTTTATGACACAATTAATGAAACAGGCGGTATTGCTATTATGTGCAAAACCGGTCACGGCTACATTAAATCTAAAATGAAGGAAACCGGTGCAATTCTGGCAGGAGAAATGAGCGGACATATATTTTTTAAAGACCGCTATTACGGGTTTGATGATGCTGTTTATGCCGGTTGCAGAATTCTTGAAATTGTTGCTAATAAGAAAAAACAAAATCCAAACTTTAAAATTACGGAACTTTTGGAACCGTTTAAGTCTATGTATTCTTCTAACGAAGTGCGTCTTAATTGCCCGAATTCATTAAAACCTACTGTGCTTGAAGAATTTCAAACCGTTATTGCAGAGAATCCGGATTTCTTTAATACACCAATAAAAGATATTATTACAATCGATGGTATGCGAATCGTATTTGAAAAAGGATTTGCATTAATAAGACAAAGTAATACAGAACCTGTGTTTACTTTGAGATTTGAGTCTGATAGTAAGGAAAACGCTCAAAAATATGAAGATTTGATGGTTAATAAACTCTTAGAAATTATAAAAGAGTTAACTGCAAAAGCAACAGTATGACAATATTTATTCTTCAGCTCTTTTTGCTCTATAACTGTAACCAGCATATATAAAAAGTCCTATCAAAAGCCAGATTATAAAATATAATGCTGATGTTGCTTTTGCGCTAAATTTGCAATACATTAAACCTAAGCAGGTAAAAATTCCGAAAATAGGAAACCACGGACAAAATGGAACTTTAAATGGTCGTGCCCTATTTGGCTCTGTTTTTCGTAAAATTAATACTGCAATACAAATAATTATAAATGAAGTAAATGTGCCAAAGTTACAAAGCTCGGCAGAAATATTCAAATCCATAAATAAAGCACAAATAATAACAATTAATCCTGAAATCCAAGTTAAAATATGAGGAGTTTTAAATTTCTCGTGAATTCTGTTTAAAGATTTCGGAAGAAAATTATCCCTACTCATTGCAAACAGAATTCTTGTAGTACCCAGCTGATATATTAGCAAAACAGAAGTTAGTGCACAAAGAGCACCCATAGAAATTAATCCTGCATACCAGTTTTTGCCGATAAACCTCATAGCATGAGCCAGAGGCGCCTGTGTATCAATTGCATTAAACGGAACTACACCTGTTAAAACAAGTGCTGCACAAATGTACAAAATTGTACAAATTGCCAATGTTCCCAGAATTGCTACAGGTAAATCCCGCTGCGGATTTTTAGTCTCCTCTGCAGCAGTTGAAATCGCATCAAATCCTATATATGCAAAAAATATTACAAATGCTCCTGTAAAAATTCCTTCTAAACCATTCGGAGCAAAAGGAGTCCAGTTTTCCGGTTGAATATAGAAAAACCCCATTACAATAAATGATAAGATTATAAACATATTAACCCCGACCATTATTGTTGCGACTCTGGTTGATTCTTTTACACCTTTGACTAGCAAAATTGTAAGCAAAAGTACAATTGCAATAGCTGGAACATTAATTGCTACAGGTAGTTCCCAACCAAAAGGCAAATTGATAAACGGCATCTTATCGTGAACATCCCAGCCATACTTATTACAGATTTCGTACATCGTTCTGTAATCGTTTCTTAGCCACAATGGACAATCTACAATAAATGCAGGTAGAATATGCTTAAAACCTTTCATAAATTGTACAAAATAACCCGTCCATGCACTTGCAACAGTGATATTGCCGATTGCGTACTCAAGCATAAGAACCCAACCTACCATCCAGGCCATAAATTCACCCATTGTTGCGTAAGTATATGTATATACACTTCCGGCAACAGGCATCATCGCTGCAATTTCAGAATAAGAAAGTGCTGAAAACACACTTGCAACAGCTGCCAAAAGCATAGAAACTACTATTGCGGTACCGGCACCTGCTCCATCAGAGCTTCCAACAATTGCACTTCCGATTATTGTAAAAATTCCGGTACCAACTACTGCACCAATTCCAAGCACAATTAAGTCAAAAACCCCGAGTGTTTTTTTTAATCCGGAATTTGCACCGGCTTCAATTATTTCCTGTGGACTTTTACATTTTATTAAATTATTTAGTACTATATTCAATCTTTTCATTATCAACCACTATTTCATTTTTTTCAGCTAATTCTTCAATCTTTCTGTTCTTTTTATATCCGTAAGACGCGTAAATCAATGTACCCATAATTACCCACACAATAAACATTTCCGTAGATAATCTTGCGGTATCGCCTTTTGCAACAATCATAGAAAATACCATTAAACCGCCGCAGCAAACTATTCCAGCAAGAGGAAACCACGGACAGAAAGGAACTTTAAACGGTCTTTTTCTGTCAGGATCGACTTTTCTCAGGATTAAAATTGCAACACAAACAATTATAAAAGAGGTAAAGGTTCCAAAATTGCAGAGAGATGTCGCAATATTCAAATCCAAAATTAATGTTCCTAATATTCCTACAATACCAACAGTTATTGTGAGAATATGCGGAGTATTGAATTTCGGGTGAAGCTTCTGGAATACGCTTGGTAGGAAATTATCTCTGCTCATTGCGTAAAGTACTCTTGTCGCAGCCATATGCATTACAATGAGAACAGAGGTTAATCCGGCAAGAGAGCCTATAGAAATTAAACCCGCAATCCAGTTTTGATGAACAACTGACATGGCGAATGCCATCGGAGCTTTAAATAATCCTTCCGGAATTATCGTACCGCTTGTCGGCTGCATACCTGTTAACACCAGCGCTACCAAAACATATACAACGGTCGTTACTATAAGTGAGCCTAAAATACCTATCGGTAAATCTTTTTGCGGATTTTTACACTCTTCCGCAGCAGTAGCAAGAGCATCAAATCCTATATAAGCAAAAAAGATTATAAATGCACCCATAAATACGCCCTCAAAACCATTCGGCGCAAACGGTGTCCAGTTCTCCGGACGTATATAAAACATTCCGGTAAGTACAAACAAAGCAATAACCCCAAGTTTTACGGCAACCATAATTCCTGCCATTTTTGCGGAATCTTTAGTCCCTTTTACAAGAATCGCTGTTGTGAGGGCTATCATAATAATTGCCGGAAGGTTAACACATAATGGTATTCCTGCAATGTGTGGAATTGCAGTATGGTAATCTACCCCCTGTGCCGTATAGGCGGCAACAGCAGACCTGCAATCGTTAACAAGCCATAGCGGCGGATTTGTAAGCCAGACAGGTAATATATTTGAAAAACCTTTCATAAACTGTACAAAGTGATTTGTCCAGGCACATGCAACTGCAATAAATCCGATAGCATATTCCAGCATCAAAATCCAACCTACAATCCATGCTGCAAATTCACCCAGTGTTGCAAATGTATAAGCGTAAGCACCACCCGCAACAGGTATCATTGTTGCAAATTCACTATAACAGAGAGCTGAAAATACACAGGCAATTGCCGCAATAACCATGGAAATAACAAGAGCCGGACCAGCTCCGGGGCTTGAACCATCGGCACTTCCTGCTGCTGCTATACCAACTACAGCAAAAATTCCGGAGCCGATAATTGCACCAACACCAAGAATAATTAAATCCCAAACCCCTAAAGTTTTTTCTAATCCGCCTTTTTCAGCACCCTTAATTGCCTCATCAAGATTTTTAAGGGTTAACATTTTTCTCAGAACCTGAGGTAGTGAAATCTTTTTTTCTGTCATTTATCACCTTTCTATTTATCTGACAATCAAACCGGTTACAGACAAAAATAATTAAGATAATTTATGATTATTTTGTTGCAGTCTGTTTTTCCAAAAGCGGGAAGCCGAGTTTTTCACGCTGCTTTACATAAAGTTGAGCAACAGCAGATGCCATAGTTCTGACTCTGTTTATGAAATTAATACGCTCATCCTTACTAATAACTCCTCTTGCATCGAGAAGATTAAAAGTATGAGAACATTTAAGAACATAATCATAAGCAGGTAAAACAAGTTCTGCATTTATACAATTATCGACTTCTTTCTGGTATGCGTCAAATAACTTGAATAATCTGTCAGCGTCAGAATATTCAAAATTATATTTTGATTGTTCTATTTCATTTTGGAGATAAATGTCACCGTACTCTAAAGTATTATTCCACATAATGTCAAATACGGATTCTTTGTTCTGAATATACATTGCGATTCGCTCAAGACCGTATGTAATCTCCAGCGCAACCGGCTTTACTTCCAATCCTCCTACCTGTTGGAAATAAGTAAACTGGGTGATTTCCATTCCATCCAGCCATACCTCCCAGCCTACACCTGCAGCACCGAGAGTCGGAGATTCCCAGTTATCTTCAACAAATCTTACATCGTGTTTGGAAAGATCAATCCCCATTGCTTCCAAACTCTTTAGATACAATTCCTGAGCATTATCAGGAGAAGGTTTGAGAATAACCTGATACTGGAAATAATGACCTAATCTGTTAGGATTTTCACCGTATCTGGCATCGGTTGGGCGTCTGCAAGGCTCTACCATAGCTGTTGACCAAGGTTCAGGTCCCAATGCTCTTAAAAAAGTTGCTGGATTCATTGTAGAAGCACCTTTTTCAATATCATAAGGCTGCTGGATTATACATCCGTAATCTGACCAGAATCTTGATAAATTAAGTATTAAGTCTTGAAAATTTAATGCCATTTATATTCCCAATCTTCTATTGTACTTTTTACACTTAATTGATTATACACATAAAATGGGATAAATGAAAAGAGTTTATTTTATTTCTGTTAAATTTTGTAACAAACAGG
>CAZXQM010000089.1:4472-6916 GCA_964643455.1 uncultured Vampirovibrio sp. | reverse complement strand
AAACATATACGGAAAAAACTCTGATGAATGAACATCGTTACCGCTTAGCTTTGTTCAATCTTTCAAGAAAACCTGGAGGAGATTCTCCGGATATTGAAAGAGTTATGCAGGGTGTACTTAAAATGAGAAGTGAAAATTTGGATGTACTGGCAGATAGAAATAGCAGTTTTATAGAACTCAACAAGCGGGAAGATAAAAATGACCAGATAATTACTTATGCTAGACATAATAATGGCAGAACGATTCTGGTTGTTGCCAATAAAAATCCTAATAGGAATGTAACAGGTATAATTGAAATTCCGGGATTGAAGACAGATCAAAAGTTAGAAAATATGATTCCGGAATATGGTGATACCAGCGAATTTCAGGTTTTAGAAAATGAATTGCGTGTAAATATTGCTCCTGCGGATGCTTATGTATTTGAAATTGATACTCCGAATATTGAAAACGACATGAAAGGTCATGTCTATAAGCAAAAGGTTCATGATTAATTGCAAACATTAAATAAATTGCGAAAACAGAGCCGGTTAAATGCCGGTTCTGTTTTGTTCTATAAAAAAGATGAAGTGTAAATTATCCTTCATCTCTTTTTAATAAAATGTTCTTCTTAGCCCATGTAAGCACCGGCACTCTGTGATGCTGCAGCCTGAACATGAATACTGTTCTTTTGTAATTTTTCATCCATTGTCATGGGACGTGTATTCGCACCTGCATTATGATTGTAGTCAAAAACCCCCCAGCTACTTTTAGTACTATGTGCGTTGCCTACCGTTGCTTCCGGTCCTGTCATATATTACCATCCTTTCTATAATCGTGTACTTAACTTATATAATATTAAAGTATTTCAAAAGGTGGTAATTTCAAGTTTTGTACATTTTTTTACAAAACTTTACATTTTTTTTGCTTGTTTATTTTTAAGCAGTATTGTAAGAAATATTGCAACAGCCATTAACAGTGCCAGTACGGTAAATATGTCAAAAAATGAGGCAAGACGAGCCTGTGACAGGAGTTGGTTGTATAAAGTTCCTTCGGCTTTTCTTGCTGCAACAACAGAGGGATAATAGATAGAAAATTTATTCTGAAGTGCTGTTAATTTATGTTGAAACATTTGATTATGCGGGGCAAGATTGCCTACAAAATATCCTTGGTAAACCTGTGATACCCTTGCAATAAAGGTCGAAGCTGCAGAAGTTGAAACAGCAGTTAAAATGTTTTTAAAAAGTGCATGGAGTGATGCGGCATCAGCATTTTTCGAAGCCGGAAGGGTTTGAAAAGACAGGGCTGTAATTGGTACAAATGCAGTAGGGACTCCAATACATAACAAAAGATTAGGGAGTATAATACTCTCCATTGAAGATGACGGGTTCATTTGAGTGAGCATTAGAAGTGATGCTGCAATAATTAAAAATCCTGTTATTGCGAGAATTCTGCCTTCAATATATTTGGAAATTTCACCTACTACAAGCAGCATAATTAAACAAATAACAGCTCTTGGAAACATCAAAAGCCCTGACATTGAAGGACTGTAACCAATAAGGCTTTGTACAAACATTGGAACCAAAAGAAGAGTAGAATATATAATTACATTTATAAACGAGCTTGCAAAAGTCCCGAATAGAAAGTTCCTGTCCTTAAAGACTCTTATGTCAATTACCGGATATTTATATTCAAGTTCCCAGACGTAGAAAAATACAAATGAGAATATACAAATGCCTGTAAGCCAGCAAATCCAAGTTTCATCAAACCAGTTATGCTGTTGTCCTTTATCCAGAACAACCTGCATACAGCCCATTGCAATTACTATAGACAAGTATCCGAATATATCAAATTTTTTATTGTATTTTGGTTTTTCTTCCGGTTTATCATCAGGTACAAGAAACTTAATCATTATAAGTGACAGAATACATAATGGAATATTGACTATAAAAATCCATTGCCATGAATAATAATCCGTTAAATACCCACCTATAAAAGGTCCTGCCAGTGGAGAAAACATTGCTGCAACTCCAAACAAACCCATTGCAACTCCTCTTTGTTCTGGCGGGAAGACTTCCAGAAGTACTGCCTGGCATAAAGGCAGTATACTTCCACTACCTATACCTTGTATAACCCTTGCGGCAATTAGTGTCTGTAGGTTAGGAGCGATGACACACAGCAGACAGCCTAAAGCAAATACAATGATACTATATATAAATAATAATTTTTTTCCGATATATTTTACCAAATAACCTGTAACCGGCAGCATTAAACCACCCGATATAATATAACAAGTGATAACGGTATTTGCTTCATATTGCGTTGCACCGTAAAACCCTGCTATATGCGGCTGGCTTACGTTGGTTCCGGAAGAAGCCGCAAGAGATAGAAAGGACGGCAACAGAACGGCTATTGCAATAATATACGGATTAATTTTCTTTTCCATCTTTTATTCTGACCTTTGGAAC
>CAZXQM010000089.1:0-4372 GCA_964643455.1 uncultured Vampirovibrio sp. | reverse complement strand
TGCAATAATATACGGATTAATTTTCTTTTCCATCTTTTATTCTGACCTTTGGAACTACTGACATACCAGGTACTATATTATATTTGGAAATATCTTCATCAAATACAATCTTAACAGGAACCCTCTGTACTATTTTTACGTAACTTCCAACAGCATTTTCCGGCGGAAACAAGCTTGACTTTGCACCGGTTGCTCTCTGAATACTTTCGACATGTCCTTTAAATTTTTTACCCGGATATGTGTCTACTTTTATTCTTACGGGTTGATCTTCATGCATGTTAGTAAGTTGAATTTCTTTAAAGTTTGCAATCACCCAAACGTGCTCCGGCACTATATTCATAAGAGGTTGCCCAATATTTACATAATTCCCTTTTTCGACGCTTCTGGCGGCTATTTTACCATCCTGTGGAGCATAGATCTTTGTATATTCAAGATTTAATTTAGCCTGTTCAACTTCAGCTTCCAATCTTTTTATCAAAGCTTCATCAGCTTCAGTTTTAGCTTTACTTGAATCTAATGCGTGTTTTGAAGCCTGTGAAGTTTCCATAGCGGCATTATAATCCGCTACAGCTACATCTAATGCAGTTTTACTCTTTTCATATGCTTGTTTTGAAACGATACCGTCTTTGTATAAGTCTTTGTATCTTTCAAAATCTTTCTGGGCAAATTCTAGCCTAGAAGAAGCAGATGTGATATCTTCATAGGATTTATTGACTCTTGATGTGTTTTCATCGACCTGTTTTTCTGCAATATTTAATCCTGCTTTTGCCTCTGCTAATCTTGCTTCTACTTGTGCAAGAGCTACTTCAAAGTCTCTAGGGTCTAATTCTACCAAAAGCTGTCCGGTTTTTACTTCTTGATTATCATCAACTAGTAAATTAATAACAGGAGCTGCGACACGCGGGGCTACAGAAATTAGGCGTCCTTCTACAAATGCATCATCTGTAGACTGATAGTATGTAGAATGAATCGCTGCGGAAATACCCATAATTGTAAGTATTATTGCTGTAAGTGTCGGAACAATAACCCTTTTCTTTTTGTATTCCGGGCGTCTTCTCTTTAATCTTGCTTTTGCTTCTTTTATAAATTCTTCATCATGTTTATCTTCATGTCTTTTTGCCATAATCTCACCTAGTTTTGCATTATTACCTTTTCTTTTAAATTTTCTTCCACTTTATTTAATGTCTCTAAAAAATTATCTACCTCTTCTTCCGGAATATTTTTTACAATACTCTCCCATAAATTCAAAATAGTTGGCTGGACTTTATTACAAACTTTTAAACCTTCTTTAGTTATATAGAGTTTCTTTACCATCCTTCCATCTTCTTTATCATTTTCAATTGTCAGGTATTTTTTTGTCTCTAATATAGAAACAATTCTTGTGATATTAGGTCTGTCTTTTAATGTTTCTTGTGCAAGTTGTCTTAAATACATACCGTTATTTTCTTTAAGTGTATTTAAGACAGTAAATTGTTCCGGCGTTATTTCAAACTTTTTCTTGATAAAGGTTTGAATTGCTAAAACCTTTGACAGTAACCCAATACGGGATAATCTTAATCCAATTTTTTGCTTTAATAAATTTTCTTGTTTCATAATTTTTTTATGTTATCATGATAACACAAGAAGGATAAGTGTAAATATGACATTAAAAAAAATCTTAACAATTTTAATTTTAACAATGACAATTCCTTGTTATGCAAAGGAAAATACTGACAAATTTAATTATATTAATATTGATTGGTGGAAAAATTATAATGATGAAATTTTGATAGAACATTTTCAAACATTATATAAAAATAACCATGATTTAAAGATCGCGGCATTAAAAGCTAAGCAAGCGGAAGAAAATGTAAGGCTGGCTGGTGCAAATCAGCTTCCGCAGGTAGGATTTGATGGGACTTTTTCCAGAGTATTCAGAGGTCCTAAAACAGAATTTGGAAATACAATAATTCCCAAATATGTTCAAAGCGAAATATTTTTGCCGCTGAATGCTTCTTATGAAATTGATATTTGGGGACAGAATTATCTAAATAGAAAAAGTGCTAAAAAACAGAAAGAAATTGTGGAACAGCAAGAAAGGGCTGTGTACATTTATCTGACTTCAAGTTTTGCTGCCAATTATTATAATTTAATTAAAATGGATGAATTAAGACAAAATTTGGAACAGATTATTAGCTTGCAAAAAGAAATTGTATTTATGACAGAGCGAAAGTACAATGCAGGGTTAGCATCTATTAATGAAGTTCTTGAAGAAAAGCAAATACTTGTAAGCTTTGAGAAAGAATTAAATACCTTAGATGAAAATAAGAGAGTTTTAAATAATGAAATAAATGTCCTCTTAGGTATAAATGCTGATAAAGAAGTTGAACATGTTGATTTTCAATCAATAACTTGTCCGGAGGCTCCGGATACAATTTCTGCAACAGTTATTCAGTATAGACCGGATTTGATTTCTTCTGAGAGTTATGTAAAAAAGATTGGACTTGATGTAAGGGTAGCACGACGAGAGTTTTTGCCTAAATTTATATTATTTGGAAACATAGGGTTCAATGCTTATAGTTGGAATAGAATATTTGCAGGTGAAACGTTTTTAGCTAATGCTGGCATAGCACCAACCTGGGATATATTTTCAGGTGGCGCAAAGCTTGCTAGATATAGAATAAATAAGTATGAATACAAAAAAGCTATAGAGACATACGAAAAGACAGTTTTGACCTCTATTCAGGAGGTTAATGATGCTTTGATTGAATCAAAAACAACGAAAGCTAATCTCTTAAAAGCTAATGAAGAATTTGATATTGAAAAAAAGAAACATCAACTTGCAGAAAGACAATTTATTATTGGTGATTCCTCCAGATTAGATGAAATGAAATCTCAAGTAAATTTATATCTTACAAAACAGAAAAACATTGCCGCAAAAATCGACAATGTTATTTCTACAATTTCTTTATATAATGCTGTTGGCGGAATTGATTATACCAAAACAGACGATTACTCTACCTTATAAAGAAGTCAAGTTTTTCAGTAAAACATGAATCTTCAAGTATGCAATTTTTTTGCAGATATCTTGAAATTTTTCCGTTATCTCTATAAAGAATTACATAAGGTAAGTTTGAGTAGATTTGGTATTTTTTGTTATATTCTTTTGTATCTTCAGAAGCAATATCAAGTAATACAAAGTTATATAAATCTCCGTATTTTGCTTCCTGAGCTTTAAATTTACCCATAACATTTGATGCATCATCAGCCCAGGTTGCATAAATCAGTAATGCCATAGGCTTATTAGATTTGATAGCATCAGCGTATGACATTGCCTTTGTGACTTGTGTAGTAAGTGTAATAGACAATAATACAAGTAATGTTATTATAATTTTTTTCATATTTTACATCCTATCTTTTTTATTTATTCAGCTTTAGATAAAATATCCATTTCTTCAGCAGAAGCATATGCGGAATGGCAACCGCAATCACAGTAAATAACTTCACCGGTTGTTCCGCTTGATAAATCTGAAGCAAGATATAAACCTGCTCTGCCTACATCTTCTAGTGATACATTTCTCTTAAGCGGGGCTCTCAATGTTGCAGATTTCAGCATTTTAGAGAATCCGCTTATACCCATAGAAGCAAGTGTTTTAACAGGACCTGAAGATAAGCAGTTAACACGTATGCCTTTGCTCCCTAAATCAACTGCCAAAAATCTCATAGCAGATTCTAATGCTGCTTTTGCAACACCCATTACATTGTAGCTTGGTACGGAAAGTATTGACCCAAGGTAAGTTAAGGCAAAAATAGAACTGCCTTCATTCATAATCGGTTCTGCATGTCTGCAAATTGTAACTAATGAATATGCGCTAACCCCTAGAGCAATATCCCAGCCTTCTTTGGAAGTATCTACAAATCTGCCCATTAAGTCTTCTTTTGGAGCAAAAGCAACAGCATGTACTACAAAATCTAATTTGCCGTAGATTTTTTCACATTCTTTAAATACAGCTTCAACTTCGTTTTCTTTTGTAACATCGCAGCTCATAATTAATTTAGCATTCATTTCTTCTGCGATAGGGCGAACTCTTTTTTCCATGGCTTCACCGGCATATGTGAAAGCAATATCTGCACCTTCGTCAAATAATTGTTTTGCAATACCGTATGCAATACCATGAGTATTTGAAACTCCGAATATAATACCTTTTTTCCCCTTCATTAATTCCATAATAAAACTCCTCTTTTCTTTGTTTCCACTTAAATCGTACCAGAAAAATAAATCTATATCAATACCGGCTTGCGTTTTTCTTTATGTTCTGCAAAATAAAAAGAGCTTGAAAATACCAAGCTCATATATAAGTACATATCCCAATCAACAACAAATTTACACTTA
>CAZXQM010000088.1:2508-7013 GCA_964643455.1 uncultured Vampirovibrio sp. | reverse complement strand
AAATGTTTATAAATATATAAAATTCCAAGTATTCCAAAAATTAGTACAATCAGAATATCAAACTTGTGCCAGAGGTGTTTAAACATTTCCATATTCTGACCGAATTTTACACCGACATAAACAAGTAAATAACTCCAAATAAGAGAACCTAAAAATGTTAAGGTGAAGAATATTCTCTTTTTTGCTTTCAAAATACCTGCCGGAAGTGAGATAAAAGTTCTTATAACTGGCAGCATTCTGCAAATAAAGAATGCCCAGTCTCCGTATTTTTCAACCCACTTGTCAGCATCCTCCAAATCTTTTTTAGAAACTAAAAAATATTTTCCGTATTTTTCAACAAACTTTCTTCCGCCAAAATACCCGAGATAGTAAGAGGGAATGGAGCCAAGAACACAGCCGAAAGCACCTGCCCATGCCGCAACATGAAAATTCATCTCGCCTTTGCTTACAATGTATCCGGCAAATGGTAAAATTGCTTCACTTGGAAGCGGAATGTTGCAAGATTCTATTGCCATTAAAAGACTTATGCCAAATGGACCTAAATACGCTATAACTTGTTCAATGAAACTCACAAGATAAGATAAAATAAGGTTAATAACTTCCATAAACTTCTCCCTTGACTTCTTATATCATACTATAAAAATTCTAAAGAGAATCTATGTATTTTAAAACAGCTTCTACTTTGCTGCCATTAGTGTTGTATCTGTCTCCGCCGTCAAAAATATGAAGCCAGTTGCGGTTGCTAAGGTAATTAACTTCTATATTACTATTAATAGTCATTGGTAAAAATTCATTAGAACAGGGCTTTAATTTTGTAATATCAAGTTTTTTATAGAGGCAATCCCAGTTGGCAGAGCCGGTATCAACGTTTTTCTTTTTAATAAATCCGAGTGTTTTATATCTATGAAAATTAAGCGGCATATTTTTTACGTGTTCCCAGTTAAAAAATGCAAATCCTGCCCATAAATACCAGATTTTGCCAGTTTTATAATACCTTCCATAAATAGGGTCTGTTTTGACATAATCTGCAATATCAATTTCTTTAACCGGATATATGTCATGATCAAGGAAACCAAAATTGTTTTTGCGTTTTCTAATTACATTTTGCCATATCCAGTTGAGAGCTATAGCATGAGAATTGCTGTATCCGTTCGGCATTCTTCTGTCTTGAACACGAATGTATGTAACATCATTTGCCTGACAAATGTTCCGAATTTCTTTTGAGCATTCTTCTTCTGTAGAGTTGTCGCAAATTATTATACTGTAATTCCCTCTGAGAAATTTCCTCATTAGCTTGATTTGATATTTAATAAGTTTTGGAGCATTAAAAGAGACAGTAATAAGATCTATTTCAGAAGGTTTATTGTAGTTTTCAGCATAAAAGTCAGTGATGACGTATTTTTGTTTGAAACCGTTTCTATAAGCTTTTTTTCTTTGTCTGTTAGAGTTTTCTTTTTTTAAGAAATTTATCATAAAAATAATAAAACATGACAATAAAAACTTGTCAATAACAACAACAAATATTTAATTTAAAGTTGTTAATTACGCAGTGTATAAATTTTTTACTTTTTAAGAAAATTAGTTAATAGAGGCATTATGATGCGTAATAATAATATAGGTAATAAAATAAAAACGCTCAGAAAATCACAAGGGCTTACTCAGGAACAACTTGCAGAAAAAGTTGGTATTGATGACAAGCACCTTTCTAAGATTGAGAATAATAAGCATCAACCATCTTATGCGACTTTATGTAAAATTGCAGAAGTTTTAGATTTTCCGCTTATAGAGAATGAAATAAAAAATGAAGATATGGAAAATCCTATTTACGTAAAGTCTTTAAAAGTTTTAAATTCTGCGCAAAATGATGAAGAAAGATTGAATTATCTTGAGGCTTTAAGACTTGTTCAAAAAATTATGAAAAATAGATAAGACTAGGAGTTTGTCCTTTGGCCTATATAGTTGAAATGTATTGTGATTATAGGTAAAACTTGGAGAAGCGAAAATGAGTCTTTATTATAATCGAATTCTCCTGTTACTCAGCCACTTGATTATTTTATTAACTTTATTCTTTACTTCTGAATTTGATAACGTGGTCAGAATGATGCGGCAATATTCCATTATTATAAAATCAATTCTTCTTATGGTATTATATAGAAAAAAGGAGAGTTAGATATGTTAACTAAAAATTCATCATTAAAGACAACTTTTTCAGGTGTAAATTTTTCAAAATATTCTTCTAAAACATCTGAATTTGTAAAAGAGTTTTCAAGCCGTGCAAACCAGCCGGGCAAGTTCTTAAACTGGGTTAATCTTCCTCAGGAACAGGTAAAAAGATTAGATGATATTTATTCTTTAGTCTCTAAGCTTAAATCCCAAACCGAGATAGACAAGCTTTGTGTTCTTGGTATAGGCGGTTCTAAGCATACAGTAGAACATATGTTGAGTATCAACGGTTTAAATATTTGCAGTGATAAGATTTATTTTTATTCTGATGTTGATTCAATTAGTCTTGCAAGATTTCTGGAAAAACTCGGAAACAATGTTTTATCCTCAAACTATCTTGTAGCTTCTAAATCCGGTTCAACGTTTGAAACAAAAGACGGATTTTTAAGAATCCAAAAAATGCTTGAAGATGCATATATTGCAAAAGGTCAATCAAGCGATGAAGCTAAAAAGTCTGCTGCGAAGCACTTTATTGCAGTAACAGACAAAAACCCTGAAAAGAGCGAACTCAGGAGAACTTCTGACGAAAACGGATGGTTAGGTGATTTGTATATTCATGATGATGTAGGCGGAAGATTCTCAGCATTCGATGATCACGCACTGTTTACTCTGGCTTTTGCCGGCATGAGCAAAGAAGATATGAAATCAATGTTAATGTCTGCACAGGAAATTTCCTCACTTTCTTTATCAGAAGATTTAGAATTGAACGATGCATTAAAAGAAGGTATCTTCTGGGCAGATGCAAAATTAAGCGGAATTGAAGCTTCAGTTCACCAATATATGGGTTCATTGTTTGAAAATACAGTTTACTGGCACGCTCAAATGCAGAATGAATCTGTAAAAGATACTTTAAAACAAATCGCAAAAGTTCCTGATGCAATGCATCATTCTGCAGAAGCACATTTCAATCCTGCCAATAAGTTTGCATTTGCGCTTACTGTTCCGGTTGATAACGGAGGTTGTTCAGAAAACGCAGAAGCTTATATCGGGGCTTTGACTAAGTCTTATGAGTCAACAGGTGCTTTCTTTAAAGAATATGTAGAAACTTCTAAACTTGGCTTGACTCCTCAAGCTGCAGGCGCATTGACTCAATTAAGAGCATTTGCAACAGTTTATCAGGAGATTGTAGAAGCTGTTATGCAGAATCGTGAACTTCCGGAAGTTTTAGACAGTGTACTCCAGCCGCACGTTGAGTTCTACAAAAAGAACTTCAAAGGCGGAGTTGTTGTTCCGGGAAGAATTTCATAATATAGAATTTAAAAAGGCGCCCCTGTTTTAACAGGGGCGCTTCGTTATTTAAAATAATTGCATTAAAATAATTCAACAATATTAAGTATAATTCTTTGATGTTGTATGGAATTAGAAGTCAATTGAACGGGAGTTAAGCATTGAACCCTGACTTGACGGAAAAATTAGTCCTTTTAGCAATATAAGTTCTAATTCATAAATTAACTTATTGGTTTCCCAAACATAATTTTTATTCCTCCGAACCGGGAAGAAAGGGTCTGTTTAAAACCTTTGACAATATCATTAATATTATTAACCACTACATTTATATTCTGGATTAAACAGTTTACAAGTCTCATAGTTTCTCTGTTGGCATTATTTGTAATATCAGAAACATACAAACTTGCACTTTCAAAATTTCTTGTAGCCCGTTCGATATTGATGGTCGTTTGCTCTAGATTTTCAAAAGTGTTTCTAAGTCGTTTAGGCTTTGCTGACTGGTTTAATTCCTCTGATACTTCTGCAAGACTTCTGCTTGCTGCTGCCAGATTTTCTCCGCTTTCTTTCAGTGATGGTCTCAAATCCTTCAAGATTTCATTTGCTGACCCTATTAAATCTGTAAGAGCATCAAACATTGCTCCGGCGGATTGTACTGTAGTATTTACGTTATCCCGCAATTCATCAAGGCTGCCGTCTTCCGCTTGAGAGTTAATGAAATTGGAAAGATTTCGGCAGGTACTTCCTTTTATTACAGAATGATTTCTTAGAGAGGTAATTGAAGGTGCGTCAGGATATTCAATTTCTATGTAATCTTTTTTATTTTTTACTTTAACTTTTGCCGTAACATTATCTGGCAGGTTGATACCTTTTACGTTCAAAATCATATCGACATAAGTTGTTTTAAAGTCATCAGAAGGGTAAACTCTGACTGAACGCCCGAATTTGAATCCTTTGTAATAGACATTGATATTTTTAGGAAAAGGCTCAAGCTCTTCAAAAACGGCTGTTACACGCATATTGTACATTGTGTATAAAATATATCCCACAATTGAAAA
>CAZXQM010000088.1:0-2408 GCA_964643455.1 uncultured Vampirovibrio sp. | reverse complement strand
GGTATAGTTAATTAATCCTTCACAGTTTATTTTTCTAAACTCTTAAGTATTTTCCATTTTCCCCCTCCTCTTCTCATTCTATTTTCCATTTCTCGCTTCCTCAACAATCTTGATTCATCCCATCCCCCCATCCCCCCATCCCCCCCATCCCGCCAAGCAAAAACCTTTTCTTCTCTCCTTCTAAACTTATCAACTCCTAATCTCTCAACTAAAAAAACTCTGCTTTACATTGATTCACACTTTATTGAATTGAAAAAATATTTTAGATATTCTGTAAATGTAGCAGAGATTATTTAGGAATTTTAAATGGAAAAAGTTTTGTCAGATAATGGATTTATTATTGATTTGAGTGATGCTAAGAATACTACACAACTTGTGTTCGAGCTAAGCTCAATTATGGAGCATCCTGATGTAAAAGGTAAAAATGTGCGTTTAAAACTGGGTAGTATAGATTTAAAACAATCCCAGCTTTTGAGTATTAAGGCATTGATAGAATCTATGGATGCTACTCTTGCATTTATTGATACAACTTCCGAACAAACGGAAGCTTCTGCTGTCAGTCTCGGTATAGTTATTGCAAAGGTTTTAGAATATGCAGAACCTGCGATCGTGTGTAAGCCGGATGAAGAGTTAAAGGAAGAACCGGTTGTTATAAAAACAGAAGTTGTTTCTGTGCCTCAAGAAGCTTCTGCTTCTGAAGAAGTCAAGACTGTGGAAGTTCATGCAGAAGAACAGACAGGACCTATTGAAACGGTTGAGGGTGTAGAGGATGTTTATGACGAGGAATCAATGGAAGAATTATCAGAAATTATTCCCGCAGAACATTTTGAAGCTGATTTTGAATCTTTAGCTGCAAATGAAGGTTTAATCAAGCCGGAAGAGACAAGCAAGTATATTCTTCTGGATACAGGTGATGTTCTTCCAAAAGATGCTGTTGAAAATAGTATTAATACAGAAACACTTTCTACATTATATATAAATCAGACTTTACGTTCAGGTCAGACTGTAAGTTATGAAGGAAATATATTAATTATAGGCGATGCTCATCCCGGAAGCGAGATTGTTGCCGGCGGTGATATTACTGTGTGGGGTATTTTGGGCGGAATTGCTCATGCCGGAAGTCAGGGAAATATAACTTCAAAAGTAAGGGCGTTGAAATTAAACGCAATTCAGTTAAGAATAGCAGGTCTGTATGCAAGGCGCAATGATACATTGAATGTACCTTACGTACAGAAAACTAATGAGTTTACTCCAGAAGAAGCTCAGATTGAAGATGGAAAGATAGTAATTTATAAAAAGTTAAGGAGAGATTAATGGCAGGTCGAGTAATAGTAATTACATCTGGAAAAGGCGGAGTAGGTAAAACAACCACAAGTGCAAATATCGGTACCGCGCTTGCAAAAACCGGATATAAAGTTGTCCTTATAGATACTGATTTAGGCTTAAGAAACCTTGATTTGCTATTAGGACTCGAAAATAGAATTGTATACACGATTGTAGATGTTATTGAAGAACGCTGTAAGTTGAAACAAGCACTGGTTAAGGATAAAAAGAATCCGAATCTTTCGCTTTTGGCAGCGGCTCAAACCCGTGATAAAAGTGCAGTTAATGCAGAACAATTAAAAGAAATATGCGATACTTTAAAAGAAGAAAATGACTTTGTTCTTATAGATTGTCCTGCAGGTATAGAACAAGGATTTCAAAATGCTGTTGCAGGCGCAACCGAGGCAATTGTTGTTACAACTCCTGAAATGTCTGCTATTAGGGATGCTGACAGGATTATTGGTTTGTTGGAAGCAAAAGAGGAAATAAAAAGCTATAAGCTGCTTTTAAACAGAGTTCGTCCAAATTTAATTAAGTCAAATGATATGATGAGTGTCGATGATGTTGTAGAAATTCTTTCTTGTCCTCTTATTGGTATAATTCCGGAGGATACCAGTATTATTACCTCTACTAACAAAGGTGAGCCTATTGTTAATGATGATGATGCTCTTGCTGGTAAAGCATACAGAAACGTAGCTCAACGAATTCTGGGAGAAGAAGTTCCGTATTTGAATTTAGATGAGCCAAAAGGGTTTATGGCAAAGATTAAAAATGCATTTTCAAAACTGAAAGCGAAGGTGTAGAATGGGACTTTTCTCTGATATTTATAATACAGTGGCTAAGTTTTTCCGTCCTCAAGAAGAATTGGGTGATGCTTCAAAATCAGTTGCCACTAACAGGCTGAAACTTGTACTGATGCAAGACAGAACTAATCTTACACCTAGAATTTTAGAGCAAATGAGAGGTGAATTGATTGATCTTTTATCAAGATATGTTGAGCTTGATAAGGAGCTTTTGGAGCTTAATTTTGAACAAGAAGGTGAACAGGTTGCGTTGATGCTCTCTATTCCGGTAATCAGGGCAAA
>CAZXQM010000087.1:0-7018 GCA_964643455.1 uncultured Vampirovibrio sp. | reverse complement strand
TTGGAAAGTCAAACTTCAAACTCATTGTTATACTATGGACTTGATGCAGCAAGACATACAATTTCATTTATTCCGGAAGTTCGAAGCGTTTTTATTATCTCCTCAAACGTTGTACCGGTAGTACAAATATCATCCAGTATTAAAACCGGTTTGCCGGTATTCTGCGAAATATCAATCTCAAAAGCTTTATCAAGGTTTTTGAGCCTTTCACTTCTCGAAAGTCTGTATTGCGGTTTTGTATCCTTCACCCTTGATATTAATCCCGTATTCAAAGAATAGCCGGCAAGTTTGCAAAACTCTTCCGCCGTTAATTCCATGTGATTATACTTTCTCTTCTTTAACCTGTTTTTATGAAGCGGAACCGGTACTACCTGAAATTCTCTTGAATCCCCTGTTGCATGCCAATATTCGTACATGAATTTTGCAAGATAAAACGCAAGTTCCTTTTGTCTGTGATATTTAAGCCCCCTGATAAGTTTTTGCAGATTTTTCTCATAAACCCCGCAAGAATATATATTAACACCCTCTATTATTCTTGACGCCGTATAACCTGAAAACTGTAACTCTTCATAACACTTCGGACACATTTTCTGTGAATATTTTGAAGAAGAGCAAAAATAGCATTTCTTCCTGTAAATTAAATCCAGCAGCGACTCTAAGATTTTTTTCATAGACAAATTATACCATACAGGTTTTTTAAAGTATAATAAACATGGAGGTATCAGGAATATGGGTATCAAATCTTGGACAGATTATTTTTTGGATATGGCAAAAACTTGTTCTTCCCGCTCAAATTGCCTCAGAGCACAGGTTGGAGCAGTGATTGTCGGTCAAGACAAAAAAATCAAAGCTACCGGTTATAACGGAACCCCGTCCGGTGTTGAATCCTGCTACGAAAGGGGCGAATGCTACAGAATAAAACACAATATTCCTTCCGGAACCTGTTATGAAACCTGCCGTTCAATTCATGCCGAACAAAATGCCATTATTCAGGCAGGGCAGGACAGAAGCATGGGAGCCTCTATGTATATTTACGGGCATAATTTTATCTGTATTCTATGCAAAAGATTCATTGTTCAAGCAGGAATTGTTGATGTATACCTTAAAAAAGACGATAACTCCCCCGTTATTCACGTTTCCGTTGAAGATATTAAACGTGAACTTGAAAATCCGGACGGAGAAAATAAATCAGAAAATGTAAATCCTAACCCTGAGGTTAAAGCCTTATGCTGACAAACAAAAATATTCTAATCGGTATAACCGGCGGAATTGCAGCATATAAAATCTGCAATCTGATAAGACTGTATAAAAAAGCAGGGGCAAATGTAAGAGTTGTACTTACTCCGAATGCCCTGAATTTTGTCACGAAACTTACACTCCAAACACTTTCAGGCAACGAAGTTTATGTTGATAATTTTGAAATAAATGAATACAAGCCGGAACATATTGCGCTTACCGAGGCTGATATTTTTGTTATTGCGCCCGCAAGTGCAAATACTATAGGGAAATTAGCTAACGGTATCTGCGATAATCTTCTTCTATCCACTGCCTGCGCTTTTTCTAAAACTTTTTTGATTGCGCCCGCAATGAACGAAAACATGTGGAAAAACCCGTTTGTTCAGGAGAATTTGGCAAAACTCAAAAATCAAGGTTATCATATTCTTGAGCCGGAAACAGGGTATCTTGCCTGCGGAACAAATGGTATCGGAAGAATGAGAGAACCGGAAGAAATTTTTGAAAAAACTATAGAAATTTTTTCCGAAAAAAAAAGTCTTAAAGGGAAAAAAGTTTTAATAACAGCAGGCGGAACGCGAGAAAAAATTGACCCTGTAAGATATATTACAAATTCTTCTTCCGGAAAAATGGGGCTTGCACTCGCTGACCGCGCTTATGAAATGGGAGCAGAAGTTACACTCGTATCTACTTTTAAGACTGATAAACCTTACAAAAATATAGTTGCCCTAACAGCTCTGGAAATGGAAAAGGCTGTTAAAGAAAATTTGCAGGAACAGGATTGCGTAATAATGGCTGCTGCAGTTTCCGACTACAGAGTCGAAAATGTTTCGGAACAAAAAATGAAAAAACAGGGCGGAGAAGTTACATTAAAATTAGTAGAGAATCCTGATATTTTACAGGAAATTTGCAAAGCCGCCCCCCTTTGTCACACCATGCCATTTTCCCCGCAGGGAGAGCAAAAGATTGAAGCATTAAATCAAAGTTTTGTACAAAAAACAGGCAAGGAAAAATTAAGTTATGCACAGAGTTTAACCCCCGCTCTGACCATTCCTGACGGAAAGGAAACATGTATTAATCTGACACAAGAAACTATGCCGCTTCAGTGTGGGAAGTCACTGAAAGCCGAAAGGGGATATCAGGAAAATCCTATAACTTCCAACTACTCTTCTAATCCTTTAAAACCTTCGGTTCCATCCCGCACCCCTTACGCTCCAATAATTATAGGTTTTTGCGCCGAAAGCGAAAATTTAATCCAAAACGCTAAAGCTAAGATTCAAAAAAAAGGCTGCGATTATCTGATTGCAAACGATATTTCCAGAAAAGACATAGGTTTTAATACCGACGAAAACGAAGTTTATATCATTGACAAAAACCTGAATATTAAACATATCGAAAAAGATACCAAACTAAATATTGCAAAACGTATTCTGGAGGAAATTCTTTGAATAAATATGAAATCGTAAAAAAAATAGAAGAATTTGCGCCCCTAGAAACTCAGGAGAGCTGGGACGCAAGCGGCTGGGGAGTGGATTTGCCGGAGCAGGAAGTCAACAGGATTCTCTTTGCACTAACAATTACCGATGATGTAGTAAGGCAAGCTCGTGAAAATAATTGTGATATGATAATCTCTCACCATCCGTTATTTTTTGTACCTTTTGAGTACAAAGATATTAATATTTATTCCGCCCATACAAATCTTGACAGGGCAGAGGGCGGAACAAGCGATTTAATTATAGAAAAATTAGGATTCCAAAAAACTCGAAATGACGATTTTGTAAGAATTGTGGAACTAGAAACTCCTATTAGAACAGAAGAATTAAGAGATATATTGTCAAAAATTTCTCCAAAACTCAGGTACGTAAATAATTTGGGTGTAAAAACCGTAAAATCAATCGGTTTTTGCGCAGGCTCCGGCTCGGAATTTATCGGAGAAACCGATGCTTTTGTAACCGGAGATTTAAAATTTCATACCGCGCTTGACGCTAAGAAAGTTGTATTTGATATCGGTCATTTTGAGAGTGAAATTTTTGCTCCGGAGCTTCTGAAAAAAATCACCGGCGTCGGCGACAAAGGAATTATTGCGAAAGAAAAAAGCCCGTTTATTTAGTTTAATTTCTGTTTAATAATCATACCAGCACTTGTGTGGGCAAAACATAATCAATTTGCATGTCAAAAAGTTCTGAATAAATCTAAGGGCATTAAACTCTAAATTTATGCTTCACTTTCGACCGGAAGTTGGTTTTTAGGGAAATATTCTTCCTCCTCTTCCGGAGGTAAATTAATAGGGATTCTGAATCCGAAAGTTGAACCCTCTCCCTCTTTAGAGTCAACAAAGACCTGCCCGTGATGATGTTTTTCAACAGTTATTTTAACCAGATGAAGCCCGAGTCCCGTTCCCTTAACTGTGTGTGTAGCATTCTCGCATCTGTAAAATCTGTCAAAGACTTTCTTCTGGTCTTTTTCCGAAATCCCAGGGCCCTGATCTTCGACGCTCACTTCTATATTTTCACCATCACGCGAACGTTCCACACGAATTTTAATACGTTTTCCGTCCGGTGAATACTTAATTGCATTAGAGAGAATATTCATAAACGCGCGTGAAATACTTTCTATATTTAGATAAATTTGAGGTAAATCCGGTTCTTTCATAATAGAAATAGTTAAATCATGCTCTTTTGCCAGCACATGAACTTGATTTACCGCATCTTCCACAATTTCGATAATATCAGTCTTGGTTTTTTCCATGTGAACATTTTGCGCTTCGTAACGAGAAAAATCAAGAATATCATTTACCATTCTATTAAGTCTTATGATTTCCTGATTCATAACCCCGATGAATTCTCTTTGTGTATTAAAATCAAAGTCATTGCCATAGCTATAAAGTGTATCAATATAACTCCTCAAAACCGTTACAGGAGTTCTAAGTTCATGAGAAACGTTTGAGATAAAGTTAGAACGCAGCTGATCCATCTCAACATCTTTTGTAACATCAATAAGAACAATAATATACCCGACATAAGAATTTGAACGGGTAAACATTGGCGAAATTAAGCATTTTAGAATCTTTGTGTCAATCTGAATATTAAAGGGAACCGGTGTTCCGTCATCTTCAAGCGGCGTATCTTTAAATTCAGTAATCTTATCCGCAAAACAAAATTCTCCGCTTGAATCACAGAATTGCTGAATCTGAGTATTAATAATGTCTTTTTCTTCAACTTCGAGAAGTTTTTGAGCATAGTTGTTAACCATAATAACTTTGTCATGATTATCGCAGACAACAACCCCATTAACTATACTCATCAAAACAGCCTCAAGTTTGTTACGCTCAAAGGTCAAACTTTCAATAGTCTGTTCATTGTATCGGCTGAGTTTTTCTGACATGTCATTAAATGCTTCATATAGCTCTTTTACTTCACTGTCAACATCTTTATCATCAAGCATATAGCCAAATTCACCAGAGGAAATTTTTTTAACACCCTGATATAGCTTTCTGAGCTCACGTGTGATTATTGCAGAGTTCATATAAATAATTCCAACAATCACAAGCCAGGCAAAAAGAAATACAATGGATATTGAAGTCTTTGAAGCAGCAGAGACTCTATCAATAATGCTTCCGCTCAAACCTACTTCAACAGATCCAACATTTTGCACACTGCCTTCTGTTTTCGCAACCATAGGAGAACTTACTGTAATACGCGACTTTTCAGCCTGAGCAGGATAATCGTCTATGCTTGAATATATCACATTCGAATTATTATCTTTGAAAATAATATATGCAATATCATCATTGCTATTTAAAACGGAAAGCGAATTTGTACGCAATGCATCATTTTTTGCAGCTTCCGGCACATCTTTAACCGCTTCAACCCCTTCTATTGCAAGGGTTTTAGAAAGTACAAGCGCAAAATTTTTATAAGCGCTGTTCATATTTTGAGTAATGCTGTATGTCGCAAAACCGGCAGAAAGAAGAATAAATACAGTACTAACTCCCAAACCTGCCAGAATCAGTCTGGTTTGAGCTGTCATCCCCCATTTTTTAGCTTTCTCTTTGTTCTCCGATTTGTTGAAATCAGCACTCATTTCCATACCGAGATTATATCATGTAAAGTTTTTTGAAGCAATAAATGCGCATTGGCTTGTTTTAGCTAAACAAAAAACTCAAGCAGTCTGCAGCGTTGTTGTAATTATGTTATACTTAAGCCATGCAAACTTTTGACGAAAAATATATGCGCATGTGTTTTGCACTTGCCAGAAAGGGCGCAGGAAATGTTGCGCCTAATCCTATGGTCGGCTGTGTAGTTCTGGATAAAAACTCCAACATTGTATCAAAAGGTTACCACAAAAAATACGGTCAAAACCACGCAGAACGTGATGCTCTTCTAAAACTAAAAAATAACGAAGCAGAAGGCGGAACAATATACGTAAATTTAGAGCCATGCTCGCACTATGGCAAGACTCCGCCCTGCGTTGATTTAATTCTCCGACATAAGCCCGCAAGAGTTGTTATCGGAATGAAAGATATTAACCCGAAGGTGGACGGGATTTCCAAACTTAAAGCAGCGGGGATTATAGTTGATTTTGTTCTGGAAAAAGAGTCTGAATTCTTTAACCGACGGTTTATTAAGACAATGAGTCAAAAACTTCCTTATGTTGTATTAAAAACCGCAACAACAATGGACGGTAAAATTGCCACTAAAACAGGTTCCTCCCAATGGATTACCTCAGAAAAATCCAGAGAACTTGTTTATAAAATGCGAAAAGAATTTGACTGCATTCTTACAAGCTCAAATACAGTACTTGCAGATAATCCATCCATGAGCCAGACAGAATGGAGATGCTTGCTTGACAAAGATTTAAGAGTGAACAAGAATTTTAAAATCTATTCACAGGGAAAAATTTATACAGCTTCAAAAGAAAATACTCCACTCAGAGACAGAATGCTTGACATAAAAGCTGTTTTAGCAGAATTGTACAAACTCGGTATTTATTCCGTATTTGTTGAATGCGGCGGTACTCTTGCCGGTTCACTTCTAAAATCAGGATTGATTGATGAAATCTACCAGTTTGTAGCTCCAAAAATACTTAACGACAACAGTGGACAAAGCTGCTTTAACGGAGATAACATAAGCGAAATTTCACAGACTAAAAACTTAAAAATATACGAGGTAAAATACTTAAATCCGGATATCTTAATCAAAGCTATCGTTAATAAAAACTAATTCATCTTGAAATCTTTAACAAATTCAGGACGCTGATTTGCAAGGTTAGTTTGTTCTTCTGACTCTATTCTTCTTTTTTCAAGCTGAACTTGACCGTTCTTAACAATTTCTTGCAGCTGAACAAGATTCTGCTCAAGATTTGTCAAAATCTGCTCAGCATAGATATTTACCCCGTCTCTCATACGAGTAGCTTCTTCCATCGCCTGTAATCTTAAATTCTCAGCTTCATCAACAGCCTTGCGTTTGATTTCTTCACAATCAGCGATAACTTGTTCTTTAATCTTTTCTGCCTCTCTTTGCACGGCTCTTAATAAATCAGACTCGCTTAACAGCCTGTTAGCTTCTGCCTGAGCATCAGAAACAACTTTATCAGCTTTTTGCTGTGCTTCATATTGAAGCTCATCCTTGCGCCTAATGAGAGAACGTGCCTCTTTAATTTCATCCGGAAGCGCAGCATACAACTTATCTAAGATGTTTGTCACTGTATCCTTTTTTACAAGCGAAAAACCTAACAACGGAAACCCTTTATTATCTAAAGTCTCTTCCAGCTCGTTCATTAAACC
>CAZXQM010000086.1:2674-7053 GCA_964643455.1 uncultured Vampirovibrio sp. | reverse complement strand
TTTTATACGTTTTTATGTTACAATTTGGAAGAGAAGAAGGAATTGGGATTATGGAAAAATTTTATATAACAACAGCTATAGATTACGTTAATGGTGCTCCGCATATCGGTCATGCTTACGAAAAAATTCTTACGGATGTAATATACAGGCATTTCACGCAAAGGTGCGATAATACATATTTTCTCACCGGTACAGATGAGCACGGAATAAAAATCCAGAAGACGTCTGCTGAAAAAGCTATGTCCCCTCAAGAATTTTGTGATATGAATGCGCAAAAATTCAAAGACGCGTGGAAAGCTCTTGATATTGAATATTCTCAATTCATCAGAACTACTGAAGAAAATCACGAAAAAGCTGTTCAAAAGATTTTCAAAAAACTTATGGATAACGGAGATATTTACAAACATTCGTATAAGGGTTTGTATTGCTCCGGCTGTGAGTCTTTTTTGAGCGAAAAGGATTTGACAGAGGACGGACTTTGCCCTAATCACATGAAAAAACCGGAAGTTGTGGAAGAAGAAAATTATTTCTTTAAGCTAACAAAGTACAAAGATGCAATTATCAAGCATATCAAAACCCATCCTGATTTCATTATTCCTTCTTTTAGAGCAAATGAGGTTTTGAATCAACTGGAAAATATTGAAGATATTTCCGTGTCGCGTGCCAAAAACAGTGTAAGCTGGGGTATTCCGGTTTTAGGAGATGATTCTCAGGTAATTTATGTTTGGATTGATGCATTGTCTAATTATATTACGGCGTTAGGTTATAATCCTGATGAACCTGATTCGGTAGAGAATTTCAAACGTTTCTGGCCTGCAACAGTTCAAGTTATCGGGAAAGATATTCTTAAATTTCATAGCATATACTGGATTGCCGAACTTATGGCTCTGGGGCTTCCGCTTCCTGAACACATCCTCGCTCACGGATGGATTACAATAGACCAGACAAAAATGTCAAAATCGCTCGGAAATGTAATTTCTCCTACAAGTGTTCTGGAAGTATTTAATCTTGATATTCCGGATCCGCTCAGATATTATATGGCAACTGCTGCGCCTTGCGGGAAGGATGGGAATTATTCCGATGAAGATTTTAAAGAAAAAGTTAATGCACATCTTGCAAATTCTATGGGAAATCTTCTTAACAGAACACTCTCCATGCTCGTTAAATACTTTGACGGGGATATTAAGCCGGAGTTTTTAGGCAAAAATACACTTAAAGAAAAAGCCCTTGAAACTATAAAAGCTGTTAAGCACCATTTTGATTATATGGAAGTTCAGGAGGCAGGCTTAAGAATCAACGAACTTGTTGATATTACAAATAAATACGTGACTGACAATGCTCCGTGGACACTTGCTAAAGAAGGTCAGATGGAAAAATGCGGAGAAGTTTTGACCAATGTATTACAGGTTATGACTGTTATCGCGTCATTGATTTATCCGTACTGTCCGAATATCGCAAAAGCTATGGCAGAACAATTATCTTATAATTTGGATACAAAACTGGATGATATTACCTGTGAAAGTTTGAAGGCAGGACATTTGATCGACAAAGAAAATATTAAACCGGTGTTTTTAAGAGTTGATAGCGAACTTGCGGATAAAAAGAAAAATTAAGAACTTAAAAAGTTTATATGAAAATTGCTGATGTTTTTTGGAAAAAATATTTAATATATGTTTGAGTATGATGTAAAAAAATCAGAAATGATATTTATAAGCATTGGCAGAATCCAAATCATAATTGCAGCACCAAAAACCGGTTTGAACAGAAAGCTTAATTGAAATACGTTAACCTGTGGCGCGGTTTTGGAAATTACACCGAGTATAATGTCCTGCCCCAGTGTTGCCAAAAGTACCGGCGAAGCTATTTGCAGCCCCATATAAAGTACATTGGATGTCATTTTAATAAGATAGTCCATATTAATTATTTGTTCTAAAGGAACACTTACAGCATATATGGGAAATATCTCAAAGCTTCTGATAAGTGCATTTATAAGCCAGTAAAACCCGCCGAGCTCCATAAAGATTATGAGTCCGAGAAGTGTTATAACACGGCTTAAAATAGATGTTTGGCTATTTGTTGTTGGATCCATAACCATCGCAGATGATAGACCCATCTGGGTATTAATCATATCACCGCCTGCCTCGATTGTCAGAATCAATAATTGCGCTATGTATCCAATTATTGCTCCAACTGCAAAATTAAGGAGTATTAATAACAACGGAGAAATACCGGAAGGCGGCATGTCGGGTTTTAAAATCGGAGTGAGCATTACAGTTAATATAAAAACAAATGCCAGTTTTACAATACTTGCTATTTCACTGCGGTTAAAAATGGGAGCAAATCTCAAAAAACCTAAAAGACGTGCAAATACGATGAATCCTGCTGAAAACCAACGGTTAAATTCAGGAAACAATATTGATATTTGACGTATAAGTTCATCCATATTACATTTGTTCCTTATTCTTGTACTCCTGGCGGTAAATCCAGTTCAAATTCTTCGTTGTATAACTCCGGCGGCTCATCAATACTGAATATTTCAAAACCTTCAACTTCGCTGATTATTGTTTCGTCAGATTTTACTTCTACGTTAAACATAACGATATTCTTATTGTTTTTGAGTACACAAAGTCTTGTACTACCCTCTTTAAGCGGATGAACAAAAAGTATGTTTTTTTCATTCATTACAGTAAAAAGAGGATATACATCTATAATGTCGTTATGTTCTATGCTTATATCAGAAAGTTTACCCTTAGTGGTAATTATGCAATCTTGAAAAGCATTTGACGGAAGCATTATTAAACTAAGTAATAATAAAAATTTTCTCATTATCTACCCAAGATTTTATTGGTTTCTACAAAATTAGCTTTTGGCATAGGTGCTTTTGGTGCCGTATTGTATTTAATCTTTTGATTCTTATCTATATATGGCACTTTTCCCGGATTTTTCATTAAATCATTAAAATTACTTTGATTCTTGAATGAATCGCTCATTTCACCTTCAAAAGGAGTTGTGTATTTATAATAGTCTGCAGGTAATACAAAGCTGTCATTTTTAGGAATCGTATTAAAAGCAAGTGCAGCTCCCTCATTAAACAGATTAGTTAAGAGTCTTATAAATCCGATTCCGCCAATAATAATTACCAGAAACACAGAAAATATTTTTGGTGCGGCTGCAATTGTTTGTTCTTGTACCTGTGTAACAGCCTGAATAATACCGACTACCAGACCGATTGATGCAGCTGTGAGTACGCATGGCATTGATATTGATAACATTGTCATAAAACCTTTTGCTAAATATTCAGTTAATAATTCCATATTTTTAGCCTTCCTTTTTACCGGTGAATGGTGAGGTATGAAGCTCATCACGATTTGTTACTAATTATAACTTTGCACTAATCCCTGTACAATCAATGCCCAGCCATCTACCGCAATAAATATTAATAGTTTGAATGGCAGAGAAATAATTGTAGGTGATAACATAAACATACCCAGTGCAAGAAGTATGTTTGCTACAACTAAATCCAGAACAATAAATGGAACAAATACGATAAAGCCAATTTCAAAAGCTGTTTTTAATTCGCTTAAAATATAAGCAGGAGCAGCTTCCCAGAGTGTTATATCGTCAGGACTTTCCGGCGGAGTCTTGTGTTTAAGTTCCACAAAGAACGCCAAGTCCGTTTCCCTTGTTTGTTTCATCATAAATTCTTTTAAAGGTTTTGAACCTTCATTTATTGCTTCAATTATATTCTGATTCTTTTGGTATGGGATTGAACCTCTGTCATACATTTGTTGAAATACATTTCCCATTGTATAAAAAGTTAAAATTATACATAATCCAAGAGTAACAATTGTCGGTGGAACCTGCACACCCATTGCAGTTTTGAGGAGCGAAAATACTATTGTAAACCTCAGAAAACAGGTCATGCAGCAAAATACAAATGGTAAAAGTGAAAATAAAGTCATTACCGTTAACATTTGTAGAATTGGATTCATATCTTGTATTACTGAATTCATTTTTTACCCTTTCTTTTGAATTGAAGAGTTTTTCGATTTGATATCGTTTGCAATTACTTTTCAATTGTTATCTCATTTTAGAAGCTAAACTTCTTATTACAGATGTATAAGGTGCTTCACTTCTGTTTGTTAAAATACTTGAATTTATACCAATGTTTGATTTATCCAGGTATTTTGATTTTGGCAAATCAGCCATTGTGTCTCTAAAACTGGTTTGCACAGGAGTTTCAAAACTTTCAACGCTAACTCTATCTATTGCCGGCATATTAAACTCGGGCTCTTGGTTTTCAAGTTTTGATATTAATGTTGTTTTGCTTACATCACCGGCTATCAGGAATTTTTCTTTACCTGTTGATATAACATATA
>CAZXQM010000086.1:0-2574 GCA_964643455.1 uncultured Vampirovibrio sp. | reverse complement strand
CGGTCATTTATGATAACGAGTTCGCCGGAAGCAACGGTTTTACTGCCAACTTTTAATGAAATTTTGTTATCATAAACTGAACATAAGTCAACGATTAAACCTTCCTCAATACTTTTTAGTTCTCCAAGTGTTACTTTGACCTTCTCAAACTCCGCCGTCATATCAACCTGAATACTATCCCACAAGTTAGTATTTGCATTATTTTCCATGCTGTCTCCTCCGCTGGTATCATACGGTTCTATTATTTTTATATTTGGTTTTATCTGAAATTTTTGAACAATATTGTTACAAATAAGTGTCATTTCTGATGAATTGCTGTTTTCAAATACAACAATGTCACCTATATCAAGTTTTTTAATATCTGCAACCGGAAAAGTTGTTTTGCCAAGAAGTAAATTTACTTCCACAAGACTGTCTGAGAAATCTTTGTCGCTAAATCTTGCTTCTTCTGTCTTTAATTCCTCAGGCTTGAGAATTTCTTTTGGAACAGAAATAATGAATTTTGCCGCGGCATCTGAGATTTCACTTTTTACAAAATATGTAAGATGTAAAATTTCTGAGTATCGTTTGTGAGGTTCTATAGAAAAATTTGGCGAAAGAGTTTCATAAAGAAAGTCATTAAATGCAGTGATAATCCGTGCTTCTAGATCTGTAACCTCAGTAAGGTCAAATCTTCTATTATTTTTACCGAGTACTTTATCAAGTATTACGTTTATAGCTTCTTGAGAAATTCTTATATAAACATCGTTTTTTGAATTAATTTTTATTTTTGTAACAAAAAAAGTTTCGTTTTGTGAGAGAACATTCATGTTGGTGCTGATAGAAGCGAGTTTGTATTCAAACCCGTCAAAGAAAAATTCACTACTGCAGTTTTTTACAACTGGTGTGAAAACTGAATCAAACCAAGAAAATTGTTTATACAATTCATCAAAAAACACCGAATTTATCATACCATTCCCTAAAGTAAATACTTACTTTCCCCTATATATCGTACAGGATTCCGTGTGGTAATACATCAACTGTTTAGAGGATGTGTATGAATTTTTAGAATTTCAATTTATCTAAAAGTTTCTTTGATTATTTAATTTTGTTAAGTTTTATAAACCCTTCAAACCCTTTATTTTAGTAGATAAGTATAAATTTTCTCCTACTAAAGTATAAAATTTTAAAAAAACATTAAAGTTTTTAAAAAATATGCCGTTATATAGAATATACAAGTTAACAGTCGGACAGGTTAAAGTTAGTGTACAGGTTTCACTGTCTGCTGCAAGATACAGGAAGGAAAATTATGACAGATAAAGAAGAAATTGGTGCATCACTCTTCAGCCGTTCATTAGATTTAATGGAAAATGATCCGCTTGAGGAAATTTTTGCATTAAACATTGGTGACTTTATATCTGAATACTTAATCTCTGAAGAATTAGCAAATAAAATAGGAAAAGATGTCAAAGATAAGACAGTAAAATTAAAATCACAATTAAAAGAGTTAATTTCTATATATTCTCTTAATAATACTCTTTGTGTTCTTGGATTTAGTTCGCAGGATGAATATGTGGTTTATAATTCTATCGCCAAAACTCTCACACAAATACTGGATGTGGATGCTTGTCATATATACCTGACGAAAGAATTTACAAATGGTTTGGATTTTGAAGATAAATTTCTTGGACTTGTAGGTTCATCTATTGATTTTGATGAAGATATTTATGCAAAAAAACTTGGTTACACTGAAGATGATAAATCTATTGTTGTAAAAGCAATCAAAACTCTGGAAAAAGTTCAAGTAAAAGATGTTGCAAAAATTGATAATTTTATTCCAAAATATGAGCTTAGAGAATTTGATGTAAAATCTCTTGCAGTAGTTCCTATGCATAATAATGCGCATGTTGTCGGCGTAATTGTAATTGAAAATTACAAAGAAAAAACAATCAAACGAGCTTATATGAATCTTTTGGAGACAATAGGCAGATTATTTGGAACTTCAATGCATCTTCAAAAAACAATAGAAGAGACAGAAACATTAATCAATAAAGATTCAATTTTTGCAGAAGAACTCCAGCATAAAAGGGCTGAATTAACTGCATTAATAGGAGATTTGGGTGCTAATCAACAGGCATTTGTGGAAAAACTTGCTAAGGCTGTTGATGAAAAAGGTCAGTACAAAGTTGCTCATTCTCAAAACACGGCAGATTTATCAAGAAAACTTTGCAAACAGCTTGGTTTAAACGAAAAAACGACAGATTTGGTATATTATGCCGGTTTGCTGCAAAATATTGGAAAAATTACCCTGCCGGAATCATTATTTGCAAATCAAGGAAAACTCTCAAAAGAAGAATGGGAAAAACTCCAGAATCATCCGAATGTAGGTGTAAATCTTTTGATGAATATTAATTTCCTATCAGAAGTCATTCCTTATATTCATTATCATAAAGAACGCTGGGATGGCGGCGGAGAACCGGAAGGACTTAAAGGAAATTCAATTCCGTTTGGTTCAAGGATTATAGCGGTTGCGGATGCATATACTGCTATGACATCTGACAGGTCATATAGAAAAGCTATGGAAAAAGAACAAGC
>CAZXQM010000085.1:0-7133 GCA_964643455.1 uncultured Vampirovibrio sp. | reverse complement strand
CCTGGTCAGCTTTTGTTTTTGGTTCAATAGCAACAGAGATAACCGGTTCAGGGAATGTCATTCTCTCTAAAATTATAGGAGCTTTTTCGTCGCAAAGTGTATCACCGGTTGTAGTATCTTTCAAGCCTACTGCCGCGCAGATGTCACCTGCGTAAACTTCATTTTCTTCAAGTCTCTGATCAGCGTACATACGAACTAATCTTGAAATACGCTCTTTCTTTCCGTTAGTTGCATTAAGAACATAAGAACCGGAAGTGATGATACCTGAATATACTCTTAAGAAAGTTAAACGACCTACAAACGGGTCTGTCATAACTTTGAATGCAAGAGCAGAGAACGGTTCTGAATCAGAAGAATGTCTTTCTGTTTTTGTACCGTCTTCCAATTCGCCTTCAATAGCTTTAACATCTACCGGTGATGGCATATAATCAACAACAGCATTCAAAAGCAGCTGAACACCTTTGTTCTTAAATGCAGTACCGCAAGTTACAGGAACAATTTTGTTATTACAAACAGCTTTTCTTAAGCCTGCTTTTAATTCTTCAACCGTAATTGATTCAGGGTCTTCAAAGAATTTTTCCATTAAATCATCGTCTTCACCTGCAATAGCTTCAACCATAGCGTCTCTGTATTCTTTTGCCTTGTCTAACATATCAGCAGGGATATCTTCTTCTCTTATATCTGTACCTAAATCGTTTGTATAAATTTCAGCTTTCATTGTCATCAAGTCAATTAAGCCGGTAAATTTATCTTCTGCACCAATAGGAAGCTGGATAGGAACTGCGTTAGCCCCTAATCTTGTTTTGATTTGTTCTACTACTCTGTAGAAATCAGCACCTGTTCTGTCCATTTTATTAACGAATACCATTCTAGGTACTTCATATCTGTTAGCCTGTCTCCAAACAGTTTCTGACTGAGATTGAACACCGCCTACTGCACAGAATACAGCAACAACACCATCTAATACACGGAGTGAACGTTCAACTTCAATAGTGAAGTCAACGTGCCCCGGGGTGTCAATAATGTTAATTTGATGACCTTTCCAGGTTGCAGTAACAGCTGCAGACTGGATAGTAATTCCTCTTTCTCTTTCCTGTTCCATAAAGTCAGTTACAGCAGCACCATCGTGAACTTCACCGATTTTATGTGTTTTACCTGTATAGAACAGAATACGTTCAGTTGTTGTGGTCTTGCCGGCATCAATGTGAGCAGCAATACCAATATTTCTGATCTTTTCTAATGGAGTCTTTCTAGCCATTTTCTTAGTTTCCTTTTTATATTTTTACTACTACGATTCACTGTTATTACCAGTTAAATTTATTCTCACATAAACACAAACCATACACAAGTATTGTGAATACACGCTGCTTAATATTTGTAACAAAAATAAAGGCGCGGCATTTGCCGCGCCTTTATCAAAATAATATCAAAATTTTACTAAACTCCTACTTTCATAGTGTTTGCAATAATTTCGTTAAAACTATTAGCTTTTAAGCTTGCGCCGCCAACAAGAGCTCCATCGATATCTGATTGAGACATTTGTTCTTCAATTGTAGATGGTTTTACGGAGCCGCCATAAAGTATTCTGATAGAATCACCGGCAGAAGAGGAAGAAACTTCTTTAACAACATTTCTAATCATAGAGATTACTCTGTTTGCTTCTTTGCTGTCGCAGGTTTTACCGGTACCGATTGCCCAGATTGGTTCGTATGCAATAACTGATTTAGCAACTTCTTCTTCAGATAAACCGTTTAATGCTGCACGGATTTGTGTTGCAATGTGCTGGTCTGTTACACCTGCTTCTCTTTGTTCAAGAGTTTCGCCGCAGCAAATAATCGGAATTAAACCGCCAGCTAAGATAGCTTTTGCTTTTTTGTTAATCATTTCATCTGTTTCAGAGAAATACTGTCTTCTTTCACTGTGACCGATAATTACATAAGAGCAGCCTGCATCTTTTAGCATTTCTACTGAAACTTCTCCGGTGTATGCGCCGGAATTTTCCCAGTGGCAGTTTTGAGCAGCAATAGAAATTTTATCTCCGCTGCAGCCGCAGTTGCATTTTACGGTATGTACAACATTTAGTGATGTAAATACAGGTGCTATAACAATTGTAGGTAATTGAGATGCTGTGAAATCTTTTGTAAACTTTTCAATACCTTCAAATAAAGCTTTTGCTTCATCCTGAAGCAGATTCATTTTCCAGTTTCCTGCAATAATTGGTTTTCTTGACATAATCCATCTCCTTATTTTTCTAACACTTGCAGTTTAGAATAAACAGGGGAAAAAATCAATATTTAAGCAGATAATAGGGTTCAGAAATGTAATCGAAATTCGGGAGAAAATATCGGGTTTATTACTAGAGTTGTTTTATGCAGATAAAGAGGTTGAGATACCTTCCATAATGTTATAAAAATCTTCATCCGGTAATGTAGACATTGTTTTCATTGCGTAAGAAAGCAAGCTGACTTTGTCATACCACCTTCTTGAATTAGAAATTTTGTAAAGCCCGAGTACTCTGTCAATACCGAGGCTTACTTCCTGTTTGTCCCCTTCTTGCTCTTCATGCATTTCTTTTATTTGATGAATAACCGCTGTCAAGTCACGGGAAAGTGTACGGCGTTTTTCTTCATCCATATCTTTTAAGATTGCCAATGCTTTTTCTGTATATGCATTTGAATCATACCAGCGCCTGTTCATTTAATCCTCCCATACACACTTTCATTATAATGAAATAAACTTCCCTGCGTATCGTGCATTTGGTTGAAAATTACCGTTAATCCCGTGCCAGCTTAATATTTAAAAAGGGTTATTCTTCAATAATTCCAAGTTTTTTACAAGCTTCATAAGCACAATTTTGTTGTGCCTCTTTTTTTGTCTTACCTTCAGCCTCTGCAATAATTTCTCCTTGCCACTCAACTTCAACTTCAAAAGCCGGCTTGTGTGCAGGGCCTTTTATTTTTACAGTTCTATAAACAGGGAGAGTTTTATCAATTTTTTGTGTATATTGCTGTAAAATGTCTTTTGCATTGTATTTAACAAAATGTTTATCAACATCATCTGCATAAATAATTACATAATTTCTAATAAACTGTTCAATCTTATCGGCCTGCCCGCTAAGATAATAAGCACCGAGAATAGCTTCTGTTGCGCAAGCAAGATTTGATTCTCTTTTTCTGCCGCCCTGTTTTTCTTCACTCGGACCGAGAACTATCTCTTTATCTATACCAATTTTTACTGCAATCTGTGCAAGTATTGCATCTGAAACCAGAATAGAACGTATCTTTGACAATTCACCCTCTGTAGAATTAGGGTAAGTTTCATATAAAAGTTTTGAAGTAAAAAGTTTCAAAACAGAATCGCCGAAAAATTCCAAGCGTTCATAATTCTCAAGCGGGTTTAATTCATTTTCGCTCGTATAAGAAGGATGAGTCAGTGCTAACTTCACTAACTCATTCTTTTCTCCGAAAATTTCTTCTAACATGAGAAAATTCCTCTGAATAAATCAAAAAAGTTATTTACTACAAAGAAATACAAATAATAATGCAAAACAGGTATAGTCAGAATATAACTGTCAGTTCTGTCAAGGAATCCGCCGTGTCCCGGAAGTAAATTACTTGAATCTTTAACTCCCGCATCGCGTTTTATCATTGACTCGCACAAATCTCCGATTTGGGCAAAAGCGGCAATTAAAACTCCGATAATTATACAATGATACCAAGGAATTTGAATCATCGGGCCGAAAATCAGACAGCAAATCATACACATCAAAGTTCCGCCTATAGAACCCTCTATTGTTTTATTCGGGCTTATAACTTTAGAAAGCTTATGTTTTCCAAACCTACAGCCGGTGAAATAACAAAATGTATCTGTTAAGATTACCGCAAAAAGCAGAAGTAAAGCATAACAGGCTCCTTCAAATGTTATATTTTGCTTGATAATTCCATTATAAACCGGATTGCTGCCCAAGTCCCTCAAAAATAATAAATGGAGCGGAAACCAGCCGCAATAAACAAAACCAAGAATTGTTGTTGCGACATTAGCAATGTAAGGCTGTTTACCTTTAAACAGTACGGACATAAATGCCATAATTGAACATGCCGTAAATGCTAATGCTACCAGATCAAACCTGTTGAAATAAGCTAATGCCGCAAATATCAGACTCGAAATTATGATTATTTTAAAACTTGGAAGAAAGCCCTTGTTTTTTAAAATAAAAGTATATTCTTTTGCCGCCAATACAACTATTGCCAAAACCAGAGCTACCAGATACAGCCCGCCAGCTATTATCGCAAACAACGCTGCAAATCCGATAATGAGTCCGGTAAGCAGTCTTTTATTTTTCATTATACTGTCATAACCTCTTTTTCTTTTTCACTTACGAGTGAGTCTATTATCCCTACATATTTATCTGTGAGTTTTTGAATCTTGTCTTGATTGTCTTTTACTGCATCTTCAGGCATATTTTCTTCTTTTTCAATCTTTTTTAAAGAATCAACCATATCACGTCTTACATTTCTGATTGCAACTTTTGCATCTTCACCGTATTTTTTTACTTCTTTAGCGGTTTCTTTTCTTCTTTCTTCCGTCAAAGGCGGGAAATTTAATCTTACACAGGTGCCGTCATTATTTGGAGCAACACCTAATTCAGCCTTAATAATAGCTTTCTCAAGTTCTTTCATAATACTTTTATCAAAAGGAGTAATAACAAGCGTAGTACCTTCGCTTACGCTAACCTGAGCCATCTGTCTGATTGGTGTTGGTGCGCCGTAGTATTCAACTATAACTCTGTCAAGAATTGCAGGATTTGCGCGACCTGTACGAACTGAAGCAAATTCTTTTTTCATTTGCGCTACTGCTTTTTCCATTTTTTCTTCACCAAATAAATACATCTCATCAAGAGCTTCTGACATAATTTTCTCCTTTATAAAATATTAACTAACGTACGTTCCAACGGATTCACCGTTCATAATCCTCTCTAAACTGCCTTCTGCTTTGAAATCAAATACTATAATGGGTATTTGATTTTGTTTGCATAGAGCGCAAGCAGAAGTGTCCATTATTTTTAATTCATTTTTAATTATATCATCGTATGATATTTTATCTATTTTTTTTGCATTAGGATTTGTTTTAGGATCATCATCATATACTCCGTCAACACCGTTTTTTGCCATAAGCATAACTTCTGCATCAATTTCAGAGGCTCTTAATGCGGAGGCTGTATCTGTTGTAAAGAAAGGATTTCCTGTTCCGGCGGCAAAAATCACAACCCTGCCTTTTTCCAGATGTCTGATTGCTCTGTGTCTTACATAAGGTTCTGCAATCTGATTCATAGAAATCGCAGTCTGAACACGACACTCTACATTGATTTTTTTTAGTGCGCATTGAAGAACAACAGCATTCATAACAGTTGCGAGCATGCCGACATAATCACCGGAGGCTTGATCCATACCAAGCTTGGCACTATTTTTCATCCCCCTGAAAATATTTCCGCCGCCTACGACTACTGCTACTTGAGCACCTTTATCATAAATAGATTTTATCTCATTGGAAATCATTTCTACAGGGTTATAATCTATTCCGAACTGTTGATTCCCGAGCAAAGCCTCCCCGCTAATCTTCAATAACACACGTTTATATTTTGTAACCATTAGTAACCTCTCATTGTAATAATATTATTAAAAACCGTGGTAAAAGTAAAGAGGGATGAAAGTGTGTTGAAATTGAAATAAATTAAAACAAAAACAATAATTATACGGGTATAATCTTTATTGTCAGAAAAATAATTTATTTTCATGCAACACGAATTATGCTGTTTACGGTACAATCACTCAATTCATTTACAACTTCTTTAATGAGTTTTTCCTGACAGCTTTCGGTAATTACTGTAATATCAGCGGTATTATCTTCAGAAACTCCTTTTTGAAGTATACTTGAAAGGCTTATATTTTTATTTGCACATATTGTTCCGATTTTTGCAATAACACCGATAGCATTTGGCGCGGTTATTGAAATATAGTATTTGTTATAAGTATTATCAATATTAACTGGATTTGCTTTAGAAGAGTGATTGCATCTCATCATCGGAAGTGGATAATCTGTTTTTCCAAACTCGGCTGCTATTGCTAAAATATCACCCACAACAGAGCTTGCTGTCGGAAATTCGCCCGCTCCCGGTCCGGAGAGAACAATACTTCCAATAGGGTGACCGCTTAGTAAAACTGCATTTGTAACATAATTGGTATGTGCAAGCAGGTTATTTTTTGGAACAAGCATTGGATGAACTCTTACATCTGCATTATCATTCTCATCTATTGTTGCACTTGCAATGAGTTTAATTTTATACCCGAACTCATTTGCTTTTGCCATATCTTCTTTTCTGATTTTTGTAATGCCTTCTCTGTATACGTTCTCGATTTTAACTCTTTTTTTGAAAGCAATTGTTGCAAGTGTTGTAATTTTATAAGCGGCATCAAAACCTTCTACATCACCGGTCGGGTCTGTTTCGGCATATCCCAGAAGCTGTGCCTCTTTTAAAACATCTTCATAAGAGGTTCCGTCAACATCCATTTTTGTCAGAATATAGTTTGTTGTACCATTTAAAATGGCATGAATTTTATTAATTTTGTTACCGGCAAGAATTGTTTTAATCGGCATTATAATAGGAATACCGCCTGCAATGGCAGCTTCGTAAAGCACAACCCTGTTATATTCTTCCGCAAGATTGAAAAGTTCTTCCCCTCTCTTTGCCAGAAGTTCTTTGTTTGCAGTAACAATGTGTTTACCGTTTTTAATCGCTGCTGTAATATAATCATAAGCAGGTTCAACTCCTCCGATTAACTCCGCAACTACATCGATTGAAGAATCGTTAATAATATCGTAAGGATTATCTGTAAGCATTTCCGGTGCAACTTCTGCGCCTCTCGGTTTATTAATATTTTTTACTGCAATTTTAACAATTTCAACATTATCAATGTTTTGTAATGTCTTATAAACACCGCAGCCGACAGTCCCAAGACCAATGATTCCGATTCTTAATTTATTCATGCGATTCTCCTTTAATGGGTTTTATTATATCATAGAGAGCTTTTATCGCGCAAACAGATTGTTGTATAAGCATTTTTAAATATTGTATG
>CAZXQM010000084.1:5056-7433 GCA_964643455.1 uncultured Vampirovibrio sp. | reverse complement strand
TTTAAATTTTGTTACGATTAGAATTTTTATTAATTATGAGAAAAATATTGAGATATAATATTATTGTATGGAAAGTTTGGCAGAATTTATTCAAAAAAAAAGAGAAAAGGCAGGTTTGTCTATAACAGGTCTTGCTAATAAAACTAACATCAAGCTGGAAGTATTAGAAGATATAGAGTCAGGAAAGGAACTTTTTCTTTCCGTAACCCAAAGACAACAACTTGCAAGAATTCTTAAATGTTCTCCTAGCGAACTTAAAGAAAGAGAAAAAGATTATCAATTTGATGTTATTAGTGATGATATTATTGAAAATATTAAGCGTAAAATTTTAAACCACGAAATAAACCTTAGATGTCCTATCTGCGGCGAACCCCTGATTACGAGAATAGCAAAAATGCATGATTTGGAAGATAACTTAATTCTTCAGCCAAAAGCACATTGCGTTAAGTGCATTTTTCAAATTAAAGAATAGCATGCTCCAGCTTGAGCAGCCTTTCTTTCATTTCCAGACCATAAGCATAACCGTTAAGTGATTTATCTGAACCGACAACTCTGTGACACGGAATAAATATTGGAATTGGATTCTTGTGGTTTGCATTTCCGACAGCACGGGAAGCGTTTGCATTGCCGGAAAGTATTGCAATATCTTTATATGTCCTTGTTTCTCCATAAGGAATATTTAACAAAATGCTCCATACACGTTGTTGAAACTTTGTTCCTTTCGGATTTAGGGGTAAATAAAAAGTTGTTCTTTTGCCGGTCAAATACTCTTCAAGCTGAGAAAAAGCAGCACTTAACACTTCTATTTCTCTATAATTTGCTGCAATCTGTTTTTTACTAAAAAAAAGATTTGTTATAAACCCTCGTTCCGCAACTATTGTAACATCGCCCAGCAGAGTATTTTTTGTATAATAATCCATATTTTAAAAATAGCATAAATTATTTTTATTTGTTAAAATTATGGTATGAATAAGAAAATTTTTGCTACACTGACAGTCTTACTTGCTTTAAGTGGCATAAGCTATGCTACAGAAAATAATCTCAGAAGTTTATTTTTAAATAACAAAGCAAATATTTGTGCAATAAATATCCGGACTTTTAATGCACAGGACACTAACGGCAATGAAATTATAGATGAAGATGAAATCAGCGGAAATTTCTTAAATGCAGTAAAAAGATTGGATGAATTAAATGAGTTAAACATTAATGTTTTACATGTTCTCCCGATAACACCGGTCGGAAAGTTGAAAGCTCTTGGAACAGCCGGATCTGTTTATGCTGCCGAAAATTTTTGGAGCATAAACCCACAGCTGATTGATAAAAACTCTGAACTTACAGATATTGAACAAGCCAGACGATTCATTGATGAATGTCACAAAAGGGGAATTCGTGTAATTATTGACCTTCCCAGCTGTGGCGCATACGATTTATTCCTAACACATCCGGAACTTTTTATTAAAGACAGCCGTCAGTGTTCAATTGTACCGTCGGACTGGACAGACGTAAGACTTTTGCAGACAGGAAGCAATAAGAGACTTAATCAAGATTTGCTTGATGCACATAAAAAATTTATAGACATGCTTCTTTCAATAGGCGCAGATGGCATAAGAGCTGATGTTGCAACTATTAAACCTGCTAATTTCTGGGTTGAAATTATTAAATATGCACGTGCAAAAGATCCCCAATTTTTATTCTTAGCAGAAGCTTCCGACTCTTGGAGAGAACCTCCAAGTATGTATGCCGAATTTACACCTTTTGATAAACTTCTTCAAGCAGGATTTGACGGATACTATGGAAGTTTCTTTAATATAAAAGAATGGAATGCAAATGATTTTATAGAACATATTAAGTTTAATCAAAAGCTTTTAAGTTCTTATAAAGACCCTAAAAGTGTTATACTTAGTTTTACAACACATGATGAAGTAAGCCCAATTGTATTACACGGAGAGAATTTCTCCATAATGATTTCCTGGCTAGGAGCTACCTTACCATACAACCCTTATTTTATAGATGGTTTCTTTACCGGTGATACTTACCTTTATCCTTGGGCGAACACTAAAGCTAAAAAATCCGAGACTGACGATGATTACTACTTTGTACACAGAGGTAAAATGGATTTGTTTAACTTTTCCAGAAAACCTGGTGGTGAAAATAAAAATATTCTAAACAGTTTTAAAACTGCCTATGATTTCAGACAAAAAAATCAGGAATTAATTACAAAAGGAAGTTTTACGCCGCTTAAAACAGGTAACGATAAAGTTTTTGCTTATTCACGTTCTTTAAAGAATGAGACTATTATTGTTATAGGAAATCTGGATTTTAAAAATCCGCAAAGCGGTATCAGTGTAAAAGATAAAAAAATTAATAAAAAAACAAT